>CAWVWS010000094.1:0-12294 GCA_963933905.1 uncultured Sulfitobacter sp.
ATCATATTGCCCTGTCGTTGGCCTGCTCACACTTCCAGAGGGGGCGATTTCCGCCTTGTCGCCTCTGGCCAGTACGAGCTTGCGATCCGCTCCTTCAACCGCGCGGCCATTGACCGCGGCACTGTGGATGCGGAAATCCTGTCGGGTCTGGGCACTGCCAATCTGGGGTTGGGCCGTTTGGGTCAGGCCGAACAACTGCTGCGCCGCGCGATTGAGCGGGACGCGACACAGCCCGAAATCTGGAACAATCTGGGGGTTGTCCTGATGGAGCATGGCAAAAATGCCGACGCAACCCAGATATTTTGCAAGGCTTTTGCCCTCGACAATGGCGAAAGTGTCTCAATCCGCGACAATTTGCGATTAGCACTCGAAAAATCAAAGAATTCTGGTACGTCTTCTGGTAGCTATGAAGAATATAAATTGGTGCGCCGTGGATCGGCAGATTATGTGATCCGCTCGGGGCTGTGACCTAAAAATAGGCGCGGCACAAAACCCGAAACGCACTTAGACGAGGCATGAGAGCAGTAAAGGACGCAAAAAAATGCGCCACAATTCCGTTTTGCTAGCCCTTCTTGCGGGCGCTACATTCCTATCCGCCTGCGCTGAGCAGAGCGGCAAGGAAACTGTCGAGCGTGCGTTTCAGGACGTGAATGTAATCGATGATGCAAACCTCAACGAGGTGATGCTGACCGTGGGCGACCCCAATGAGGCCGTCACCTACTTCCAGCGTGTTGTCAAAGAACAGCCTAAAAACGTCGAATTCCAGCGCGGCCTTGCCCAATCGCTGGTCCGTGCCAAACGCTATGACGAAGGGGCCGCCGCATGGCAGCGCACTGTCGCCCTGCCCGCCGCCACCAATGATGACCGTGTAGAGATGGCCGATGCGCTGATCCGTGCAGGCGATTGGGCAAAGGCCGAGAAAACTCTTACCGCCATTCCGCCCACACACGAGACATTCAAACGCTACCGCCTTGAGGCGATTATCGCCGACAGCAAACAACAGTGGAAAAAAGCAGACAGCTTTTACGAAACGGCCGTAGGCCTGACCACCTCGCCCGCGCCTGTGCTCAACAACTGGGGTTACTCCAAACTCACCCGCGGCGATTACAAGGACGCCGAGCGCCTGTTCAACAGCGCCGTGGCCCAAGACAGCACCCTCTTCACCGCCAAGAACAATCTCGTTCTGAGCCGTGGCGCACAGCGCAACTATAATCTTCCCGTGGTTCCCATGGACCAGACCGAGCGCGCGCAACTGCTACACACCATGGCCCTCTCTGCGATTAAACAAGGCGACGTTGAGACAGGCAAAGGTCTTTTGCGCGAGGCAATCGACACCCATCCACAGCACTTCGAGGCGGCATCGCGCTCTCTCGCAGCGCTCGAAGCCTGATCGATGACTGTTACGACCTACGCCGCCGCGTGGTTTCTGCCCTTTGTCGTGCCGATCTGCCTCTATGTGATGTACATAGACCTGTCGCGCATGAAGATCAAAAACCGCGCCAATCTGGCGCTGGCGGCGGTCTTTGTCGCGGTAGGTTTGATTGTTCTGCCCTTTGACGAATACCTTTGGCGCTTGGCCGGAATGGTAATTGTCCTGTTTGTGGGCATCATTCTGAACGCCGCAGGTGTTATGGGCGCAGGCGACAGCAAATTCATCGCCGCCGCCGCTCCCTTTGTGGCACTCGGTGATCTGGTGCTGCTGACGTTCATCTTCATCGCCAGCCTTCTGGCCGCTGTTGTGACCCACCGCACCATCAAAATGACCCGCCTGCGCAACCTTGCCCCCGATTGGACCAGCTGGGAGCAGGGCAAAAAGTTCCCCATGGGCCTCGCCCTTGGCCCGACACTCATCATCTATCTCGTCCTCGGTTTCCTTTATGGTGCCTGAAAAGAGCCATATTTATCCCCTAAGGGTCATCTAGAACCCGATTTCAGCACAGGGACAGACCAATGAACGCCCCAATTTCCGCCGTGATGGCGCCCCCCGCGCCCAAAACCCTCAGCGATATGCGCCTGCCCATCGTTATGATGCGCGACATCCTGTTGAAAACGATCTTCCGCAAAAACCTCGATCTGGTCAGCGATCTGTCACAAGCAGTCTGTCTGCCGATCCCCGTTGTCCAGGAACTCGTCGACATGTGCCGCACCCAGCGCCTTGTTGAGGCGACGGGCACGCTCAACGCCCAAAACGGCAACGAGATGGGCTACCAGCTTACCGACGCAGGCAAAGCCCGCGCCCTCGACGCCCTTGCCCAGTCGGAATATTTCGGCCCCATGCCCGTCCCGCTTGATGTCTACAAAGAGCAGGTTCAGCGTCAGTCCGTGCGCAACATGCAGATCACCCGCGCCCAGTTGTCGGGCGCAATGGGCCATCTGATCCTGCCGGATGAGCTGCTTGGCAACCTCGGCCCCGCTGTCTCCGCAGGACGCTCCATCCTGATGTACGGCCCTCCCGGCAACGGGAAATCCTCCATCTCGAACGGCATCCGCGACGCACTGGGTGATCAGGTCTATGTGCCCCGCACCATTGAATATGCCTCACAGGTCATTACCGTCTTTGACCCTATCGTACACGTCGAAGTCGAAGAGGCAGGCCAGGATCCGACATCCCTGCGCCGCGTCACCCGCTATGATGCCCGCTATGTTTGCTGTGAGCTTCCCGCCGTGATTACAGGCGGCGAATTGACCATCGACATGCTCGATCTGGTCTATAACCCCACTGCAAAAACCTATCAGGCCCCACTTCAGCTGAAATCAACGGGCGGCATCTTTATCGTGGACGACCTTGGCCGCCAAAAAGAGCCACCACAGGCCATCGTCAACCGCTGGATTGTCCCGCTCGAAGAGAGCAAGGACATCCTCGCCCTCCAGTCAGGCGAGAAATTCGAAGTGCCCTTCGACACACTTGTCATCTTCTCCACCAACTTCCACCCGAACGAGATTTTCGATACCGCTGCCCTGCGCCGTATCTTCTTCAAAATCAAAATCGACGGGCCGGATCAGGCGAACTTCCTGAAAATCTTTGCCATGATGGCCAAGAAACGCAAAATGCCGCTAGATGAGGCGACCCTCATCCACTTGCTGAAAAACAAATACCCCACCATCGACAACGTCTATGCGAACTACCAGCCGATCTTCCTGATCGACCAGATCATCGCGATCTGTAACTATGAAGGCATCCCTTACCAGATGTCGCCAGAGTTGATGGACCGCGCATGGGCCAACATGTTCGTCAAAGACGAACACATCGTGAAATAATGCGCTCAAGAACCGGAGTTGCAGGCTGTGGCCGCATGGGTGCGCCCATGCTGGCCGCTTTGCGCGCCGCTGGCCTGCCTGCGCGCGGGTATGATGTGGTCCCGATGGACAGCCTTCATATCACCGATGACGTCGCCGTCTTCTCCGAAGAACTCGACACATTGATCACTGTCGTCCGCGACATCGAGCAAACCGAAGCGGTCCTCTTCGGCGAGCAGAACTTCGCCACCATCCCCACCCTGATCCGCATCATCATCAGCTCAACGCTGTCGCCAAAATACGTCAACTCGCTGCGCGCGCGCGTTCCTTCCCACATCGCACTGATAGACGCGCCGATGTCAGGTGCCCAGATTGCAGCGCAGGAAGCACGCCTCAGCTTTATGATCGGTGGCGACACCTCTGATATCGACGGCGCAATGCCGCTCTTTCACGCCATGGGCAAACACTTCCACCGCATGGGCGATTACGGCGCTGGCATGCAGGCAAAAGTCCTCAACAACCTGCTCGCTGCCTCCAACACGGCCATGACGCGGCTGATCCTCGACTGGGCCGATGCCGCCGATCTGGACCGCAGCGCCCTGCTAGACCTGATCCATACCTCATCAGGCCAGAACTGGTTTGCCTCGGGCTTCAACGCAATCGAATTTGCCCGCGACGGTTTTGCCCCTGACAACACAATAGCCATTCTTGTCAAAGACGTAGCAAGCGCACTTGACGCAGCACCTGAAGGGGCGGACACCACCCTCCCCGAAACCGTACAACGGACCATCGCTGCCCTCAAACCACGTATGCCCAAAGGATAATCGCCACCTCGCTTCTCTATTTTGCCAAATAAACTCAATTCCACCTTCCCGCCTCAAGCTGCCGCTTGATTTACCCATGGCACTGCCCGCACCCCGCGCTATCTTCCTTCCCATGAAGCAGCTTCCCGAAAAATTCCAAAACTGGTTCGCGACAAAAGGCTGGTCCATCCACCCGCACCAGCAGGCGATGCTGGACCGTGCCGACGCACCTGCCCTGCTGCTCATCGCCCCAACAGGTGGCGGCAAAACACTCTCGGGCTTCCTCCCCACGCTCATCGACCTGCACGAGATCCCGCACGAGGGCATGCACACCCTCTACATCTCCCCGCTCAAGGCCCTCGCCGCCGACATAAAACGCAATCTCACCACCCCTGTGGACAAAATGGGCCTCAACATCCGCATTGAGGAGCGCACAGGCGACACCACCGCCACCCTGCGCAAACGCCAACGCGCCGACCCGCCCCACATCTTCCTCACCACACCCGAAAGCCTCGCTCTGCTGGTCAGTTACGAGGACGCCCCGCGCATGTTTGCAGGCCTCAAACGCGTGGTCATCGACGAAATTCACGCGCTCGCAGAGAGCAAACGCGGTGACCAGATGATGCTTGCCCTCGCCCGTCTCAACGCCATCTGCCCCGATCTCAAACGCGTAGGCCTGTCAGCTACTGTTGAGGACCCCGCCGCCATCGCTCACCTCATGGCGCGTCACCCCGACCCTTGCGAAGTTCTCCAAGCAGACCCTGGCCCTGCCCCCGATATCCAGATGCTCCAAACCATTGAGCCCCCCCCATGGTCAGGTGGTCGTGCAGCCTACGCGATCCCCGCCGTTCTGGAGCAGGTCAAAGCCCACAACACCACTCTCATCTTCCACAACACACGCGCGCAGGCCGAGATTTTCTTTCACAAACTCTGGCTCGCCAACGAGGAAAGCCTGCCCATCGGCATCCACCACGGCTCGCTTGACCGCGAGCAACGCGCCCGTGTGGAAGGGGCAATGGTGCGCGGTGAGTTGCGCGCCATCGTTTGCACAGGCTCCCTTGATCTTGGCATTGACTGGGGCGATGTCGACCTCGTAATCCAGATCGGCGCGCCCAAGAATGTCAAACGCCTCGTCCAGCGCATCGGCCGCGCCAACCACCGCTATAACGCACCTTCCAAGGCCCTGCTCGTCCCCGCCAACCGCTTCGAAGTAGTTGAGTGTGTCGCAGCCCTAGAAGCCGTGCTAGACGGCGAACTCGACGGTGATCCGCGCGGCGCAGGCCCGCGCGATGTGCTGTGCCAACACATCCTCATCACCGCCTGCGCTGGCCCCTTTGACGAGGTCGAACTCTACCGCGAGGTCAAATCTGCAGGCGCCTACAGCTCTCTCACCCGCGCCCAGTTCGACGCCTGCCTCGATTTTTGCGCCACAGGCGGCTATGCCCTGCGCGCCTATGACAAATGGCAGCGCCTGATCCAGCGCCCCGACGGCAAATGGCAACTCCGCGACCCCCGCGCCACCCGCAATATCCGCATGAACATCGGCACCATCCAAGACACCGACACACTCAAAGTCCGCATGCAGCGCAGCCGCGGCGGAAAACCCTTGGGCGAAATCGAAGAAGGCTTCGCCGCGACCCTTACCAAGGGCGATACATTCCTCATCGGCGGCCAGATCGTAAAATACGAAGGCCTGCGCGAAATGACGGTCGAAGTCTCCCGCGACAGCGCCAAAAAGCCAAAAGTAGCCACTTTCATGGGCACCAAATTCGCCACCTCCACCCAACTCTCCGCCCGCGTGCAACGCATGTTCACCCAAGAGAGCTGGCCCGAACTCCCAAATCACACCGCCCAATGGCTAGAGCTTCAACGCACCCACAGCCAACTCCCTCAACCGGGCCGATTACTCGTGGAAAGCTTCCCCCACGATGGCCGCGCCCAAACCGTCATCTACGGCTTTGCAGGACGCAACGGACAACAAACACTGGGCCTCCTGCTCACCAAACGCATGGAGGAGATGGGCCACAGCCCCCTCGGCTTCGTCGCCACCGACTACGCCACGCTCATCTGGTCCCTCGATCCCGTCACCGATGCCACCGCTCTGCTAGAAGCTGATGCGCTGCAAAACGGTATGGAAGCATGGCTCGCGGGTAACGCGGTGATGAAACGCACCTTCCGCGCCTCGGCCACCATCGCAGGCCTGATCGAGCGTAACACACCACAGGCGCGCAAATCTGGCCGCCAAGCGACCTTCAGCTCCGACATCCTCTATGACACCCTCACCAAATACGACCCCGACCACCTCATGCTGGAAATCACCCGCGAAGAGGCCCTGCGCGGCCTCGTCGATTTTGGCCGCATCGAAGAAATGCTCGCCCGCACAAAGGGTCGCATCGACCACCTCACCCTGCCCCGCGTCACGCCCCTCTCCGCACCGCTCTTTATGGAAATGGGCCGCGTCCCCGTCAAAGGCGACGCAGAGGAACGCCTGCTGGCAGAAGAAGCCAAACGCCTGATGGAAAACTCAGGCCTCGCCCAAATCACCCCCGCCGCTTCTGACAAACCGCGCTGGCGCGTCGGCTACTAAGCCCCTTGCAGCGGGTTGGATAATCTTCCACCTTGCCCCCGATGAACGGATATAATTTCACAATCGCAGGGGCCTCCCTCATGGCCCTCGGGTCTGGCGCACTCTGGTGGCCAGAGCAGGATTTGCTCGTCGTCTCAGATCTTCATTTGGGCAAGTCCGAGCGTATCGCGCGGCGCGGCGGCACATCCCTGCCGCCCTATGACACCCGCGACACGCTCAACCGCCTCGCCGCTGATCTGGCCCTGTGCCACGCCCGCACTGTTGTCTGCCTCGGCGACAGCTTTGACGATCTCGCAGCTTCCGAAGCCCTCCCCGAATCCGAGCGCCAATGGATTTTCCGCCTCCAAGCTGGCCGCCGCTGGGTCTGGATTGAGGGCAACCATGATCCCGGCCCCGTTGAGTTCGGCGGCGCCCATCTGGCCGAACTGCCCCTCCAGCCCCTTACCTTCCGCCACATCGCACAAGAGAGCGCAGCAGGTGAAATATCAGGCCACTACCACCCCAAAGCATCGCTTGCCCTGCGCGGTCGCACCATCACGCGCCCCGCATTCCTCATCGACAGTGATCGTGTGATCCTGCCCGCCTACGGCACCTACACGGGCGGCCTGCGTACCCAAAGCGATGTCTTGAACACCCTCATGCGCACCGAGGCCATCGCCGTGCTCACAGGCCCCACACCCACCGCCGTCCCCATGCCGAGGTAGCCAATGGACCCGAAAATCACAGACCGCATCCGCCAAAGCTTCCAAGCGCAAAGCATGATGGAAACACTCGGTGCCGAGCTCTCAGAAATTGGCGAAGGCCTCCTGCGCATCACCGCACCCATCCTGCCGCACACGCGCCAGCAACAGGGCTTCGGCCACGCAGGCCTCACCTTCTCCATCGGCGACAGCGCGGCTGGCTACGCCGCCCTCACGCTCATCCCGCTGGATATGGAAGTCGTCACGGCGGAAATCAAAATCAACTTGCTCGCCCCCGCACGCGGCGACCGCCTCATCGCTACGGGCCGCGTGATCAAAGGCGGCAAGCGCCTCAGCATCGTCACCGCCGAAGTCCACGCAGAGGAGAACGGCACCCAAACTCTCATCGCACTCCTGCAAGGGACCATGGTCCCCGTTCCCCGCTAGGAGGCGTGCCGCGCTAGAACAATCCAGCGTCCTGAGCTGCCGCGCGAAAGCTGCGGCTGACAGGCACATCCGCCCCGTCCCGCCATCACCAACAGATCACGCCCTCCCTCGCGGCGATTCTTGGCCACTGCACCCGTCGCAATCCAATGAGAGCGATGGACTTGCAGCCCAAACCCCTCCAGCTCAACCATCGCATCGCCAAGGCGCATCAGGATCAACGTAGCACCGCGCCCCATCACGACATTAAGATAATGATCCTGCGCCTCGATCCGCACCAACGGCCCGCGAAACTCAATCGGCAAACGGCGCAAAAACGCCTCCCCCTCGGGCTTCTCCGTATCATCTTCAACAGCAGGCACCACCGCCCAGATCACCAAATTCACTGCCGCCGTCACCAGACCCACAGTACCCGTCAGATAAGCCCAGTCAGCCCAACCGCCCCAGATTTCAAACACAAGACTGTTCACCAAATGCGCAAGGCTGGACACCACCAGCACAAATCCCGCATCGACAGCGATCTTGCCCCAGCGCCCCATATCACGCGCCAGCCACCGCGCCGCAAAACTCAACAGGATCGAGCCACCCGTAACACCGCCCCAATAGAGCGCACGGCCGCCAATCCCCATCGCATCCAGTGTCCCGAACGAGCCCGCAACAGCGGCAACCACCGTCACCACCAACCAGATCAAAATCGGCACACGGTGGCGTGTCATTTCACGAAGCGCGAGTTGCATATGCTGGCTTGTCCTTGTCATTCACGAAGTCGTCGCGCCGTCCACGCATCGCGTCTGGCCTGCTCATCGTGACATTGCCATTACAAGACAACCCAACACAATGGAGCCCTGACATGACCCTCGCCCCCCTCGCAAATGCATCGCTGATGATCCAGATCCATACCGCCCTCGCCCTCGGCGCAGTGGTCCTGACAATCGCAATATTCAGCCTGAAAAAAGGGAACCGTTATCACCGCGTCATGGGATGGGCTTGGGTAATCATGCTGGCAGCAGTCGCGATCAGCAGCTTCTGGATCAACACCATCAAACTGGTCGGTCCGTTGAGCCCGATCCACCTGCTCTCGATCTTTGTACTCTGGAACTTGTACCGCTCGGTCACCGCCGCCCGCAGCCACCGCGTCGCAGATCACAAACGCGCAATGCAGGGCCTCGCCTTTGGCGCTCTCCTGATTGCGGGCGCGTTCACCTTCCTGCCGGGCAGATTGATGAACGCAGTTCTCTTAAGCAGTTAGGCCCTCAGGCGCGGCCAACCCATTGGCGCGACAACAGGCCGTAACGGTATTGGCCAACAGGCACGCAATCGTCATCGGCCCTACACCACCCGGGACAGGCGTCACAGCTTTAGCAACAGTCATCGCCTGCTCGAAATTCACATCCCCCAGCAGCTTGCTCTTACCGGGCTTTTCAGGGTGTGGAATACGCGTGATGCCCACGTCAATCACAGTGGCACCAGGTTTGATCCATTCCGCTTCAACCATCTCCGCACGGCCCACAGCAGCCACAAGGATATCTGCACGGCGGCAGACCTCTGCCAAATCCTTGGTCCGCGAATGGGCGATCGTGACGGTACAGTTTTCGCGCAACAGCAATTGTGCCATAGGTTTGCCAAACAGGTTCGAGCGGCCAATCACCACGGCCTCCATTCCAGACATATTGCCGATCTGGTCGCGTAGCAGCATCAAACAACCCAACGGCGTACAAGAGACCAATCCCACTTCGCCGCTGGCCAACAGACCCGCATTCACAACGCTCAGCCCATCCACATCCTTGGACGGATCAATACGCGCAACAACAGCGCGTTCATCAAGGTGATCAGGCACAGGAAACTGGCACAGGATACCATGGACACTTGGATCGGCGTTCAATGTATCAATCAGCGCGAACAAATCCGCTTCAGAGACATCCGCAGGCAACCGATGCTCGAACGAGGCCATCCCGACCTCAACCGTTTGCTTGTGCTTCGCCGCGACATAAACTTCGCTGGCGGGGTCTTCGCCGACCAGCACTACCGCCAAGCCGGGCGTAATCCCGTGATCGGCCTTGAGGCGCGCCACATGTTCCGCAACTTGCCCCCGCACCCGTGCCGCAAATTCCTTACCGTCAATAACTGTCGCCGTCATTTGTATTCTCCCAGTGGTGCGCAATGAATGCACACCCTACAGGTAGGGCCCGTAGGGTGTGCATCTATGCGCACCTATCTTAAAATAGGCCTTCAACTTCGCCCGCGTCATTCAACCCGATGCTCTCGGCCGAGGGCACGCGCGGCAGACCAGGCATGGTCATGATCTCACCACAGATGGCGACCACAAAACCCGCACCAGCACTCAAGCGCACTTCACGCACAGGAATATCAAAGCCCGTAGGCGCGCCGCGACGCTCTGGATCAGTGGTAAAGCTGTACTGCGTCTTGGCCATACAAACAGGCAAGTTGCCGTATCCCTGATCTTCCCATTCTTTCAGCTGGTTCAGAATCTTCTGATTCATCACAGCGGAATCAGCACGGTAAATCTTGGTCGCAATCGTGTTGATCTTATCGGCCAGTGACATCTCGTCAGGATAGATCGGCGCAAAATTGGCCTCACCCCGTTCGATAGTCTCGACCACTTTGGTTGCGAGGTCCGCAGACCCTTCCGAGCCCAACTCCCAGTGACGCGACAGAACCGCTTCCGAGCCTTGTGTCGCCACATAGTCCTTGACCGCCTGCACTTCGGCATCCGTATCAGTGACAAAATGGTTGATCGCCACAACAACAGGCACGCCGAACGACTTCATATTCTCGATATGACGGCCAAGGTTGGCACAACCGTTCTGTACAGCCGCAACATCCTCATTGCCCAGATCGGCCTTGGCCACACCACCGTTCATCTTCATCGCCCGCACAGTGGCCACTACGACAACACAGGACGGCGCAAGGCCCGCCTTGCGACACTTGATGTTCAGGAACTTCTCAGCTCCCAGATCGGCACCAAAGCCCGCTTCGGTCACTACATAATCCGCTAGTTTCAACGCAGTTGTCGTCGCAATAACCGAGTTACAACCATGCGCGATGTTGGCGAACGGGCCGCCGTGCACAAACGCAGGGTTGTTCTCCAGCGTCTGCACAATGTTCGGCTGCATCGCATCCTTGAGCAGTACTGTCATCGCCCCATGCGCTTTGATATCGCGTGCAAACACAGGCGTCTTGTCACGGCGGTACGCCACGATCATCGATCCCAAACGCTCCTGCAAATCCGCCAAATTCTTGGCCAGACACAGGATCGCCATAACTTCGGAGGCCACCGTGATGTCAAAACCAGTCTCACGCGGGAAGCCGTTGGCAACACCACCCAAAGAGGCCGTAATCTGGCGCAAGGCACGGTCGTTCATGTCCACCACACGGCGCCACACAACGCGGCGCGTGTCGATCTCCAACGAGTTGCCCCAATAAATGTGGTTGTCGATCATCGCCGACAGCAAGGAGTGCGCAGATGTAATCGCATGGAAATCACCCGTAAAGTGCAGGTTCATCTCTTCCATCGGCACGATTTGCGCGTAACCACCTCCCGCAGCGCCGCCCTTCATACCAAAGTTCGGTCCCAAGGAGGCTTCGCGGATACACACGGCCGCATTCTTTCCAATGCGGTTCAGACCATCCCCCAAGCCAACAGTTGTGGTCGTCTTGCCCTCACCCGCAGGGGTCGGGTTGATCGCTGTAACAAGGATCAGCTTGCCATCGGGGCGGTCCTGCACAGAGTTGATGAACGACTGCGAAACCTTCGCTTTGTCATGGCCGTAAGGCAGCAAATCACCCGAGGAAATACCCAGCTTTGCGCCAATCTCCTGAATAGGTTTCTTGGTCGCTTCGCGTGCGATCTGAATGTCAGTTTTAAAAGCCATGGTATCCCCCATTGAGTTGCCGCTTCGGCATGTTCTACTGGATGCATACTAGGGCATACCACTAACGCAGATCTGGATTACGACATTTTTACCCTGTGATGCGGCGCAGGCGCGCAATGTCGTTTCGTTTAAGAAACCTGCGGACGGGCTGCCGACCGGATGACCCGTATGATAAACCCGCCTATTTTTGATCTTCTTCCTCTTCCAAAAGCGCTTGCGCTTTATCCGGCGCCGCTCCGAACTTCAAATCCTGTGCGACCCAACGCCCAAACAGACTTCCCGCACCAAACCCGACAACATTAAAACCGCTTGCCAGATAGCCGAATGCGCCAAACCCCAGAACAACTGCGGCAGGTGCTGTGGTATGGCCAAGTTTCTCTGGATCGAGAATATTTGTGAATCCGTCTTTTGCACTTCTAAACCATCGCATCAAAAAGCCTGTCACTTCTTCGGCTTCTTCTTCTGTCAGCGGCTGGTTCTTGCTTGGCACACTGTCCAGCGTCTGGTGCGTGCCAGCAATCATATCATCCACAAAATCGAGCATCTTCTCGCGCTTTTCGGGTGCTGTCGCCGCCAGTTCATTATCCCCGACGATCTGGTCACGGAGCAAGGATAGTTGCGTCAAAAGCGATAGTCCCGTCAGCGCAATA
>CAWVWS010000095.1:0-12286 GCA_963933905.1 uncultured Sulfitobacter sp.
TAGGAACGTGACATTCCCCGCCACTTTGGTCAGGCTTATGCAAACATCAGCCTCTAAAGGGGAGCACATGCATATACTTGTCGCAGGCGCGGGAATCGTCGGCATTTCCACCGCCATCTGGCTGCACCGGGCAGGCCATACTGTCACAGTTGTTGACCGTGCGGGTCCCGCATCCGGCACCAGCCACGGCAACGCAGGTGTACTGGCCGCTGGAGCGGTCGTCCCTGTGACCACTCCCGGTCTGGCACGCAAAGCACCTGCTATGCTTATGGACCGCGATGCGCCCTTGTTCCTACGCTGGTCCTATCTGCCGCGCCTGCTGCCGTTTTTGCGCAAATACCTCGCCTACGGCACCGATGCCCATGTGGATCACTACGGCAAATCCATGTCTGCCTTGCTCCATGATACTGTCGAGCAGCATCAGGCGCTCGCCGCAGACACACCCGCCGCACGCTTCATCACGACGGAGGACTATTGTTTTGGCTATGCCACCCGCGCTGATTTCGAGGCGGATAGCTATGGCTGGGGTAAACGCGACGCGCAGGGCGTGCAATATGACGTGGTCAGCGGTGCCGAATACGCCACTTACGATCCGATCTTTGGCGAGGCTTTTGAGACAGTCGTGCGATGCAAGAATCATGGCCGCATCAGCGATCCAGGTGCTTATGTGAAAGCACTTGCCGATCACTTCGTCGCCGAGGGGGGAACCCTGCATATTACCAATATCAACGATATCGAAATGCGTGATGGCGAAGCAAGCGCCCTGATCACTGACGATGGCCCCCTCAGCGCAGACAGAATCGTCTTTGCCATGGGTCCATGGTCGCGTGAAATCGCCCATAAACTGGGCGTAAAAGTCCCATTTGAGAGTGAGCGCGGATATCATATCGAGTTGACCAATCCATCAGCGATGCCCCGCGCACCGATGATGGTCGCCTCGGGCAAGTTTGTGCTGACCCCCATGCAGGGCCGTTTGCGCGCTGCCGGCGTGATCGAATTTGGTGGGCTGGACGCGCCCGCATCGCGTGCGCCCCTTGATATGCTGCGCCGTCAGGTGAAAAAGCTGTTGCCCGACCTGCAATACGACGACGTTGTTGAATGGATGGGTCACCGCCCCGCCCCTGCCGACAGCCTGCCGCTTATTGGCGCGAATGATGCCAACGGCCGCAGTTACAGCGCCTTTGGCCATCAACACGTCGGATTGACAGGCGGCCCGAAAACGGGTCGGATGATTGCGGAGTTAATTAATGGACGCGCTCCCAATATGGATATGCGCGCCTTTGATCCCTCAAAATATCGAACCTAAAGGCCGTTAGAGCCTCAATCAACCAACTGGGAGACGATCCATGAATACATTTACAAAACTGGCCTGCACCGCAGCCGCAACAGCCCTGATCGCGGGCGCTGCATTGGCCGATGGCCACGCACAGAAGTGGGACATGCCAATGGCCTATGCGGCCACCAACTTCCACTCCGAACAAGGCGTTGTTTTCGCTGATAAAGTTCGCGAATACACAAATGGCGCAATCGACATCACAGTCCACCCTGGCGGCTCCCTTTTCGGCGGCGGTGACATCAAACGCGCTGTGCAAACGGGTCAGGTCAACATCGGCGAGCGGTTCATGTCCGCCCACGCCAATGAAGCACCGCTTCTGGGCTGGGACAACCTGCCCTTCCTCGCCACCACCTACGCCGACAACGCAAAACTTTGGGAAGCGGCCAAAGCTCCGGTTAACGCACAACTGGCTGATCTGAACATGGTCACACTCTACACCTGTGCATGGCCGGGTCAGGGTTTCTATTTCGCTAAGGAAGTAGGCTCCTCTGCCGACACCCAAGGCGTGAAATTCCGCTCCTATAACTCTGCCACAGCAACATTTGCAGAAGCGCTGGGCATGATCCCTGTGCAAATTGAAGCAGCTGAACTGGCCCAAGCTTTGGCAACTGGCGTGGCATCATCGTTCATCTCCTCAGGCTCCACTGGTTATGACCAGAAAGTCTGGGAGCACTTGTCCCACTATTACAAAGTCAACGCATGGCTGCCACGCAACTACGTTGTCGCGAACAAGCAGGCATGGGATGCACTCGACGCAGATACCCAAGTAGGCGTGATGAAAGCCGCAGACGAGACCGCCGCTGCCTGTAACGCCAAATCAGAAGAGCTGGCTGATTTCTACTTTGCCGAGCTTGAGAAGAACGGCATGACTGTCACGGACGCATCACCAGAGTTTCTGGCCGAGCTGGAAGTGATCGGAGCCAAAATGACAGCTGAATGGCTGGAGACTGCTGGTGCCGATGGCCAAGCGATTATCGACGCTTACAAAGCAATGAAGTAAGCACTTTTGCGCCCTGCCAAACGGCGGGGCGCATCTTCTCACCTAAGGAATTCACGACATGCGCGACTGGTCGCCAGTGCTGGGCCTGCCTTTATGGGTATGGATTTTTGTCCTGCCTCTGCTCTTCGGAGTGCTCTGCTTTTTTGCAAAAGAACCGTTGGAACGGCGCATGCGCCCTCTTTGGCGCTTCCTTGATGGCGTCTATTTCGCCTCGGGCGCCATTGCCGCATTCTTCATGTGTACGATCCTGCTGCTCATCGTGGCGCAGATGGTCGCGCGCTGGACAGGTGTCGCCCTTCCAGGCACAACGGAATTTGCAGGCTACGCCATGGCTGCCACCTCCTTCTTCGCGCTGTCCCACGCTCTCACCCGCGGCGCGCACATCCGCGTATCGATTGTGCTGAACTGGAACCGCTTCACCTCCCGCTGGCTTGATATCTTTGCCGTGACAGGTGCAGCAATCATCGCCACCTATTTCGCACGCTATGCCGTCAAGACCACCCAATTTTCCGAAATGCTCAATGACCGCACCCAAGGTCAGGACAAGATCCCCGAATGGATCGTTACTTTTCTTTCCCTGCCTGCAACGCCGATTGGCGAATGGGGCAGCGCGATGGGCAATGCCTCGTCAGAACTGGTCTTTACCCCCGTTTGGATACCGCAGCTTGCCATGTCAGCAGGTGCAATCCTACTGGCAATCGCACTCTGGGACACCCTGTACCGCACCATTATCACGGGCAAAAACCCCATCGTATCGGAGGCCGTAGAATGATCGAGACCTATGCAACCATCGTCTTTCTTTGCGTCCTGTTTGGCCTGCTCGCCTCGTCCATCTGGATCGGTCTGGCCCTCATGGGGGTCGCTTGGGTAGGGCTTGAGCTGTTCACCACCCGCCCCGCAGGCGATGCGATGATAACCACGATCTGGACCAGCTCCAGCAGTTGGACACTGACCGCCCTGCCGCTCTTTATCTGGATGGGTGAAATCCTCTACCGCACGCGATTATCCCAAGACATGTTTCGCGGATTGGCCCCATGGATGCGTTGGCTTCCGGGTGGATTGCTGCACACCAACATCGCGGGCTGCACAATCTTCGCCGCCGTCTCGGGCTCTTCTGCCGCGACCCTGACCACCGTGGGCAAGATGAGCATCCCCGAGCTGCGCAAGCGCGGCTATCCTGAATATATGATCATCGGCACACTTGCAGGAGCCGCCACCCTTGGCCTGATGATCCCACCATCGCTCACCCTCATCGTTTACGGCGTCTCCATTAACGAGAGCATCATCAAGCTCTTTATGGCTGGCATCATCCCCGGTCTGGTCCTTGCAGGCCTGTTCATGAGCTATATCGCCGTTTGGCACTTTGTCCGCCCCGGTGAGCGCCCGCCACCCGAACCGTCCATGTCCTTTGGCAAAATGCTCGCCGAGAGCCGCTTTCTCGTGCCTGTGCTGCTGCTGGTCTTTGCCGTCATCGGCTCGATGTATTTCGGCTGGGCCACTGCAACCGAGGCGGCTGCCGTGGGTGTGCTCGGCTCGCTTACATTGGCGCTGTTCCAAGGGTCGCTCAGCTTTAACACTTTCCTCGAGAGCCTCATGGGCGCCACCCGCACCTCCGCCATGATCGCATTGATCCTTATGGGGGCTGCGTTCCTGTCGCTCTCCATGGGCTTTACCGGCCTGCCCCGCGCCTTGGCCGCATGGATCGACGAGCTGCAACTCTCGCCCATTGTCCTCATCGCAGCACTTACCGTGTTCTACATCATCCTCGGCATGTTCCTCGACGGGATTTCTTCGGTCGTCCTGACCATGGCGATTGTTGAGCCGATGATACGTCAGGCGGGCATCGACGTGATCTGGTTCGGTATCTTTATCGTTGTGGTGGTCGAGATGGCGCAGGTCACCCCCCCCATCGGCTTCAACCTCTTTGTCCTGCAAGGGATGACCAAACACGAGATTTCCTACATTTCCAAGGTCGCCCTGCCCATGGTTGGACTTATGCTGTTGATGGTCATCATCCTTGTGATCTTCCCCGAACTGGCCACATGGCTGCCAGACAAGATCAGCGCGAACCAAGCGCGACAATAGCGTTATGATACCGCGCGTCACGGTCCTGCAACTCGACACCTACTTCCCCCGTATCGCGGGGGACGTGGGCTGCGAGGAGACCTATGCCCGCCCGCCCCAAATCATTCGGATCGGTGGCGCATCAGTGGGACGGATTGTGACCAACCGCCCCCAAGACATTGATATCGAACCTTTTGTACAGGCGTTGGCCCATGCCGATGGCGATATTGTCGTCACTTCTTGTGGGTTCCTCTCCTATTGGCAGGCGCATCTGGCCGCTCTCACCGACCGCCCCTTCATCAGCTCCGCCCTCACTGCACTGGACGCGCTGCGCAAGCAGTACAGCCCCGAATCCCTGCGCATCCTTACCTTTAATCAAGACGTCTTGACCGCAGCGCATCTGGGCAAGCACGCGGCCTATGTTCCGAGCATCATTGGCCTGCCGCCTGCCCATCACCTACGCCAAGTCATCGACCAAAACCTCAGCGCGTTGGATGAGGCGACCGCATCGCTGGAGATTACAAAACTACTGTTCGAGAGCCAAACAGATGCCCACCGCCACATCCTTTTGGAATGTACAAACCTGCCGCCCTACCGCGCAGCAATGATGGCAGCGACTGGCTTGCCTGTTACCGATATTCTAAGCTGTATTGAGGCGACCTGCCCCAAGGCCATCGCGCCTGCGTTCAGTTGATTGGAAACCGCGTGAGGCACAAAGGTGCGTTGCGCTGATAGTCTTGCAGCGTTGCATCCACATCGCGGCGATCCCGCATCGCTTCCATCGCGCGCTTCTTCTCGGTCCAGTTGCCGCTCACATGCCGCTCGAGGATCAGCACAGATATCCCGATCAACACATCCGTTTCAGAATCGCCCATCAGGCCGGCTCCATTAAGCGTTACACCCGTCATCGCCATCATGTTAGCACAGCGGATTGCCGCGACTTCGTTGCCCTCATAAATCCGCTGACCCGCAGTGGCATTTGTAGCAAGCAGCGCGAGGATCAGGGCAAAACCCCTCATCAAAACGCTTTGAATGTCATGGTAGTGAGCGAGCGTTCGATCCCGTCGATGTCCAGCAGGTTATCGTTGATATAAACCCCTACATCCTGATCACTCGGGATATAAAGCTTCATCATCAGATCATAGTCACCCGAGGTAGAATAAAGCTCCGAGTGGATCTCGCGCAGGGTGATTGCTTCGGCCACCTTATAGGTCGTACCCGGACGGCATCTGATCTGGATAAAAACACATGTACTCACGGGGTGGCCTCTCCTGCTCTGCTCTGACCTCCAAGCTGGCACGAAGCCCTAAGCGCCGCAATCCCTGATCGCCCCTTGGCGCGCCGCGTCGCGGTGCTATAAGGACACAAACGCGTCAACGGAGGCTCCCATGCGCACGGCCAAAATCACCCGCACCACCGCCGAGACGAATATAAGCGTCGAGATTAACCTCGATGGCACAGGCATTTACGATAACAAGACGGGCGTGGGGTTCTTTGATCACATGCTCGACCAGCTGTCGCGCCACGCGCTGATCGACATGACCGTACGTTGTGAGGGTGATCTGCACATCGACGACCACCACACCGTCGAGGATGTAGGCATCGCATTGGGCCAAGCGTTGACCCAAGCTGTGGGCGATAAACGCGGCATCTTGCGCTATGGCTCCTGCCTGCTGCCGATGGATGACGCGCTGGTGCGTGCGGCGCTTGATTTGTCGGCCCGCCCCTTCCTTGTCTGGAATGTCGATCTACCTACCGCAAAGATCGGCTCCTTCGACACGGAGCTTGTGCGCGAGTTTTTCCAAGCCTTCGCAACACACGGTGGCATCACCCTGCACGTTGACCAGTTGCACGGCCTGAACTCCCACCACATCGCGGAGGCCGCTTTCAAAGCTGTGGCCCGTGCCCTGCGCGACGCGCTGGAAAGTGATCCACGTAAATCCGACGCGATCCCGTCGACAAAAGGCATGCTGTAAATGCTCACCGCGATCATCGACTACGAGAGCGGTAACCTGCACTCCGCGCATAAAGCGTTCGAGCGGATGGCGCGTGAAGCAGACGCAGGTGAGGTCACCGTGACAGCTGACCCTGACGTGATTGCGCGTGCTGACCGCATCGTTCTACCCGGTGATGGCGCCTTCCCCGCCTGCATGGCCGCCCTGAAAGGCAAAAGCGGCATCTTTGCCGCCATGATCGAGGCTGTTGAGGAAAAGGGCCGTCCATTCCTTGGCATCTGCGTCGGCATGCAACTCATGGCGACATGGGGCCGCGAGTATGAGGATACCCGAGGCCTCGATTGGGTCGGCGGTGAAGTGACCAAGATCAACCCGGCAGACAAAACGCTAAAAGTGCCGCACATGGGCTGGAACGGTCTCATTATCGACGCGCCGCATGCGGTGTTCTACGGGATCAAAACAGGCGATCACACCTATTTCGTGCACAGTTACCACATGGCGGTCGCCGACCCCGCCCAGCGCCTTGCCCATGTGGATTACGCGAGCGACGTCACCGCAGTAATTGGCCGCGACAATATGGTCGGAATGCAGTTCCACCCAGAGAAAAGCCAAGGCACAGGCCTGCGGATGATCTCGAACTTCCTCACATGGAAGCCCTAGCGCACGCGCCGCCAGATCACATTGCTACACTGATCGCCATTGCAGTTCTCGAACCGCATCAAGTTGCCATCGACCTGCATCCGCGCGCGCAGCATGCGGTTGCTTGTTGGCTCCCAGATACCACCCGAAAACATGCCCTGATCATCAGGTAGCAGGTCAATCAGTACCCGCTGGCCCACGGCGCGCGAGGGCGCGTCATATCCGCGGCGGTCCTTGACCCGCTCCACCTGTCCGCAAATCGCAACCCCGCAGGGGCGCGTGCGCACATGCAACACAATGCCTCTGGCGTCAGGATTGCTTTGCCACAACCCGATTGGCACATCCGCCCGCCCTGTCCCCACAGTAGCGATCACCGCCAAAACGGCGATGCCTAGAAAATTCCACATGTCAAAAAGTCCTGGCGCCATAGCCTCGTGCCGCAGCAGCACGAAACAGGCGCAGCGTTAGCGTACACCTGCGCCTGTCGATTATTTTATGTTCTTTCTGCATGGCTCGAACCAGCCAAGGCAAAATCGCCGTAGCTTTAGTTAACGCGGCTCCACGTCTGTTTGAGGCAGATCAGACCGCCTAATACACAGCCGCCTACTTTGAGGTTATTACCGCTCAACTTGCCCTTGCCACTGTAGGTTTTACCATTCGAAGGCTTCCAAGCTTTGCCCTTATAGGTGCCATCGCCCTGCGCAATCATGTCGAACACAGCGTTCTTACCCACCACATCAGAGCTGACCTTTTGCCCATTTTCAAACTTCTGCAAAAACTTGCCGCAAAACCCTGCGCCACAGGTCGCCATCTTCACGTGGTAGTACACTCCGTCGTCCGGCTGTGTCTTCCAGACGCCCTCAATAGGGTCAGCCCAAGCCGCCCCCGCAAAACCAAGTGCAGCTACAGCTGCCGCCAAAATCATTCTCATACTGGTTCCTCCCTAGAACTGGGGCACAGCATGGCGCTTTGCCCCCCGTTTAGGCAAGCCTAACCTAAGGTCGCGTTGCACCGCCCGCGATTCCGTGCAAAACGGACCCAACGCAGCCAAAAGGACAACCCGCCATGATCCTCTACCCCGCAATCGACCTCAAAGACGGCCAGGCCGTGCGCCTTGTACACGGCGACATGGAGCAATCCACTGTCTTCAATGACGACCCCGCCGCCCAAGCGGAGGCTTTTGTCGATGCAGGCTGCACATGGCTGCATCTGGTTGATCTTAATGGCGCATTTGCAGGTGCACCTGTGAACGCCGCCCCTGTCGAGGCGATCCTCAAGCGCTGCAAAGTGCCCACCCAACTAGGCGGTGGCATCCGCGACATGGCCACCATCGAGGCATGGCTGGACAAAGGCCTCGCCCGCGTGATCCTCGGCACTGTGGCTGTTGAGAACCCCGAACTGGTGCGCCAAGCCGCGCGCGCCTTCCCTAAACAAGTTGCCGTTGGCATCGACGCCCGCAACGGTCGCGTGGCCACCAAAGGCTGGGCTGAGGAGACCGACGTGATAGTCACGGATCTCGCCAAATCATTCGAGGACGCAGGTGTGGCCGCGATCATCTACACCGACATCCTGCGCGACGGCGCGATGGGCGGCCCCAACATCCAAGCGACCGAAGCTCTCGCCCGCGCTGTGTCGATCCCCGTCATCGCATCAGGTGGCGTGTCATCGCTGGGTGATCTGCACGCGCTCAAAGCAACAGGCGTCATTAGCGGCGCAATCTCTGGCCGCGCCCTCTATGACGGTGCCATTGATCTAAAGGCGGCGCTTAAGGCTCTTGCTTGATGGTCGATCCGCTGTTGCTAAAGGTTTTCGCTTACGCCTACGGGCCTGTCGTTATCCTTGCCGTGATGGCCTTCTTTTGGGCCCGCCACAGTAACTCTCCCCGTTTGGTATCTGTCCTGCGGAAAAGCGCCCTTTTCTGTACCCTATGGTTAGGCGCGTTAAGCGTTATTCTCATACTGGCAACCAAGACCTGCAAAACCATCCTGAATTATACCTATTCAGACTGCCCGCTTGTCCCCGACGCAATCGGCGCTGTCATATTCAATACCGTGGTCGCAAGTTATCTGATTGCTGCAATGTATGTGGCGGTGCTGGCACTGGCGGGCGCGATTGTCGAATTCAAGGCCACTCGCAACCGCACTTCCCCCCCCTCCCGCAATCCGCTAGAAGGCTGACATGCTCAAAACCCGCATCATCCCCTGTCTCGATGTCGCCGATGGCCGTGTTGTCAAAGGTGTCAATTTTGTAGGCCTGCGCGATGCAGGCGATCCCGTTGACGCTGCCATCGCCTATGACGCTGCTGGCGCGGATGAGCTGTGCTTTCTGGACATCCATGCCACTCACGAGAACCGCGGCACCATGTTCGACATGGTCCGCCGCACAGCCGAGCATTGCTACATCCCCCTCACCGTGGGCGGCGGCGTGCGCACGGTTGCAGATGTCCGCGCCCTCCTGCTCGCTGGCGCGGATAAAGTCAGCTTTAATTCCGCCGCCGTGGCCAACCCCGATGTCGTGGCCGAAGCCGCCGACCAGTTCGGCAGCCAATGTATTGTCGCGGCCATCGACGCCAAAACAGTCTCCCCCGGCAAATGGGAGATCTTTACGCACGGCGGACGCAAGGCCACTGGCATCGACGCAGTGGAATTTGCCATTACAATGATGGAAAAAGGCGCGGGTGAAATCCTGCTTACTTCGATGGACCGCGACGGCACCAAACAGGGCTTCAACCTGCCCCTGACCCGCGCCATATCGGACGCGGTCACCATGCCTGTCATCGCCTCAGGCGGCGTTGGCAACCTCGACCATCTCGTTGACGGCGTGACCAAAGGCGGCGCATCCGCTGTTCTCGCCGCCTCCATCTTCCACTTCGGCGAATATACGATTCATGAAGCCAAGCAGCACATGGCCGCCGCTGGCATCCCGATGAGGCTAACATGACCCTAGATGATCTCTACGCCACCATCCTCAAACGCAAGGACGCCGACCCAAGCTCAAGCTGGACCGCGCAACTCCTCGCCAAAGGCCCCGAGAAATGCGCTGAAAAATTCGGGGAAGAAGCAATCGAGGCGATCATCGAAGCTGTCAAAGACGACAAAACTGCCCTCACCTCAGAGGCCGCCGATGTTCTCTACCATCTGCTCGTCATGCTTGCCGCCCGCGACGTGCCGCTTGCAGACGTGATGGAGGCCCTCGCCAAGCGTCAAACCAAATCAGGCATAGCCGAAAAAGCGTCCCGCTAAAGCTTCTCTATTTTGCCCTTAAACTCAATTCGACAAGCGCCATAAAGCACTAAAGCTTGCTGGAAATCACACCCGTGGCAAAGCCACCCATGCGCAATTCGCCGAACAGGCGCTGATACTCGATCTTGGGACAGCGGTTCTGTACAACATCAACACCGCGCGCCTGTGCCAACTCCGCCGCCTGCGCATGCTCCACCCCAATCTGCATCCAGATCGTTCCCAAATCAGGAAACAGCGCAAGTGCTTCGTCTACAATCGCAGGCACAGCCTCCGAGCGGCGAAAAATATCAACCATATCAACCGGCCCTTCAATCTCAGACAACGATCCAACAACTGTCGCGCCCAGCAGGCTCTGCCCCGCCAGTCCAGGATTAACCGGCACCACGTCATAGCCGCGCAACCCGAGATAGCGCGCCACAAAATAGCTGGCACGCACAGGGTTGGAGGACACACCCACAATCGCCACACGTTTCGTGCGGGTCAGAATATTTTTGAGAAAGGGATCGGTGTAACTCATGCTCCTATCCTAGCCATAGTGCAGACAGAAAAAACCTCCCGAACAGCGTCGGGAGGTTAAAAAGTGGGAACAGGGACAAATAACAGACCGGCCGTTCCAAACCGGAGCGTCACTTCTCAACATGGAGGCTTGTTTCGAGAAAAGAAGGGTTGGACCGTCACAATCCGCAAGTCATCCACATACGGGCAAAAACCCGCCGATCAATCAAAGATATCTTCAACCAGATCAACTGCATCCTCAACCAGATCGAATGCTTCCTCGGCGAACCTTTTGAGGAAACCTTTACGTTTTTTGCTCTTTTTCACAGGCTTTGGAGCCTTCACATAAGCAGGCTTTGCCGCACGGGGCTGATGGGTTATTGCAGGCGGCGGCGTTTTTGCGGCGACGGGAAACATCTTGAGGTTGCGCAGCGGCGCGGCGCAGGAACTGCACGAGAGTGTATGCTGTCCCGGTTCCGCCCGCAGCATAGCTTTGGTCCCGCAATGGCAACAGGTAGCGATTTTGGTTGGATGGCCGATGGCCGCTCTACTCAGGAATGCTCTCTCGTAGCATATAAGCCGATTGCGGCGGCATTTGAGACGTTGAGCGAGCCAAACCCGCCCCCTGCGTCAATCCGTACCAAAGCATCCACAGTCTCGCGGGTTTTCTCCCGCAGGCCCGGACCTTCAGCCCCCATGACCAGCGCAACGGCGCGATCACGCTTGCCCGCAACAGCCGCCTCAATGGTCAGTTCTGCCTCCCCGTCTAGCCCCAGCACCAAATAGCCCATATCCTGAAGCTCCTTGATGCCGTCCGCTAGATTGCGGATGCGCAAATACGGCTGCCGCTCCAACGCGCCAGATGCGGATTTCGCAAGCGCCCCTGTCTCGGGCGCTGAATGATGCTTGGTCCCGATCACGGCAGAGGCGCCCAGCACCTCGGCCGAACGCAGGATCGCGCCCACGTTATGCGGGTCCGTCACACGGTCGAGCATGATAACACGCGGCGCTTCAGCACCGATACACACATCCGCCAAGCGCCCCCAATCCAGCGGCTTGACCTCCAGCACAACACCCTGATGCACAGAATTGGCGTCAATCGGAGGGCGGAATTTACGCGGGTCCACAACTTCGGGCTCGATGCCGGAGGCCGCCACAGCATCCTCCAGCTTGGCCAGCGCGTTCGGCGTAACCATCATCGCAATTTTCACGCGGTTGGGGTTCATCAGCGCATCGCGCACCGCATGCAAACCGAACAGCCACAGCGTCTCGCGCGCGTCTGCTTTTTTACCCTGCTCTTTTTCGACAACCCACTTTGGTTTTTTCATAATCTTCCACCTACATTGCGCGCTTGTCCCCTCCTCTATCCCTTTGCGCCCTGCACGCCAAGCCTTGCCCGACATGTCATCACGCTCCACCGCAATCTCCTGCGGAATGAAACATGCCAAACCATGGGATTTAGGGATTGACGCCCCCCAGACCCACAGATAATCACAGCGCCAGTGGGCGACAGGCCGCAAGGTGTGGCAGGGGACTGTAACTCCCTCGCGGAGAC
>CAWVWS010000096.1:0-12111 GCA_963933905.1 uncultured Sulfitobacter sp.
CTCAAAGATCAAGGTCACAGGGACAAGCTGCCCTTGCTCCAGCGGCGCATCCAGTCCCATGAACATCAGATGGTCGCCACCGCGTGCGAACACATGCGTCTCGCCATCGACCAAGGGGACGCCGCCTTCGATCTCGCCCATGCGCATCACGCCATTGGCATCCTCACTGTGGGTATGAAGCTCTACCCGCCCTGATAAATCGCTGCGCGCGCCGATCAGGCGGTCGTCCTGCCCCGTCATGTTGCGCAGCACCAAAAAGGCAGCACCAGAGGTGGAGGTCGGCAAGCTGCTGCGCAGGAAAGGTTCTTCAACAGCAAAGGCCGCATTGCTTTGATCTAGTGGCGACAGTTTGACCGACACCACAGCCATCACAACTGCGACCAGCGCAAAAAGGACCACGATGCCAAGTGTCGCTTTTGGATTGTTCATTGCTGCTACTCCTTGCTCTCGTGCCTACTTGGGGATGGTTTCCACGACTTGCCAGCCCACAAACGAAAACGACCCCGACCTGTGATCAGATCGGGGTCGCCTCGAATTCAACGTCGCGCTGGCTTAGGACAGTACGTCTGCTGTCGCGCTGGACTTTGCGATCGCTTTTTTGATCTTCAGTGCGTTGTCAGACAGCTCGGTGTCTTTGGCTTTTGCCAGATACGCGTCCAGACCACCACGGTGATCGACAGAGCGCAGAGCCGCGGCAGAGATGCGCAGCTTGAAACCACGACCCAGCGATTCGGACTGAAGCGTAGTGTCGTTCAGGTTTGGCAGGAACCGACGGCGCGTGCGGTTCTTGGCGTGGGATACGTTATTGCCCGACATCGGGCCTTTTCCGGTCAATTCGCAACGGCGCGACATGGGTTCATCCTTTTGGTTCGGCGCGGCACCCACGGTTTGGGACCACAGCTAATCAGGTCGCACCATTGGCGACCCGTAAATTGGTTCGCAGTCATTAGGAGGAATCGCAAGTCAGGTCAACCCGCCATGCCGCGAATATCGCGCCTACACACGCAATTCGCGCACAAACGCAGCGGCAGCCGCAGCTGGCTCTTGTTCGCCAGCGGCAACAGCATCACTCAGCGCAGCCAAGCTGGTCCGTGCATGGGGTTGGTCAAGTTGCGCCAGCAGGGCCGTTTTAACTGCATCTTCAAACCAATACCGTGCCTGTGTGGCGCGTGTAATCTCCCAAAACCCGTGATCGCGTCGCCAGTTGGACAAGGTTTGAAGCGTCTCCCAAACCTCGGGCAGGCCGCGCTGCTCCAACGCAGAAACAGTCATTGCTCTAGGATAGCCTTCGGGATCCTGTGGACGCTTTCGCATAAGGCGCAGCGCCCCCGCATAATCGGCCTGTGTGCGCATGGCTGTCGCCTTGAGATCGCCATCGGCTTTGTTCACCACAATAACATCAGCCATTTCCATGATGCCACGTTTGACGCCCTGCAACTCGTCACCGCCCGCAGGGGCCAGCAACAGCAGGAACAAATCAGACATCTGCGCCACAACCGTCTCGGACTGGCCCACGCCAACAGTCTCGATCAGCACCACGTCAAATCCCGCCGCTTCGCACAGCGCCACTGCTTCCCGCGTGCGCCGCGCAACACCGCCCAGATGGGTCTGACTTGGACTGGGGCGGATAAAGGCCGCAGGATCACGGCTGAGCAAATCCATGCGCGTCTTGTCCCCAAGGATGGAGCCCCCTGAACGCGACGAGCTGGGATCAACAGCAAGAACCGCCACCCGCAATCCCTGACCGGTCAGCATCAACCCAAAGCTTTCGATAAAAGTGGATTTTCCCACCCCGGGCGTGCCCGACAGGCCGATACGAAGGGCTTGTTTCTGTGTTCCCAATGCGGCGAGAAGCTCTGTCGCTTGCGCACGGTGATCGGCACGCCCACTCTCTACCAAGGTGATCGCACGCGCCAGCGCTCGGCGCTCCCCCGCGATGATCCGCTGTGCCATATCTGTGATGTCCATGGGATGCCTCCGCGCCATTCGCTCTGTTTTTCACGCCCCGCGCCACGAATGTCCAGCCTTGCCCCGCGCATCCCCACCGCGGATAAGGGCCGTATGAACAGCCAACTGCCCATTGATGAAGTGATGCCCGCCGTGCTGGACGCGCTGCGCAGCCGTGGCCGTCTGGTGCTCCAAGCGCCCCCCGGTGCCGGCAAAACCACCCGCGTGCCGCTGGCGATGCTGGAGGCGGGACTAACCACAGGCCGCATCCTGATGCTGGAACCGCGCCGCCTTGCCGCACGTGCGGCGGCTGAACGAATGGCACAAACACTGGGCGAGAAGGCAGGCGAGACTGTTGGATATCGCGTGCGCGGCGCGTCAGAGGTGTCAAAGGCGACCCGCATCGAAGTCGTGACCGAAGGCATCCTCACCCGCATGATGCAGGACAATCCCGAATTGCCGGGCATCGGTGCGGTGATCTTTGACGAATTTCACGAACGCTCGCTGAACGCCGATCTCGGCCTTGCCCTCTGTTTGGAGATCGCAGGAGCGTTGCGCGATGACCTGATGCTGGTCGCCATGTCTGCCACGCTGGATGCTGCGCCAGTGGCCGCACTCATGGATGCGCCGATCGTCACCTCGGAGGGCCGCAGCTTTCCCGTAACACCTTATTGGCTCGATAAACCGCTCCCCAAAACAACGCGTTTCGAGCAGGCGGTCGCCGATCTGGTCCTACACGCGATGACGCAGGCGGAAGGATCGGCGCTGGTGTTCCTGCCCGGTGAAGGGGAGATCAGGCGCGTGCAGAACCTGCTGGAACGGCAGGTGCCGAAGGACTGCACCGTGGCACCCTTGTTTGGTGCGATGGATTTCAAAGCACAGCGTGCGGCGATAAATCCTGCCACCGAGGGGCGCAAGATCGTGCTGGCCACTTCTATTGCCGAAACATCGCTCACAATCGAAGGCATCCGCATTGTGGTGGACGGTGGCAGATCGCGCCGCGCCGAGTTCAACCCCTCGTCAGGCATGTCGCGCCTCGTCACCACCCGCGTCACCCAAGCCGAAGCCACCCAACGGGCGGGTCGGGCAGGACGAATGAGCGAAGGGGTCGCCTACAAGCTTTGGACCAAGGGCGATGATGGCGCACTCGCCGCCTACCCGCCTGCGGAGATCGAAAGCGGGGATTTGAGTGCTTTTGCTCTGGAGCTGGCCCTCTGGGGCGCACAGGCAGAAGAGCTGGCCTTTGTCACGCCGCCCCATGCAGGACGGCTGATGGAGGCGAAATTGCTGTTGCATATGTTGGGCGCACTCGACGCACAGCACCGCATTACGGCGCACGGACGCACACTTGCAAAACTGCCGTTGCATCCGCGACTGGCGCATATGGTGGCCCTTGGGGGGCGCAAGGCGGCAACGCTGGCGGCAGTACTGGCCGAACGTGATCCACTGCGCGGTGCGCCCCTCGACCTCAGCCACCGCATGCGCGCCGTTGCGGGAGAGCTCGTCTCGGGCGAAGTGCATCATGCCACGCTTGCGCGTATCAAGCAGGAGGCAAAGCGCCTGTCGCGCGCTACCGCCCCGAATGGCCCCGAAGACATCGGCACACTTGCCGCTCTCGCCTATCCCGACCGCATCGGTCTACGCCGCAAGGGCGATGCTGCGCGGTTTGTCTTGTCGGGAGGCAAAGGGGCGGTGATCCCCGATGGTGATGCGCTGGCAGGCGAGCGCCTTATCGTGGCAACAGACCTTGACGGTGACCCGCGCGAGGCGCGTATCCGCCAAGGCACCGCCCTTTCTGAGAGTGCACTGCGCGAAGTCTTTGCCGACCAGATCGCGTGGCACGACCACTGCGTCTGGTCACGCCGCCAGGGGCGGGTTGAGACGCGGCGGCAGGAACGCTTTGGCGCACTAGTGCTGGATGACCGCACGTGGAGCGACGCACCGCAAGACGTCGTCGCAGCCGCCATGCTGGAAGGTGTCGCACAGCTTGGCCTGCGCCCCGACAAAGCTGCAGCACGTTTTCTGCGCCGCGCGGCTCTTATGAAGGATCAGCCCGATTTCCCTGACTTCTCGGAGGCGCACTTGATGGCCACACTCGAAGACTGGCTCCTGCCCCACCTCGGCACCACGCGCAGCACCGCAGATTGGAAACGCTTTGACATGCTGCCTGCGTTCAAGGCACGACTTGACTGGGACCAGCAGCAACAAATGGACCGCGCAGCGCCTGGACATTTCGTGACGCCTTTGGGCCGCCGCATCGCAATTGACTATGACGGGGACACGCCCCAGATCGCCGTCCGCCTGCAAGAGATGTTTGGCGTCACGCGCCACCCAAGTGTAGCAGGCCAACCGCTACAAGTAACTCTGCTCTCGCCCGCCCAGCGCCCCGTGCAGGTCACGATGGATTTGATCGGCTTTTGGGATGGTTCCTATGCCGATGTGCGCAAAGATATGAAATCACAATACCCGCGCCACCCATGGCCAGAAGACCCCCGAGAAGCAGACCCAACTCTGAGGGCGAAACCGCGCGGAACATAGCGTTGCTAACCCTTATATGCAGTAGCATCGAACCAACAAAGCTATGAATCTGTCTTAGCGCCGCAAATCCGCGGGCGTGACAGGCCCACAGAGGTCTGCACCTTCCGCCTGCTTAATGGACTTCAACACCGTGGCACAAAGAGGTGTAGGGATGGCTTTGACCTGTCCCATCTCGATAATGCGCCCTTGGAGTGCGTCAATCTCGGTCGGGCGACCGGCGTCAAGGTCATGAGCCATAGACGTGCGGGCCTGCGGATCAATCGTCAGCATTTTTGCGGCAATCTGCCGGAACAGGGGCGTAGGCAGCCTTAGGATATGCGGCAGCAGCCAGACAGGCACAGGTGTGGTCGGCTTCACAGTGCAACCATGGGCCTGCAAGACCGCCAGCGCCTCTGCCATCTGGTCCGCCATGAGGCAGCGCCACGGACGGTCGAGCAGTTGCGCATGCAGTGTCAGACCCGACAGGGCATTGGGCGCATTATTGAGGTTGAGAAGAAATTTGCCCCATTGAATGGCCTCAATCTCTTCACTTTCGCTGACATGCAGCCCCGCAACGCCGATCATTGCGGCAACATCGACGGGGCCAGCTCCAATCAGAATATCGCCACTGGTGGCGAGGTGAAAACGGGCGCCTTTCATTGGCACAACATTGAATGGCACCATGCCTGCGCGAATATCATGGTCAGGCAGTGCTACACGCAGTGTTTCGGCATGACCCATACCGTTTTGCAGACTGACGATTATCGCATCCTTCGGAGCGACCTCAGCGATCTGCTGTGCAATATCTGCTGTCGCTGCGGATTTCACGCAGACGAGGACCAGATCGGCCGTCGCAAGGACCTCGGGATCGGTGTGGAGGTCAAGAGCCTCCGCCTTGAGGTGAATATCCAACCCTGCAAAGTCAGTCAGATGCAGCCCCTCGGAACGAAGCCCGTCCAGAACACGTGGGCGGCCCAGAAAACTCACCCTATGGCCGCTATGGGCCAACAGCCCACCGACAAAGCAGCCGATAGCGCCCGCCCCCGCGATCACGATATGCGGCGCGCTACTTTTCAAGACACCAGCGCATGATTGCTTTTTGTGCATGCAAGCGGTTCTCGGCTTCGTCAAAGATGACAGAGTGTTTGCCGTCCATGACTTCGCTGGTGGCCTCGTCATCGCGGTGGGCAGGCAGGCAATGCATGAAAAGCGCGTCCGGCTTGGCCTGCGCCATCAGCGCTGCATTTACCTGATAGCCGCGCAACTGGTTATGCCGCCGCTCGCGCGCGGATTGTGGATCGTGCATGGAAACCCATGTGTCCGTGACCACCAGATCAGCGCCCTTCACAGCTTCGTCAGGGTTGCGCACCGTGGTGTAGAGCCCTTTGAGAGCCGCCTCAGGCTCCAGCGTTTCGGGACCTGTAAATACCAGATCAAAATCAAACTGTTTGGCCGCATGGGCAAAGCTGGCAAAGACGTTGTTGCCATCCCCCGACCAGACCACGCGCTTGCCCTTAATGGGGCCGTTATGTTCCTCGAAGGTCATGATATCGGCCATGATCTGGCAGGGGTGGCTGCGGTTGGTTAGCCCGTTGATGACAGGCACAGTGGCGTATTCCGCCATCTCATGCAGGGTCTGCTCTTCGAACGTGCGGATCATGATGAGGTCCACATAGCGCGAGAGCACACGGGCCGTGTCAGCAATCGTCTCGCCGTGGCCAAGCTGCATGTCGGCACCCGACAGCACCATCGTCTGCCCGCCCATCTGGCGCACGCCAACGTCAAAGGAGACACGTGTACGCGTAGACGGCTTTTCAAAAATCAGCGCGACCATGTGATCTTTGAGCGGCTGATCATCGTCAAGCGCGCCGCGGGGGCGGCCATCGCGGGCGGATTTCATGGAAGCGGCATTATCTATGATTGTGCGCAGTTCGGATTGGTCGGTTTGATGGATGTCGAGAAAGTGTTTCATAGGGATGTCTTTGCTGGAAAGGTCGCGGATCGGAGGGCAAGCCCTCCGAAGATGAATTTAATTGGCCAAATGAAGATCAGGAAGCGTGCAAGCTGGCGGCGGCACGGTCAAGGCGGCTTACGGCCTCGGCAATCTCGTCGTCTGTGATGGTGAGCGGCGGCAAAAGACGGACGACATTATCGGCGGCGGGCACTGTGATAATCTCATTGGCATAGCCTGCGTTGACCACATCTCCAGGTGCTACTTTGCACTTCAGACCCAGCATCAGACCCGCGCCGCGCACGCTCTCAAAGATGTCGGGATGTGAGGCGATAAGGCCCTCGAGCTTCTGGCGCAGCAGGCCTGCTTTGCGGTTCACCTCGGCCAGAAATACAGGGGCAGCCACAATGTCGATCACGGCGCAGCCCACGGCACAGCCCAGCGGGTTGCCGCCATAGGTGGAGCCATGGGTGCCTGCGGTCATGCCGCTGGCAGCATTTTCAGTTGCGAGGACCGCCCCAAGGGGAAAGCCGCCACCGATGCCTTTGGCGACCATCATAATGTCAGGGGTTACACCTGACCACTCATGGGCAAAAAGCTTGCCCGTCCGGCCAACGCCACATTGGACTTCGTCGAGGATCATCAGGATGCCGTGCTCGTCACACAGATCGCGCAGACCTTTGAGACAGGCATCAGGCAGCGGACGAATGCCGCCCTCACCCTGCACGGGTTCTACCATCACAGCACAGGTTTTGTCGTTAATCGCGGCGGTGAGTGCATCGTGATCGCCAAAGTCGAGATGAACAAAGCCACCCAGCAAGGGGCCGAAGCCTTTGGTCATCTTTTCGGAACCTGCGGCAGCAATGCCCGCGGAAGAACGGCCGTGGAACGAGCCGGAGAAAGTGATAATCTCGACGCGGTCAGATTCACCTTTGTCATAGAAATATTTCCGCGCCATTTTCACGGCAAGCTCGCAGGACTCTGTACCGGAGTTTGTGAAGAAAACCGTATCGGCAAAGGTATGCTCTACCAGTTTGTCCGCCAACGCCTTTTGCTGGGGGATTTGGTAGAGGTTGGAGGTATGCCAGAGCGCGCCTGCCTGTTCGGTCAGCGCGGCAACAAGTGTCGGGTTCGCATGCCCCAGTGCGTTGACTGCAATCCCTGCTCCGAGGTCGAGAAAACGTCGTCCATCTGCCTCGATGAGCCAAGTGCCTTCGCCTTTAACAAAGCTAAGGGGCGCACGGGAATAGGTTGGCAAGACAGAAGTGATCATCAGGATCATCCTTTCGAGGGGGTGAGACGTTGGGAAAACGGGCCGTGAGGACCCCAAAAGCGCATGGGAGTTCCGAAGGGTCAAGTGGGGAGTGCAGTTTTGCACGGTCGATCACAGCCGTCAAAAAATGGCAAGCAAAGCGCATTCAGGTCAGCGGCGTCGTCGAAGCGATATGTGCAAATGTGTGATCATGGCTCCTGATTAACGTTTTGATTATCTGATGCAAGAGCTTTTGCATTGCCCTTGCCCGTGCGTGGCATCCGCGCCATAGCAAACGGATGTATGTCCCCAAGTCCCAAAACAATGCGCTGGCCGCGGCCCTGATCTTGATCGCAGCCGCGTTCATCGGTGCCACAACCCTGATGGCGAAAAGCCTTGGTATGGACGCGTTGGGCCCCCCACTTCATGCGCTACAGATCAGTCATGGACGGTTTGTTTTTGCTTTTATGGCGCTGTCACTGGTGGCGATGGTTCTGCAGCCCCAGCTTTCGGGGTTCCACTGGAGGCTGCACATAGCACGCACCACTTTTGGCTGGGCCGGTGTGACGCTCTTGTTTGCGGCGGTGGCGTTTATACCGCTCGCCGATGCGACGGCAATCTCGTTTCTGAACCCTGTGTTTGCGATGATGCTGGCGATCCCGTTATTGGGCGAGAAAGTGGGCCGCGTGCGCTGGTCGGCAGCGGGGCTGGCGCTAATCGGCGCTGTGATATTGCTACGCCCCACCCCAGAGAGTTTTCAGCCAGCGGCATTGATCGCACTGGCGGCTGCAATGATCATGGGACTTGAGCTTATCTTTATGAAAAAACTGGCAGGACGTGAAAATCCGTTCCAGATTTTGCTGGTCAACAATATGATCGGGCTGTGCATCGCGAGTGTTGCAGTCCTGCCCTTCTGGCAGCCGCCCACAGCTTCGCAATGGATCCTCTTGGCGGGTATCGGGCTGTGCATGGCTGTGGCGCAGACCTGTTTCATCAACGCCATGGCCCGCGCAGACGCAAGTTTTGTAGCGCCTTTCAGCTATGCCAGTTTGATTTTTGCCTCTCTATACGATTTTTGGTTCTTTGGCGTGGTGCCCGATGAGATCAGCATTCTAGGCGCGATTGTCATTATTTCGGGGGCAATATGGCTGGCTCTGCGCGAAGCGCGGTTGAAAAAGCCTGCTCCACGGCCCTCTGGGGCGGTGTGATCCCTTGCACCTGCCGCCACAGCCATTACTATAGAAGACTGATTTTGCATAAGCGGTCCCCTGCGGGCCGCTTTATTATACTAGGGAAACCTCCATGTCCTGGACCGATGACCGCGTTGAAATTTTGAAGAAAATGTGGGGCGAAGGCCAGTCCGCAAGCCAGATCGCCAAAGAGCTGGGCGGTGTGACCCGCAATGCTGTGATCGGAAAGGTGCACCGTTTGGGCCTGTCCAACCGCACAACAGCGGGTGCTGCCGCCAAGGCAGAGCCGAAGGCGAAAGCTGCGCCCAAAGTGCCGGCCAAGGCCAAACCTGCGGCGCCAGTAGAGCCTGAAGTGAAAACCAACGATCACAAGCCCGATCTCAAGACCGAGCCTGCGATCTCTCCCAATGCCGTGCGCCCGCCGCGCAACCAGATCATTCCCGCAGGTCAGCCGCTGCCACCACAGCCCTCTGCGAACGAGATCAGCCCCGAAGCCCTCGCCAAGGTCAACGAGATCGAGAAAAAGGCCAAAAAGCTGAGCTTGATGGAACTGACCGAGCGGACCTGCAAATGGCCCGTGGGTGACCCTGCTACCGAAGATTTCTGGTTCTGCGGTCTGCCTGTAAAACAGGGCAAGCCCTACTGCGAAGCCCATGTCGGCGTGGCGTTCCAACCCATGAGCGCACGGCGCGACCGCCGCCGTTAAGCACTGGCCAAAGCCTGCCCTGTCAGGCTTTGTGCCCAGAATTTCTATGAAATTCTGTCGGCCCGCTTTCACGTGATTTGAAACATTTACCACGCAGTGTTGAATTGCAGTGCAGGCCCCTTCGCGGCCATAAGCGGAGCAAGCAGCCAAAAGGTCACCCATGCCCTCCCAAGATACGTTCCGCGCCGCTGATGCCATTGCCCGACGCCTCTATGCTGCGGGGTGCCGTCACGCATTCGGCATGCCAGGCGGCGAAGTACTTACCCTTGTGGATGCCCTCGAGGCCGCGGGCATCACTTTTATCCTATGCAAACACGAGAATGCTGCAGGGTTTATGGCCGAGGCCGCATGGCATCAGACAGGCGCGCCCGGTATTATGGTCGCCACCATCGGGCCAGGTGTGCTCAACGGCGTAAACTCGATTGCTAATGCCCTGCAAGACCGTGTGCCGCTGATCGTCCTTTCAGGCTGCGTTGACGCAGCAGAGGCTGAGACCTACACGCATCAGGTACTCGACCAGCAAGCGGTGCTGCGCCCGATTACCAAGGCCAGCTTCAGGCTCAGCGCTGGGGCTGCCCATGTGATCGCAGACAAAGCTGTCGGCATCGCAATGGAGGGCCGCCCGGGTCCTGTTCATATTGATGTCCCCATCTCTGTCGCTGACGCAATAATCTCCGCTCTACCCCCTGCCCAGCGCACCAAACCCTCGGTTACGGCACCAAAAGGCAGCGATCTCAAGACGGCGCAAGACTGGCTTGGAAGCGCAAAACGTCCCGTAATGATCGTTGGTGTTGATGCCATGAATACGCAGGCTGGCGACGCAGTCACCGCCTTTGCGAAACGTTTTGGCGTTCCGGTGATTACGACCTACAAGGCAAAAGGCCTGCTGGACGAGCAGCATGCCCTTGCCTTGGGCGGTGCGGGCCTGTCACCTTTGGCCGATACGCATCTTGTGCCGTTCATCCAACAGGCAGATCTGGTCATCTGTGTCGGCTATGACCCCATCGAGATGCGCCCCGGCTGGCGCGATATCTGGGATGCCAGACAACAGCGGGTCATCGATATCACTGCCGTGCCAAACCACCATTATATGCATCAGGCCAGTCTGAGCATCATCGCCGATTGCGCGGCAAGCTTGTCGGCCATCGCCGAGGGTGTACCCCCACAGGGCCAAACATGGCCTAGCGGAGAGATCGACACCGTCAAAGCGGCCCTTGCTGCATCATTCCCGTGCGATGGCGCTTGGGGCCCTGCCGCAATCATTGACACCTGCCGCAGACACCTGCCCCAAGATACCATTGCAACAGCGGACAGCGGCGCACACCGGATTTTGCTGAGCCAGATGTGGATCTGCATGCAGCCTCGCGGCTTGCTGCAATCTTCCGCTCTCTGCACCATGGGATGCGCTCTGCCCTTGGCGATGGGAACCGCGCTTTGCGCACCTGAGCGGACTGTTGTTTCCTTCTCGGGCGATGCGGGTTTTCTGATGATCGCAGGGGAGTTGTCGACCGCAGCCGAGCTTGGGATCAAACCGATTTTTGTGGTTTTTGTGGATGCCTCGCTTGCCTTGATCGAGCTGAAGCAGCGCCAGCGCCAGATGCGCAATGCTGCCGTTGACTTTGGCCAACATGATTTTGCTGCGATGGGTCGCGCGTTTGGCGGCGCAGGCCATACAGCCAAAACCCGAGCGGAACTTGAGGCCGCTTTGGTCGCTGCACAGACTGCCGACACTTTCACAGTAATTGCCTGCATGATTGAACGAGGGGCCTATGACGGACGCATCTGAAACTGTTGGCGCTTTGGACGGGGTTTTCGTCCTCGACCTTTCGCGCATCTTGGCGGGTCCGACGGCGACCCAGCTCTTGGGCGATATGGGTGCTACTGTAATCAAGGTCGAGAACCACAAATCGGGCGGCGATGATACACGCGGCTGGGGTCCGAACTATGCCCAAAACGAGGATGGCAGCCCCTCTGATCTGTCTGCCTATTTCATGTCCTCCAATCGCAACAAGCAATCTATCGCCGTCGATATTGCCACGCCTGAGGGACAGGATATCATCCTCCGCCTTGCCGCACGCGCGGATATCGTGGTGGAGAATTTCAAGCCTGACGGGCTGATGAAATACGGGCTGGACCATGCAACCCTTTGCAAAGCGCACCCGAGTCTCGTCTATTGCTCCATCTCGGGCTATGGCCAAACAGGGCCGAACCGCGACAAACCCGGCTATGATCTGATGGCCCAAGGGTTTGGCGGGATCATGTCGATCACCGGCGACCCTGAGGGCGTGCCAACCAAAGTGGGCGTAGGCATCGCAGATGTGATGTGCGGGATGTATGCGACCATCGGTATCCTCACTGCCCTGCGCCACCGCGACAAGACGGGGGAGGACCAGCATGTCGAACTGGCGCTGATTGATGCGTCAATGGCGTGGCTGGTGAACGAGGGGCTGAACTACCTCACCTCTGGCGAGCTCCCCGAGCGGCGCGGGAATGCCCATCCCAATATCGTTCCCTATGACGCGTTCGAGGTGGCTGACGGTCACTTCCT
>CAWVWS010000097.1:0-11956 GCA_963933905.1 uncultured Sulfitobacter sp.
AAGATGATTACATCAGGCGCCCCGCCAGCCTCTAGCCGCCAGTTCATTTTGCGCGGCAGCGACCACTCTTTGTAAACTACATGGGTGTCGATGCTCAGATCGGTAAACTGTTCCTCCATCGGTGCAATCCACGCCTCCAGATCGAAAGGCTCATCACTCACCGAGGGGCGCACCCAGATCATGCCGAACCGCTCGAAAGCGGGCAACTCGACCAACCCAAGTTCCGATTTGTCGATGTCACCGAAACCACCCGCATGGGGCAGACCGCGCAGGCGGCCCTCAAGGTCGTAGGTCCATTTGTGATAGGGGCAGGAAAACGTCTTGGACTTGCCACAGGGCTTGTCCGTTAAGCGCGCGCCACGGTGGCGGCAAACGTTCATGAACGCTTTGACTTCGCCCGCGTTGGTGCGCGTTACCAGAATAGGAATGCCCGTGTCATCATTGGTAAAGAAATCCCCCGCTTCGGCCAGCTGCGCGACATGGCCCATGATAATCGGGAACTTGCGGAACAAAACGTCCACTTCGCGCTGGAGGTTTTCGGAGTCCGTGTAGTTGGACACAGGGTTTTCCATCACTTCGGGCTGCATGTCCGTTGTGCCGTTTTCTACATGACGCAGAACGGATTTGATGATTTTGGATTCTTCTGTGCTGATGGTCATCTGTTGGCCTCTCCGGGGTCACGTGAAATTATGGTGTGGTTCAGGTCTTGAGGTATCGGCTGCCGCGCGCCTGCTCTTCCACAGCGGCCTTATACTGGACACGCAGAGCGCTGACAATTTCGCCAATCGTTTCACGCGCTGTGACACCACCCACGCCCTGTCCCGCGCTCCACACATGCTTCCATGCTTTTGAACCTGCGTGCATGTCGCCCGAGAAATCGAGTGTGGCAGCGGTCTGCATATCTTCCAGCGATATCCCCGCCGCCTCGACACTGGCGCGCATCCAGTTGCCCAACGCGCCTGTGATGGCTTTTGAAGTTATCAGATCTTCCATACGGCTTTGCCAGACCATCTCGCGGTAGGCATCGGGGATCATCGTCTCCTCCGCTGCCAAAAACCGCGTGCCGACATAGGCGAAATCAGCGCCAAGGTTCTCGATCGCGCGGATCGCTTTTCCTGTGCCAATGCCGCCGCCCACAATCAATGGTCCATCAAAAAAGCTGCGCACTTCGTCAATGAAAGGGATCATGGCGTATTGGCCCGTATGGCCACCCGCCCCTGCACAAACAAGCACGAGGCCATCCGCCCCCTTGTCCAATGCCTTGCGCGCAAAGGTGGGTGAGGTCACATCGGCAAAGACCCTTCCGCCATAAGCATGCACCTGCTCTGTTACGCGGTGCGGGCCACCCAGCGCCGTGATCACCAGCGCAGGCTTGAACTCCTCCACCAGCGCGAGTTCCTCGTCGAAGCGACCATAGCTGGAATGGGTGATCATGTTCATCGCCCATGGGGCATCATCCTCTGTCACACTTGTTGTGATCGCGGTGAGCCAGTCGCGCAAATCCGCGGCGGTGCGCGCATTAGGACCCGGAAACGATCCCATAACCCCTGCCTTGCAGGCGGAGATTACAGTCTGCGGGCCAGAGACCAGAAACATCGGCGCTGCAATCGCAGGCAGTGCCATCCTTGATTTGATATGATCCAGATTGCCTGTCATTTTTGGTCCTTTGGTCTTTGTATCGATCCGCTTTGCGTCGTCTTAGTAAGCATTGAATTCCAGCAACATGCGCGTCCGCTCTGCGGTGAGTTTGCTCAGGCAGGTGCTTTGGATCAGCGGTTGGAGCGATCCGCCCTCAAAAGGGCTGGCATGCACATCACAGGCCGCATCGCGGTAGGTCAGCCACGCCCGCTGCGCCGTGAGCAGTGCTTTATCCTGCCCAATCGCATCAGCAAAAGCCTTGGCCGATTTCCATGCCGTGTTGAGCGCTGCGTCAGCCTCGCGGTATTCCTTGGCCGCGCAGGCGTTCATCAACTGCTGTGCTTGCGGGGCTATGCATTCTGCCTCGGACTGGGCATGTGCCATGCTCCCAAAGACAAGCACCGTGCACGCCATCCCCCATGCCGCACAAAGACGCAGGACACCAAAGCGTTCAATTGGCGCAGTGCTGATCTGTCTCATAAATTTGCGTCCTATTGGCCTGAAGGGCCGCTCCGTGATCTGTATCGTGGCCCATTGCAGGAGGTGTTTCCAGACGTTTCTTTAGCCCAAAGCATCCATCGCTTACCTGTCTTGCACCACATCCACCTGCGGACGCACACCGCCCAGACCGGCAAAGGCCATCTGGCGGCAGGAAAACACAATCACCTGCTGGTCGGCGGCGACACGGTGTAATGCGGTAAACATCGCCATGATCCGCGTGTCGTCGGAATAGACCAGCGCGTCATCAAGGATGATCGGCATCGGCTTTCCCTGCCGCGCAAAAAGGCGCGCAAAAGCGAGGCGCGTAAGAATGGCAATCTGCTCTTGCGTGCCGCCACTGAGCATTTCCATCTGCTCTTCCGCACCACCGCGCGCCAACCCTTGGGGAAGCATGGAAGTCGGATCAAAACTCAGCGCCGCATCCTCGTGCAACAGCGCCAACAGCGGGGCAAGCTCTTCCTGAACGGGACCGAAATACGCCTCTTGAGCAGCGCCACGCTTTGCGCGCAACGCCTCAACCAGCAGGCTAAGACCTGCCGCTTCATGGGCGAAACGTGCTGCCCGCTCTTGGGCGGCTTGCAGCAAGCCTGCAACTTCATCACGCTTTTCCTCGACCCCGTCCTCGGCGCGGGCGCGGATCGTCGCACTTAAATCCGCACTGCGGGTCCGCAACTCATTGCGCTCCTCGCGGGCGTTCTCAGCGACCGTTTTGGCGCGGGTCAGATCGGCCTGTGCCGTAATCAGATCAGGTGCCGCGCGGCGTATCTCTGCCACAGTGGCATGGGCGTCTTGCGCTGTGACCTGTGCAGACGAGTGCGCACGCGCGGCATTTGCCTGCCGTTGCGCAAATGTAGTGGGATCACCGTAAGCGGCAGCGGCAGTGTCAAAGGCGTTTTGACCAGCACCCCGTTCCGCCTGCGTTTGCGCAAGCCTTGTCCGGGCCGCGTCACGGGTGTCCCGCAGGCTATCATAGGCTCGGCGTGCCGCCTGCTCTGCTTCCTGAGCCACCTCGAAGTTTGTCGCCATCACGGTCATATCTTCCACAACTGATGTTGCTCCGCCCTGCAAGACGGCGAGGGCCGCTTTCGCTTGGTCCAGTTCCACCTGAACCGCCTCGATCCCCTGCGGGGCCAGTGTCTCGATCAGGCGGGTGAGTAGCGCAATCTCCGAGGCCACCTCCAAGCGTTGGGTCGCAGCCGCACGCGCAGCACCCACATCCGGCATGTCCACCGCGCCAAGCGCTGCCGCAGCCCTCAAAAATGCCTGCTCGACTGCGGCCATATCCACAGCTGCGGCCCCTGGATCAACGGTCATTCGCCCGATCCCTTCGAGATCAAAAACCTGCCGCTGGGCGATTGTGTGGGGGCCACTCTCAAGCGGCACGCCAGAAGCCGCGACCCGACCCGCGCCCTCATAGGACAGCTCGATCGTGACTCCACCAGCATTGGCCTCATGCTTGGCCCGCGCATGGGCCGCCTGGGTTTGCTCGATCAAAATCAGCGCTTCAGGGGCCACTTTAAGACCTTTAAAGGTTGAATGTGCCGCCTCGAGGGCGCAGCGTTTCTCGTCGATCTGTGTCACAAGATCGGCCAACTGGTCATGCTTTTCAGCAGCGTTGCGGTGCAAGGCCTGCTGCTGCGCCGCCTCCTTTGCATCCGCCGCCGCTTTTAATGCTGTCCCCGCTTCGGTCAGGTCGGCTTGCGCTTTGTCCATCGCGGAGTGGGCCGTATCTGCGCGGCCCTTCGCATCGCTGTGGACCTTGGTCGCAAGGTCCAGCGCTGTTCGGGCCGCGTTGAATGTCTGGGCCGTCGCTATCAGCCCGTCCAGCTTTGCCTGAGCGCCGTCCAGTTCCAACTGGCGCAATTTAGCCTGTGCCTCTGCTTGCGCCACTTTGTCTGCATGGGCCTGCGCTGCGTCATAGGCCGCTTGCGCCTGCTCTAGCGCAAGGGTCAACGTCTCTTGCGCACCTGGCGCTTCGAGCTGGGCCAGACGGGTGGTCACCTCGCGCCGCTGTGCAAGAGCCGTTGTGAGGTCACGGCAGGCACGGTCCAGTTCCTCATGGCGCAATGCGTGCGCCTCCGCCTCCAGCTCCGCCTCTTTCCACGGTCCTTTTACCACCGGTTTTCCCGTCGCTGTGGCCAAACGTGCCAAGGCCTGCGTTGCCGCTTCGATCACGCGGTCCATGCGGCGGCCACCTGTAATCATATCAATCTCGCCTGCGACCGAGGACAGCAGATTGCGCCGCGCGCACAGAAGGCTGTCTTTTTCGGTTTTGGAGCTGCCAGCAGGCTCAAGCGCGGTAATCCCCTGACGCACCCACAGCAGACCCGCAGGCCCCTCAAGGCCACTGCCCATCAGCTGCGCGATCCAGTTCTCAGCCTCGTCATCAAGGGCGATGATCGTCCCCTTTACATCCTTAACCGAAGCGCGTTTCTGCGCCAGAAACGACTTCTCGAGGGTAAAGCGCCCTTTGGGCAATTCGATCTCTGCACTGACCCGAACCGCCCCTCCTGCGCGCGGTTGCAAAGCCTTCACCTCGCGGGTGGTGGAGCCGTATTTCAGAAAGAACAGGGCATGCAGCGCGTCAAAGAAGGTAGATTTGCCAAACTCGTTTGCTTGGGCCACCACACTCACCCCATCGCTGATGCCGCTGATGGTGGCCGTCTGGCCCGCAAATTTGCGCACATTGCTTAGAGAGATGCTGCGGAGCTTCATGCATCCTGCTCCGCGACAAAGGAAAAGAGTTGCGACAGGGCCGACGCTGCAATCTGGCGGTCAGCGGCGGACAGGTCAGCGTCCTGAGCCCTCAGGGCCAGCGCTTCGGCCGCTTGGCGTAGCGCCCCACCCGAAGGGTCAATCGCATCCAGATCACTTGTGTTATGCTCAAGCCGCACAGCACCCAGATCATAAGTCAGGTTCAGAAAATCAGGGGCCGCACGCTCCAGCCCCAGACGCAACTGTTGCACCTGTTGCACGCCCAGAAGCCCCTGCACGTCCATATGAAAAAGGGTGTCACGGCGCAAATCAAGCGGCGGCATCCTGCCTGCGACCAACTCGGTCACGTCGTCTTGGGGCATCAGGTCAAAGGCCAAACGCTGCCAATGGATTGTGCCTGTGCGCACAGGATTTACGTCTGGCGCAGCACCCGCCCCCGCCAGCGAGACAGCGAGGGCCGTCCCTGCATGGGCATGTTTGAAGCTGTCAGGCTCTGGCGTGCCCGAATACCATGTGTTGGCGCTCACCCTGATCTGGCCATGCCAGTCGCCGAGGCCGAGGTAATCCAGGCCTGCCAGTGCCGCACGGTCAGGGGCGATGGTCCCACTTGGCCCCTCTGCCGCGACAGAGCCGAGGCTGGCAAAGTCATGGATGCCGCCGTGACCCAATCCGATGCGCAAGGCACCTTCAGGTGTGGCTCGCGCCATATCCACCGTGAGATCGCGCCCCGGATTGCGGGTGGTACAGGGGGCGGGCAGGATATACGCCGCGCCCAAAACAATCGGTTCGCCGTCCAGCGCAAGCACCACATTGTCAGGCTTGTCACGCGCGATGGTCTGCCAAAGCTCGCTCGCCACAAGACTGTCGTGATTTCCGGGCATCAGGACCCATGTGATATCCTCCGCCTGCCGCATGGCATTGAGTGCTTGGCGCGTGATCGCGGGCGCAGGGGTTTCCTGATCGAATGTATCGCCCGCCAGCAGAACGATCCCTGCCCCCGTTTCACGCGCGGCGTTTGCCAGACGATCCAACACGCCATGGCGCGCTTGACGCAGGCGTCCGCGCACGTCCTCACTGTGGCGGCCAAAGGGCTTGCCCAGATGCAGGTCGGACGTGTGGATAAAGCGGAACATGGCAGGCTTTGCACTTGGGTCATACGCCGCCCCGTCAGAGCGGCGCATGAGGTGTTACTGGGTCGCCAAAGTAGGCAGCCACAAAACGATAGCAGGGAAGGCCACAAGAAGGGCGATGGTAACTGCATCCGCGAGGAAGAAAGGGGTCACGCCCTTGAACACGTCCTGCACCGTGAGGTCATCGCGAACACCAGCAACCACAAAGCAGTTGAGGCCAATGGGCGGCGTAATCAGACAGAATTCTGCCATTTTCACCACCAAGATCCCGAACCAGATCGCACACATCGGACCCGACATGCCAAAGGCGCTGTCCGCTGCAGAGACAAGTTCGCCGCCGTTAAGCGCCATGACCGCAGGATAGACAACAGGCAGCGTCAGCAGCAGCATGCCAATCGCATCCATGAACATCCCCAGCACAGCATAGGCCAGTAGGATACAGATCAGGATAACAATCGGCGCAAGCTCAAGTGACGTAATCCATTCCGAGAAGGCGTCTGGCAATTCGGCAAAACCCAAGAAGCGCACATAGATCAACACACCCCAGATGATGGTAAAAATCATCACGGTGAGTTTGGCTGTTTCCAGCAGTGCTTCTTTGAGCTGGCCCCAGCGCATGCCACGGTACAGCGCCATCAGGAACACGATGAACGCACCCACAGCACCACCCTCGGTGGGGGTGCCCCAAGCATCACCAAAAGGGTTATAGACAAAGAAAATGACAATCACGACCACAGCAACGATAGGCAGCGCAGGAGGCAAGCTCTCAAAACGTTGTTTCCATGTGAAGCCCGTGACAGGTGGGCCAACGTTCTTCCAGATCAGCGCAATGCCGATGATGAGCGCGGCATAAACGATGGCCGAGAACATGCCCGGGATGAAGCCCGCAAGCAACAACATGCCCACATCCTGCTCCACGATAATCGCATAGATAACGAGGATCGCGGAGGGCGGTATGAGCGAGGCAAGTGTGCCCCCAGCGGCCACAACACCCGCCGCGAACTGCTTGTTATAGCCGATCTTGAGCATTTCGGGGATCGCGATGCGGGCGAACACCGCAGCCGTGGCGACGGATGCACCAGACACAGCAGCAAAGCCTGCGGTGGCAAAAACAGTAGAGACAGCCAAGCCACCGGGTACCCAAGCAAACCAGCGTTTGCACGCCTCAAACAGCGCGGTTGTCAGCTTGGCGTAATAGGCCAAATAGCCGATCATGATGAACACAGGGATCAGGCTCAACACCTGTGCGCTCACTTTGGAGTGCGGGGTAAGTCCTGCAATCTTTGTGCTGATCTCAACCGCCTTCCAAAAGCGGTCGGGGTCGTAGTCAAACCCGTTCCAGCGCAGCCAAACCAGTCCGACATACCCCGCCAGACCCGCCGCAAAAGCCACGCGCATGCCCAGCAGCACCATGACCAGCATGCCCGCAGAGACATAAATGCCAATTTCAATGGGTTCCATCAGTCAGCCCCTTCGAGAATTTTAGCTTCGGCCATTGCCTGTTCTTCAATGGTGAGCGAGAGCGGCACAGCAACGGGGCTTTCAAGCCCCAGCACAAGCGCACGACCATAGCCCCATGCCTGCAACAACAAGCGCAGGGTCAGAACGCCGAATGCAACCGGCACAACCAGCTTGCTGGGCCAGATTGGCAGGCTCACGTCAATTGAGCTGTCGCGCGAGCACCAAGGCCGCGCGCAATCAAACGATCGGTCGAAATGCTCCCACGCGCCATAGGTCAGGCCAACGATCAGCAGGAGCATCAGCAGAACCGAGATCAGCTCGAACAGCCAGAGTATGCGCCCCTTGAGCGCATTGACCAACATATCCATGCGGATATGCGTGCCATCCCGCGCCACAAAGGAAACCCCCATGATTGCAATAACCGGCATCGCCGCTTCGATATAATCGACATAGCCCATCAGCGGACTGCCAAAGAACTTCCGCGCGGTGACGGAATAGGCCGCCAGAAACATCAGTGAGAAAATCGCAAGGCCACTCAGGAGCGCGCAAAAGCGCTCAACAGGCAGCAGCATGCGGTCGAGTTTGCTCAGTAGGCTGGAATCTTCCAGCACTGCGGCTGAACCTGCCATCGTCATGCCCCCCAAAACTATAAATTGAAAAGGCTGCGCGATACCTGTGGGTCAGGACCGCGCAGCCTGTGTGTTTGTGGTCAGAGGTGGCTAGGCACCCCTGCCCCCAGATCAGCTGCCGCTTTTTGCATCGGCAAGTGTTTTGACCACCAGATCATAAAGCTCTTGGCCTGGAATGCCTTGGGCTTCCATGTCTGCAATCCACTTGTCACGGATCGGGTCAGCCGCTGTTGAACGGAACTCGGCGAGTACTTCGGGGGCAATCTCGACTTTTTGCACGCCCTTCTCTTCGAGAACCGCATCCCAACGCTTGAGCAGCTCACCATAGTTGGTGAGGTAGTGATCGAGTGCTTCATCAATGGAAGAGTCCAGCGCTTCACGCTCGGCGTCAGTAAGGCTCTCATAGGCGTCGATGTTCACAACAACAGGGCAGTTCACAGTGCCGGGGTTCAGGTTGGCGGTCCACCAGTCGGCCTCATTGATTGTGCCGAAGGACAGGTGCGCGTGCTGGGCAAATGCAACTGTGTCAACAACGCCTGATTCCATCGCTTGGAACGCTTCGGAGGATGTTACGGATGTTGGCACACCGCCCACCGCTTCAAACGCTTGGCCGATGCCGCCTGTTGCACGCACACGCATGCCTTTGAAATCTTCCAGCGTGGCGCGTGGCGTGCCTGTGCCCACAAGGTTGTACTGCGGCATCGGTGACGTCATCAGCAGCTTTGCATTCCACTGTGCCATCTCTTCGGTTGCGGCGGGGTGGGCGTAGACAGCTTTGGACACGGCCAGTTCTTGCTCAAGGTTCTCAACGCCCAAGAACGGCAGCTCAAGCACAGTCACAACACGGTTTTTGTCACGGTGGTAGCCCGCGCAGAACTGCGCCATCTCGAAGGCACCAATGGAAATACCGTCAAGGTTTTCACGGTTCTTGGACAGACCGCCATAGCTTACGTTCATGGTGAACTCGCCGCTGGTCTTCTCGGAGACAAGCTCCGCCAGCTTTTCAACATGCTCTGTAAAGGCGCGGCGCTTGCCCCAGACGGATACGTTCCATTCGGTTGCGGCAGCTTCGGATACGAATGCAAAGCTGAGTGCGGCAACAGCGGCACCTGACATATATTTATTCAGTTTCATTGGTGGTTCTCCCCATGGTTTCGTTCGGTTGTACAATTTCTTTAGATCATCAAGGGGCGCCCAACGCCGCAAACACCCTTCCGTCCGATTGTCTTCTGAAGCCGGAGCGTGCTTCGCCCAGATTCAGCATACCGTACAAAAGCCCACAGACTGGCAGGTTGCAATACCATATTACACAACGCTTTGCGCAAAGAGAAATTAACAATACAAATCAATATGATAATCTGACATTTCAGAAGCGAAATCATGTGACACGCCTGCGCACTTGTGCGAAAATCCACACAGAAAGAAGGATTGCCGCCTCCGTAACGGCTGTTTTCACGTGGCAACGCCTTCAATGCTGCCAAATTTACAGATAACGCGCGGGTTCTGTAAATAGTTTACAACGGGAAGCTTCAGAGGTGTCTTGTTTGTTTCCTTCCCGTGCAAGCGCGTTATGATCTGGCCGACCATGACAGGCTGGCACGCAACGACGCGCCGACCTGTCAGGCATGCATTCGGGAGGAAACATCATGTCCAGCACAGCCGCAAAAACCTATCCGCCATCACAACAGATGGCAGACGCCGCACACGTCAACGCCGAGAAATATACCGCAATGTATGAGGCCTCCATCAGCGACCCTGACGGATTCTGGCGTGAGCAAGGTGCGCGTGTCGACTGGATGAAGCCGTTTACCCAAGTGTCCGATGTCGATTTCACGCTCGGAAAGGTCAAGATCAACTGGTACGCGGACGGTGAGTTGAACGTGGCCGCCAACTGTATTGACCGCCATCTCGACACACGCGGCGACCAGACCGCGATCATCTGGGAACCCGACAGCCCCGAAGAAGAAGCACAGCACATCACTTATAAGGACCTGCATGCAGGCACCTGCAAGATGGCGAACATTCTCAAGGATCTGGGTGTCACACGCGGTGACCGCGTTATCATCTATCTGCCGATGATCCCCGAAGCCGCCTACGCCATGCTGGCCTGCGCGCGCATCGGTGCGATCCACTCCATCGTTTTCGCAGGCTTCTCGCCTGATGCCCTCGCCTCCCGCGTAAATGGTTCGGAAGCCAAAGTTGTGATTACGGCCGATTATGCACCGCGCGGTGGCCGTGCTACCCCGCTCAAAACCAACGCGGATCAAGCGCTGCTGCACTGCAATGACAGTGTAAAATGCCTGGTGGTCAAGCGCACAGGCGGCCAGACCACTTGGACCGAAGGGCGCGACTTTGACTATAATGCTTTAGCAAACGAAGCGGCTGACACCTGCCCTGCCGAGCCGATGAACGCGGAAGACCCGCTCTTTGTCCTCTATACCTCAGGCTCCACAGGCCAGCCCAAGGGCGTTGTGCATAGCACGGGTGGCTACCTCGTCTATGCAGCCATGACGCACGAGATGACCTTTGACTATAAGGACGGCGACATCTTCTGGTGTACGGCGGATGTGGGCTGGGTCACGGGGCACAGCTATATCGTTTATGGCCCACTGGCCAACGGTGCGACCACTGTGATGTTCGAAGGTGTGCCGACCTATCCCGACGCCAGTCGCTTTTGGCAGGTCTGCGAAAAGCACAAGGTCAACCAGTTCTACACGGCTCCAACCGCCCTGCGCGCGCTGATGGGCAAAGGCAACGACTTTGTCAAAGGGGCAGACCTTAGCAGCCTGCGCATCCTTGGCACCGTGGGCGAACCGATCAACCCCGAAGCGTGGAACTGGTACAACGAAGTCGTCGGCGGCGGGCGTTGTCCCATCGTTGACACGTGGTGGCAGACCGAAACAGGCGGCCACTTGATGACCCCGCTGCCCGGTGCCCACGCCACAAAACCCGGCTCTGCGATGAAACCGTTTTTCGGGATCAAACCTGTTGTGCTGGAGCCTACAACTGCTGAAGAGCTAAAGGGCAATCCCGCTGAAGGTGTCTTGTGCATCGCAAGCAGCTGGCCTGGCCAGATGCGCACCGTCTGGGGCGATCACGAGCGGTTCGAGAAAACCTATTTCGCAGACTATCCTGGATATTATTTTACCGGTGACGGCTGCAAACGTGACGAGGACGGCGACTACTGGATCACGGGCCGTGTGGATGATGTGATTAACGTATCAGGCCACCGCATGGGAACGGCCGAAGTTGAATCAGCACTGGTGGCCCACCCAAAAGTCGCCGAGGCGGCCGTGGTGGGATATTCCCACGCCATCAAGGGGCAAGGCATCTATTGCTACGTCACGCTGATGGGCGGTGAAGAACCTTCCGAGGAACTCCGCACCGAGTTGCGCAAATGGGTCCGCACCGAGATCGGCCCCATCGCCTCGCCCGACCTGATCCAGTGGGCACCGGGCCTGCCCAAAACACGTTCGGGCAAAATCATGCGCCGCATCCTGCGCAAGATTGCCGAGAATGATCATGCGACACTGGGCGATACCTCAACGCTGGCGGACCCATCCGTCGTCGATGATCTGATCGAGAACCGCATGAATAAGTAGGCGTCGCTAGAAGCACAGATGGAAGGGGGCGTCCTTAGCAAAGGCGCCCTTTTTCTTTACCAGCGAATTGTTAAAGACTTGCTGACGTTAGGGTCTGCTTTGAGCCCATTTTGCCGATTTTCTGTACAGTAGCTTAAGTCTGCTTTCGGGATACGGTCAAAGTTGCCGACAAAATCATGGCACAAAGCCGACATTGACCTCGGATAGTGATACGTGCTGCAGCTTCCCTAGGTGTTCAGTCCCGGCATTTGGTGGATCGGGTTTAAGTTGAATCGCTCTG
>CAWVWS010000098.1:0-11754 GCA_963933905.1 uncultured Sulfitobacter sp.
GACCGAAGAAGCCGCCGTTGTTGCCGAAGTAACGCCCGCACCCGAGCCAGAGCCGCAACCCGCAGACGAGACACCCGCCGAGGCCCAGCGCATCGAACGCGATCTTAGCCGCGAAGAGAAAAAGCAACTTCAGGTCATGCTGCAATGGGCTGGTTTCTATAACGCCGCCATCGACGGGTCCTTTGGCCGCGGCACACGCAACTCCACGGCCGCATGGCAAGAGGCCAACAACTTCGAGAAAACAGGCATCCTGACCACGCTTCAGCGCGCTGCGCTGAAAAAGCAGTATAATGCCGTGCTCGAAGGTCTGGGCCTGCAAACCGTTCGTGACGCTCAGGCGGGTATCGAAATGACCCTGCCAATGGGTGTGGTGAAATTTGACCGCTACGAGCCGCCTTTCGCACAATACACGCCCACAGGCGACGTTGAGGCGCGCGTGCTGCTCATTAGCCAGCCAGGCGATCAGGACACCCTCTTTGGCCTTTACGAAATCATGCAAACCCTTGAAATCGTCCCCCTCAGCGGACCGCGTGAGCGGGGCAACTCCAGCTTCACACTGGTGGGCGAGAATGGCCGCATGATCAGCTACACCGAAGCCTCCCTCGACAATGGCGAGATCAAGGGCTTCACCCTGCTGTGGCCTGCGGGTGACGAAGAACGCCGCCGCCGTTTGCTGGCCGAAATGCGCAGCAGCTTTTCCCGTATGCCCGGTGTCCTGAGTGCATCTGCAGGCGATGCCTCTCAACAGTCGATTGACCTCATCTCGGGCCTGCAAATCCGCAAGCCAAAGATGTCGCGCTCGGGCTTTTTCATCAACGAGGACGGTAATGTCGCAACAACATCTGCGGCTGTTCAAAGCTGCTCGCGGATCACGCTGGACGGCGACACCGATGCCGAAGTTGTCCTTGACGACACAGCGCGCGGCGTGGCCCTGCTCAAACCAAAAGCGGCCCTCGCCCCTTTGGCCGTAGCAAGCCTCGCCAGCCAACCTGCCCGCCTGCAAAGCGAAGTTGCCGTGGCAGGGTACTCGTTTGAAGGTGTGCTTAGCGCGCCCTCGATAAACTTTGGCACATTGGCCGATATCCGTGGCTTGCAAGGAGAAGAGAACATCAGCCGCCTCGCCCTGCGCGCGCGTGTGGGTGATGCAGGTGGCCCCGTGCTCGACCGGACGGGTGCAGTGATCGGTATGATTACAACAGCACCCGATGGCGGGCCGAAGTTGCCCGATGATGTGAGCTTTGCGCTGGCGTCCTCCACAGTTGTCGCAGCCAGCGCAGAGGCAGGTATCAAACTGCCCTCCGCCGCTGCGGAAGGCACAGCAAGCCTGACAGCGTTCCAGCTGTCCGAGAAGGCAAGCGGCATGACAGTTCTGGTCAGCTGCTGGGAGTAACCCCACCCACAAGATGTCAGGGGGCGGATCGGAGTTTTCAAAAATTCTGGTCCGTTTTTTTTAGAAAAAAACGGCTCCCCGTCAGCGCCTCACGCTGTCAGCGCAGGTGTCGCATAGATCAGCGTTGGACCATCCGCCTCAAACGCTGCCCGTACGGCTTCGCTCAATGCCCCAATGGTTTTAGGAGCTTCGGCCCGCGCACCAAAAGCTTCCGCCAATTTGCAAAAATCAGGGTTCCGCGCGATCACCGCATTGGGGGCAATCTGCGCGCGCACCATGCTGTCCTCGATCTCGCCCAGCTTGCCATTGTCCCACAGGATGATCGGCAGGCTCAGACCTAACTCAACGGCCACGCCAAGCTCTTGCATCGTATAGTGGAACCCATAATCCCCGATGATCGCCATCGTCGGCTTACCCTGCCGCGCAATCGCCCCGCCAATGGCCGCTGGCGTGGCATAGCCCAGTGTGCCGAACCCGTAAGGGTGATGCCAATGGCCGGGGCGCTCCATGTCCCAAACCTCTTTGGCAAGATAGGCAATCTGGGTCATGTCAGAATAGATCATGACATCATCAGGCACACCTGCACGGATTGCTTCGATCAGAGGCAAAATTCCTACCCGCTCCGCATCTGCCTCTGCTCGCCACTTTGCACGGGTCGCCTTTATCTGTGACGCATCCCACTTCGGCGCAACATCCGGTACAGGTGCAAGTGCATCCAAGTCTCGCAGAAAATCTCCGCAATCGCCAAGGACGCCCTCCTGCCCCGCCTGAGCGTCAGTCAGAACTTCGGGGTCGATATCAACACGCACCAACCGCGCTGTATGGCCCAACTGTGCACGCCATAAGTCAACTTCCGCGAGCGAGGTACCCACGGCGATAACCAGATCCGCCTCTGCAATCTGTGCCGCACTGTTGGGTCGAGCGAGGTAGGCGCCAAAATTATACGGATAGTCCGCCCCCAGAACACCGCGCCCTGCATAGGTCGTAAAGGCCGCTGCACCATAAGCTGTCACAACTTTGCGAGCCACTTGCGCAGTGTTGGTGTGTCCTGAATGAAGCAGCCCACCGCCAAAGATGAACATCGGTTTTTGCGCCAGCACCAATGCTGCCGCCAGATCGGCAGGAAATGGTGCGCTGGCTCGATAGGCTACAGCATCCGCGTGCGGCTCTGGCGCAGGTGCTGCATCTGCTTGCAGCAGTGCAATAGGAACGTGCAACGCCTTCGGTCGTGGGCGAGAGGTCTTGAATTCCTGCATTGCACGGTCGATTAGTTGATAGGCCGCCTGCGCAGTGTGAGCCGTGTGCGACCAATCTGTAACTGTCGCAGCCGCAGCCGCCTGATCACGCATCTGGTGCAACTGGCCCTGATGCGCTGCTGTCTCGTCAAGGCAGGACGCGATCACCAGCATCGGCACAGAGTCGCTATACGCTTGTCCCATCGGCGTCATGATGTTGCAAAGTCCTGGCCCCGTAATCACATAGGCCACGCCAACCTTGCCCGAGGCCCGCGCATAGCCGTCAGCCATGAACCCAGCCCCCTGCTCGTGACGGGCCAGCACATGAGTGATGCCTGCTTCTTCAATGCCGCGGTACATTTCCTGATTATGCACACCCGGAATGCCGAATATCACATCCACCCCGCGCGCCTTGAGCATATGGGAGATTTGCGCGCCCAGCGGGCGGGTAACAGCGTCAGACATCAAGCTCTCCAGAATTTCACGGTAAAGATTACATAAACGACCATAAGTTCGAGACGGCCCAGCAACATGGCCACAGTCAGAATCCATTTCGCCGTATCATTCAACGAGGAGAAGTTGCCCGCAGGGCCAATAATATCGCCCAGACCCGGCCCAATATTGCCCAAAGCGGCCGCCGCCCCCGAGACAGACGTCACAAAATCCAATCCCGTCATGGACAAGGCCACCGACATCAGACCCAGCGTCAGGGTAAAGAACATGAAGAAGGTCATCACCGAGGCGAGCACTTCTTCGGTCACAGGCCGCCCGTCATAGCGCGGTGTGAAAATCCCGTGCGGCGAACGGATGCGCCGAAGCTGCGCGCGGATGGAGGCAAACAAAAGCTGATAGCGGAAAATCTTGATCGAACAAGCCGTCGATCCCGCACAGCCCCCGATCAGCCCCATGAAAAAGAACAACGCGACCGCAAACCCGCCCCACTGCATATAATCCACAGAGGCATAGCCTGTGCCGGAAATAATCGAGACCGTGTTGAACAGCGCCTCCCGCACGGCCTGCTCATTGTCCAAATGCACCCCCTCCTCCAGCAGCAGCACCAGCAATACGATCAAGACAGCAATCGTCATCACAAATCCGCGCACCTGCGGATCACGGTGCAGTGCTGTGGGGTTGCCGTTAATCAACTGGACATAGCGCACAAACGGTAGCGCCGAGAGCAGCATGAAAAGCGCCGCGACATACTCCAGCGGCCCCTGAAAAACACCAAAAGAGGCATCATAATTCGAGAAGCCCCCCGTCGAAATTGTCGTCATCGCATGGGCCGTCGCGTCAAAGACATTCATGCCAAGCGAGATATAGACAATTGAACAAATCATCGTGAAAGCCACATAAAGCCCTGAAATCTGGGTCGCAATCTGCCCCGCACGCGGCAGGATTTTACCAAACGTATCAAACCCTTCAGATTTAAAGATTTGCATGCCGCCGACACGCAGCTCCGGCAGGAAAACCATTGCCACAACAATGATACCGATCCCGCCCAGCCATTGCAGGATCGACCGCCAGATCAGCAACCCTTTGGGCAGATCATCCAGACCGTTAAAAACCGTGGCCCCCGTGGTGGTCAGCCCCGACATCGCCTCGAACACCGCATCCACCACCCGCGCATCCGTCTCCCCCAGAATAAACGGGATCGCCCCGAATACAGGCAAAGCGACCCAAACCGAAGAGGTGAGCAGGAAGGTTTGCTGGATCGTCATGCCCTCTTTCACGCCACTGGCACAGGCCAGCGCAATCGCAAGACCGCCCACCAGCGTGATGACAGCACTTTGCAAGAACACAGGCCATTGCCCGCGCCCTTCGGCCAAATCAACCAGCAACGGGATGAGCATGGCCACCCCGAGCACAGCCACCAATAGGCCAATTACATATCCAACAGGGCGCAGATCCATCTGCGCAGGGTTGGCGTTCATCGCCGCCAGTGTCAAGCAACAGCACTCCTCGAGAAGCCATTCAGAAACGCAAAAAGCCCGCAGCTGGACCTGCTTCGGTCACTGTCTGCGGGCTTTTGGTCAGCGTCGTGGATTAGACGTAGTAGAGGTCTTTGAAAACGTGATGAACGATATCTTCACGCTTGATGCCGATATCGGCCAGTTCAACATCGGACTTTGCACGAAGTGCTTCGACGCGGTGAATGCGCGAGGACGCTTCACCTGCACGCAAAATGCTCTCGCCGATCGATTTGAAGAATGCAGTGATTTGCACAAGGCTTGTGCGCGCGGACATGAATGGTGCCGATGTTATGCTCATGCCACGGGCTGGAATGCGGGCGGAAAAATTCTCGGATGCGGTCTGATAGGTCATTTTAAATGCCTTCGTTCTTTTCTGTCTCAACGCGGGATCATTCCCGTGCTCATGAGATAGGGTTCGCTGCACCGCAGCACCACCACCAAAACTGCATAGCCGTCACCCGCTGCGCGCAAGCATCACAACTGCCGTAAGCGCATGTTTTATCATAGAAAAAGGGCCGCTCCATCTGCGCGGGGCGGCCCTTTCCAACGATACGATAGTGGCCTTTCGACCTTAACCTACGTGAAACAGTGTATCAAACAGTTTAGGGTCAAAGCTTGATTGCGCAAAGGTCGGCCCTTCGGTCAGCACACTGACAGCGTCATGGCTGTGAAGGCTTTCCTGATGGCTCGCAATCACGCGGAAGTCCGAAATCCGCGCATCCGCCAACAGCTGCTCACAGAACAGACGCGCAGCATCCTCGACAAAAATCGGGTTGGCCGCGTTCAACTCGGCAAAGGCCTGTTCATCCTCACGCTTTACCATGACTTGAGTCTCGGTCGGCACGGCGCGGCGGCAGGCCTCGATCAGGTCCTCGAACCACAGCACATCCGCATCATTGTCCAACAAGACCGACACCCGCGCAACAGAGCGTTGCGAATGCGGCGTGGCCAGCTGGTTGCGCGTGGCACGTGCATGCTCGGACAGCTCAAGCGAACAAGGGCATGTGCTGGAATAGACGTAATCGAGGTGGATGATCTGCTGACGCACGCCGCCACTCTCCACCAGCTCAAGCGCCACATCGTAATACTGATAGCCTGTCAGGCCAGAGCGCAAGCTGCTGATTTTCATCGGAAAGGAGAACCGCATCTGGATACGCGCATCAAAGCTCTCCAGATCGGTGATGTAATCGTCTAGCGCCGCTTCGATCACCTTGAAACTGAACGTGCTTTCCGCATGTTTGTAAAAGCTGCGCATGATGCGGGACATGTTGATGCCCTTCTTATCCGACTCAAGGCTCACCGTGCCTGTGACGGATGTCTCAAGCGTCAGCGGACCGTTATTACGGCTCTCAAACCGCACAGGCAGACGGAAATTGGAAATCCCCACATGCTGGATCTGCTGGTTCGCCCCTTTGATAAGGCTTGAAGGCCCGTTTTGCAGATCAGGCAGGCTCGCCTTGTACTCAGGCTCGATCTCGAAATCGGCAGGGTAATCACGCTCGAACAGAGGATAAGCAGCCCCCCCATGCAACAATTGCGCCACCGCAGGATCAAGCGTAGCAAGCTCTGTCGCATCGGCGCTGGACGCCCACGCACGCAGAGTTTCCAGCGCTTTTTCCGCCGCGATACGGTCCGGTGTCGGTTTGATTGGTGTTGCGATATTCATGGGAAGCCCCCCTAATCGGTCAGAACCCATATGTAGGGTCCTGAAAACACATTACCAAAAATTTATGCGACTTAACGGGGAAAGAGCGACGCAAGCCCTTTAATTTACGCCTCCAAAGCTTGCAAAAAATCTGCAACCAGATCATCCGCATCCTCCAAACCGATACTCACCCGCACCAGACCGTCGGTGATTCCAAGGCTGGTTTTCTGGTCATCAGGCAGGCGCTGGTGCGTGGTCGTCGCAGGGTGCGTCATAATCGTCTTGGCATCACCAAGGTTGTTCGAGATCAGCCCGATCTGCACCGCATTGAGGAACTTGAACGCCCCCTCCTTGCCCCCCTTCACATCCACGGCCAGAACAGTCCCGCCTGCCCCCATCTGCGCTTGGGTCAACGCATATTGCGCATGATCCTCCAACCCCGGATAGATCACAGCATTGAGCCGCGCATGCCCCTGCAAGGCACGCCCAACGGCCAGCGCGGAGGCCGTCTGCGCGCGCACCCGCAAGCCCATGGTCTCCAACCCTTTGAGCATGACCCAAGCGGTAAACGGCGACATGGATCCGCCTGTGTGCTTCATATAGGGCTCGACTGTGCCACGGATAAATTCACGGGTGCCAAGGATCACACCGCCAAGGGTACGCCCCTGCCCGTCAATATGTTTGGTCGCCGAATAAATCACCACATCGGCCTCCTGTTCAATCGCACGGGAATAGACAGGTGTGGCAAAAACATTATCGATCAACACCAGCGCACCCTTAGCATGAGCCAGCGCGGCGACTGCTTCGATATCAATCACTTCCAGCGTGGGGTTCGAGATGGACTCAAAGAAAACCGCCTTGGTATCCGCGCGGATCGCCGCCTCCCATTGCCCCAGATCGGTACCATCCACAAAGGTCACTTCGACGCCGAACCGCGTCAGGATTTCTTCGAGCACATAAAGACACGAGCCAAAGAGCGCACGGGCAGAAACCACATGATCCCCCGCCTTGAGCATCGAGGTGAGTGCACCAGAGACCGCCGCCATGCCAGAAGCTGTGGCAAAAGCATCCTCCGCCCCTTCCAACGCAGCAATCCGCTCCTCGAACATCTTGACCGTCGGGTTGCCATAGCGGGCATAGATGAACTCGTCATCGCTGGACTTGATAAACCGCTGCTCCGCATGCTCGGCACTGTCATAGACAAAGCCTTGGGTCAGAAAAATCGCCTCTGACACCTCGCCATACTGGCTGCGCCGCGTGCCAGAATGCACGGCCTTGGTGGATGGTTTCCAATCGTCGCTCATCGTAAATTCTTCCTTTGCACACCTTAGGTGTGACTTTCCTGCATGCCCGTTCAAAAGGGTGGGCACAAAAAAACCCCAAGCGCGGTCAAGCGAAAGGGGGCTTTCATCCTGACCTTTTAGCGGAATATTTTAAGTGGCCCGCAATCCGGTAACAAATCGCCACATAGCTGGATTAGGATATCTCTGCGCAAGGGTCAAGCACGCGCGCCCTTGCCCTGCTCTTCAAAACCCGCATCATGTCATGCGAAGTGATGAAAAGGACGACGCTATGACCAGCCCCATTGATCTCTATTACTGGCCCACGCCCAACGGCTGGAAAATCTCCGTCTGCCTCGAGGAAATGGGCCTGCCTTACACAACCCATCTGATCAACATCGGCAAGGGCGACCAGTTCGCCCCCGACTTCCTCAAAATCGCACCAAATAACCGCATGCCCGCTTTCACCGATCCCAATGGACCAGACGGCACGCCTGTATCCATCTTCGAGAGCGGCGCGATCCTGCAATACCTCGCTCGCAAAACAGGCCAGTTCTACGGCAAGACCGAGCGCGACCGCATCGCCGTTGATCAATGGCTCATGTGGCAGATGGGCGGCTTAGGTCCCATGGCGGGTCAAGCACATCACTTCCTAAAATTTGCAAAAGAGGATATCCCTTACGCCAAAGACCGCTACCGGGCCGAGACCGCCCGCCTCTACGGTGTTCTCGATCGCCAGTTGGCCCAAAACGAATTCGTGGCAGGCGACTTCATTTCAATCGCCGATTTCTCGATCTGGGGATGGGCAAGCTTGTGGGAAGGCCAGCAACAAACGCTGGACGACAAACTCCACATGTCCCGCTGGTTGGACACAATGGCGGCGCGCAAAGGCGTGCAAGCGGGCCGCAGCCTACACGCCGACCTACGCAAATAGCGCAAAACTCTTCCCGAGAGTTTGTCCACAAATCCTCGCATGAAGATTTGGCTCAGCTCTCCAAATCAACCCGCGTCTTCACCCTCTTCGATGACATAGGGCTGAAGCTGCGCAAACTGCCAGAACAGGAACACCATCAATGCCACGGGAAAAGCGAATGTCTCAATCTTGACCCAAGCATCAGTGGACATGGTGCGCCAGATCACTTCATTCACGACTGCCAACACACCAAAGGCCATCGCCAACCGCTTGGTCAAAATCATCCAGCCTGCATGCCGCATCGGCATCATGTCGGCCATGACATACTCCAGCCAAGAGCGCCCGCGCAGCAAACCCACTGTCAGGATCAACGCCAACAGCCCATAAACAATAGTCGTCTTCATCTTGAAGAACCGCTCGTCGTTGAACCACGCCGTCAGACCACCAAAAAAGATCACCATAAACGCCGTAAAAACCTGCATCCGGCTAAGCTTGCCCGTCAGCGCCCAAAGGATGCCCATAGCCACCAGCAGGATCGGCACAAAGACGACAGCGGCCACGATAAACCCCGTGTATTCCGTGCCCCCGAATGTGAAAACATCATCCTTGATCCGGATATAAAGGACAAAGAACGCAAGCGTCGGGCCCAGCTCCAGCACCTGTTTCAGGATGGGATTGATCTCACGCGCATCTGCCATTCACTAGCCTCCAAATTCTACAATCACGGCCCCAAGGGCAATCAGCGCCATCAGCGCGACCCGCCTGGGGCCGACAGTCTCCTTGAGCACCAACCACCCGATCAGGGCAGCAAACACCGTCGACGTCTCTCTCAATATTGCCGCTTCGCCTACGTTATCAAGGCGCGTTGCCATCATAATAGACCCAAAGCTCGCGAATGCGATCACACCACCGATCACACCGCGCTGCATGAGCGGTGCCACAGCGGGCGGGTTCTCCATCCGGTGCCAACGGCGGTAAGCAATGATCGGCATCAAAAAACCGTCAATCATGAAAAACCACGCCAGAAACGTAAACGGGTTGGCCGTCGCCCGAATGCCGTAAGCGTCATAAGTGGTATAAAGCGCCACAAACAACCCCGTCACAAAAGCCAGCCCCAAGGCCGCATTGAGCGTCTCACGCTCGGCCTTCAGATAGACCATGTTATAGGCAGAAAGCCCGAAAATACCCGCCATTAGCACCGCAACGCCCAGCCACTGCACACCGTTGAAAACTTCCCCAAACAGCCAATATGCCCCGATCACTGTGAACAACGGTCCTGTCCCGCGCACCACTGGATAGACCACCGTATAAGCGCTGCGTGTATAGGCTGCAGCCTGCAACAGTTTGTAAAGAAAATGGATAACCCACGCGCCGGCAAAGATCGGCCACATATGCGGCTCGGGCCACGGCACGACAAACAAGGCAAAGGGGGCCGCCATCAGGCAATAAGACCCGTCAATCGCGCCCCGCGTCAGCCACGGATCATACCGCCCTTTTTGCAACGCGCCAAACACCGCATGCAAAACCGCGGCGAGCAACGCAAGGATCAGAGCAAGGGTATGCCCCGCCTCCGTCCCCTCAATCGAGATGAGCCAGTCTGTCACGCGGTTAGCGGTCCAGTCCTGTCAGAGCATCGGCAAATTCCTGTGGATCGAATGCTTGCAGATCATCAATCTGCTCCCCCACCCCAATCGCATGGATCGGCAAACCGAACTTGTCAGCCAAAGCGACCAGCACACCACCCTTGGCCGTGCCGTCCAGCTTGGTCATCACCAGCCCCGACACGTCAGAGATTTCCTGAAACACCTTCACCTGATTGATCGCGTTCTGCCCCGTCGTCGCATCCAGCACCAATAACGTGTTGTGCGGCGCATCAGGGTCCTTCTTGCGGATCACCCGCACGATCTTGGCCAGCTCCTCCATCAGATCGCCACGGTTCTGCAAGCGTCCTGCCGTGTCAATCATCAGCAGGTCCGCACCATCGGCCTCGGCCTTTACCATCGCGTCAAAGGCAAGGCTGGCAGGATCACTCCCCTGAGGTGCCGTCAGCACAGGCACACCCGCGCGCTCGCCCCAGACCTGCAACTGTTCGACGGCGGCGGCGCGGAATGTATCACCCGCCGCGATCACCACATTCTTGCCCGCTGCGCGGAACTGGCTGGCCAGCTTCCCAATCGTTGTCGTCTTGCCAGAGCCGTTCACGCCCACGACCAGCACCACCTGCGGCTTCTTGGCATAGATCGGCAGCGGCTTGGCCACAGGCTCCATGATCCGCGCAATCTCGTCGCTCATCAACGTCTTGATCTCATTGACCGACAGCTTCTTACCCAAGCGCCCCTCGGCCATATTCGCCGTCACGCGCAGGGCGGTATCCACACCCATATCCGCCGCGATCAGCAACTCTTCGAGTTGCTCCAGCATCGCATCATCCAGCACACGGCGCACCACTGTCGCATCGCCGCCACGCCCCAAAAGACGACCCAGAATGCCGCGCTTGGGCGCAGGGTCTGCCGGCCCCTCGTCAAGCATCGAGGCCACAGGAGTTATCGTCGTGCGCAAAGGCTCCACAGCTTTCGCCGCTGCGTCCCGCGCCGCTTGGGCCTCACGCGCCGCTTTCTCTGCCGCCTCTGCGTCAGCCGCCGCCTTGGCTTCACGGGCAGCCTGCGCTTCCGCCTCAGCTTCGGCTTTGCGTGCAGCCTCCTCCGCCTGACGCTTCTGCGCAGCCTCTGCCGCCACCGCCGCCGCTTCGGTTTCTTTCGCCGCCTGCTCCGCCTGCCGTTGCTGGTCCGCTTGCGCCTGCACTTCCGCTGCACGTGCCGCATCTGCCTTGGCCCGCGCCTCAAGCGCGGCCTGCGCTGTTGCAGCGGCCTCCGCTTCAGCCAGCACTTGCTCTGCCGCCCGCGCCGCTTCCACGACCCGCGCTTCATCCGCAATCCGCTGCGCCTCAATTGCCGCCGCTTCCGCAGCAGCCTGCGCCTCACGCTCCAACGCTGCCTCATCCACTTGCGGCGCTTCAATCGCTTCAGGTTCCACCTGCCCGCCATCGCTGACAATCGCCTCAAGCCCCTCGTCAATCTTGGACGAGGATTTGAACAGTTTGTCTTTGAGCTTTTTGAAAAATGCCACGCGTCACGGTCTCCGGCTTGTATTACCCCCCTGATCTAACCCCTTGGGGCTTCGGATGGAAGGGTGCGCGATTGACAACCGCAGCTCCAGACGCCACCAACACATCATGCGGTATCTTGCGATCATTTTGCTAATCATTCTGGCCACTTCCACCCGCGCGGACCCGCGTGTGGGCCACTGCTCCTCTGAAAAATG
>CAWVWS010000099.1:0-11642 GCA_963933905.1 uncultured Sulfitobacter sp.
AAACAGCGCCAACCTGAGCGGCTCTGTCTCCATCGCGACCTCGACAGGCTACCGCGTGAATACCGATCAACTCACCTCAAACATCTCAACACTGGACGTTACCACCCCCGAAACCGTCGAAGCAACAGGCCCCTTAGGCTCCTTCACAGCGGGGAATATGCGGATATACTCTCCAAATGAGAGCGAAAACACGCAAATGCTTTTCAGTGGCGGTGTGAAACTGGTATATACTCCAAAGTAACCAAGAAAGTTGTGATGATTATGGGTCTACGTTTGCTGCTGACAGCGCTTTTTGCGGCGCTTATTTCAACCAACGCGATGGCCCAAGGGGCCAGCGTTGCCTTTGGCACCATCGCTCAGGACACCAGCCTACCGGTCGAGGTAAGCTCGGACGAGTTGTCGGTTGATCAGGAAACAGGCACAGCCATCTTTAGCGGAAATGTCGTGATCGGTCAGGGTAACATGCGCCTGTCCGCCCAGCGCGTCATGGTCGTCTACCGCGCCACCCAGGATGGCATCGCAACGATGGAAGCAACAGGCGGCGTGACCCTCGTATCAGGCAAAGATGCCGCCGAAGCGCAGCGCGCAGACTACAGCATTGATGAAGGTACGATCGTGATGCGCGGCAATGTCCTGCTCGCGCAAGGGGCCAGCGCGCTGAGCGCAGACATGATGACAATACGCCTGCGCGATGGCTCCGCCCGCATGTCGGGAAATGTCCGCTCCCGCCTTTCCACAGGTGGCAATAACTGATGCCCGAACTCACTGTCGCCGAGGGCAGCGCGGGACTGCGCATATCCCACCTACGCAAATCCTACTCCAAAAAGATCGTGATCCGCGACTTCTCGATGGAGCTGATGCGCGGCGAAGTTGTAGCCCTTCTTGGCCCCAACGGCTCTGGTAAAACCACTACATTCTATTCCGTCGCGGGCCTCGTAACCCCCGAAGGCGGCACCGTAATGATTGACGGAAAAGACGTGACCACTCTACCCATGTACCGCCGCGCCCAGCTTGGCATCGGCTACCTCCCACAGGAAATGAGCATCTTTCGCGGCTTGTCCGTTCAGGAAAATATCCTCGCAATCCTCGACATTGTCGAACGCGACCGCCGCAAAAAACTGATGCGCCTTGATGAATTGCTCAGCGAATTTTCCATCGAACACCTGCGCCGCGCCCCCGCATTGGCCCTGTCGGGCGGGGAACGCCGCCGCGTCGAGATCGCGCGCTGCCTTGCCGCCAATCCCAAATACCTCTTGCTGGATGAACCCTTTGCAGGCGTCGATCCCATCTCGGTCGGCGACATCCGCCACCTTGTCGCCGACCTGAAAAAGCGCGGCATCGGCGTGCTCATTACCGACCACAACGTACGCGAAACCCTCGAAATTGTGGACCGCGCCTACATCCTGCACGAGGGCCGCGTGCTCATGTCTGGCACCCCCGACGAAGTCGTGAACAATGGCGATGTGCGCCGCGTATATCTTGGCGATAATTTTAAGATATCCTGAACGACTTCACGCCGATCACACGGCGATTTTCATCTTAAATGATTGACTCCTAAACGGTTCTCGCCGTCTAATCAGGTATGGCGAAATTGCTATGCTTGATACAGGAGGCCGTAACACCCTTGGGTGAGACACCTCTTTTCAACTTCGCGCAAGCCGCCATTCCCCTACATCCGATCCCAAAATTTCGAGCATAAACATAGGGCGGATACCATACTTAAAGGAGACACTATGCGTTACCAAATCAGCGGAAAACAGATCGACATCGGTGAAGCACTGCAAACCCACGTCAAAACCGAATTAGACGGAGTGGTCCAGAAATACGCTGAACGACCGACAGATGCGCTTGTGGTGTTCTCCAAGTCCGCACATGAATTTGTCTGCGAAACAACCGTGCACCTTTCCACGGGCCTCACCGCATCGGCAAAGGCACATGCAACTGAAATTTACGCCGCCTTTGACGCCTGCGGCGAGAAGATGGAAAAGCAACTGCGCCGCTACAAGCGGCGGTTGAAAGATCATCACCGCGACCGCACAGACCCTGTTGAACTTTTGGGCGCTTCCTCGTATATCTTGGCATCAGAGCAGGATGCCGAAGGGGACGAGCCGGAAACACTCCAGCCCATGATTATTGCCGAGATGCAGACAAAAATTGCCACCTTGTCTGTCGGTGAAGCGGTCATGCAGATGGAGCTTTCAGGTGCACCCGTGCTGGTGTTCAAAAAAGAAGGTAAGGACGGGGTCAACGTCGTATACCGCCGGGATGATGGAAACATCGGCTGGATTGACCCTGCATAAATACTGGTCTACTGCGCGCGCTTAGGCGCGGGCTTACAGGGAAAGCGGACGATGAATTTTGCAAAACTACTAACACCTCAGGCGGTAAAAGTGCTTTCATCAACCACAAGCAAGAAGCGCCTGATCACCGAACTGGGTGATCTGGCGCAGAGCAACTACGGTCTCGATGCATCAAAAGTTGTCGAAGCGCTGCTTGCCCGCGAAGCGCTGGGACCCACAGGTGTGGGCCGCGGCGTCGCCCTTCCCCACGCACGCATCGAAGGGATCGACGAAGTTGTCGGTCTCTTTGTTCTGCTGGAAAAACCTGTCGATTTTGGCGCGGTTGACCGCCTGTCCGTCGACATCACCTTCGCCCTGTTCGCCCCTGTGGACGCAGGTGTCGAACACCTCAAAGCACTGGCACTTGTCTCCCGCACGCTGCGCGACGCCAGCATCTGCGCCAAACTTCGCGCAAACCTGAGCGCCGATACGCTCTACACAATCCTGACAGAAGCCGAAGCTGTAAAAGCCGCCTGAACGCCTCAGCGCCAGCGGTCAAACCCAAACATCATATAGTCGCGCTGATACACATCCGCGCCCAGCGCCTCTATTTCATCGTCGTAGATGTCTTCAAGGCTATGCGCCCCGTGGAACGCCGCAGGTTCCACCCGTGGCGCATCCGCATACCCGACATCCGCCGCCAGCGCCGCAAGGTCCCGCACCAATGTGTCTTCTCGCAGGATCTTGTCAGGCAAGGTAAACTCACCAAACTTCTGAACGACCTGCGCCTGTGTCGCCCACGCAGGATCGACCCGCACCGCCGTTTGCCCCGCAAGGTTCCCCTTGAGGAAATTCAGGAATGCCATAAATGCCGAAACGCCATGTTAGTGCCTTCTGTCTTGATCGCGCGACCCTTTGGCGGCACCAGAACGGTGGCTTGCAACGGATCAATCTCGACTTCGTGCGCACCGCCCGTCGCGTCCAGTGTACGGGCCATGTATTGAAAACTGATCCCGTTACGCCCCCGCACAAAACCGCCCATCGCGGCAACATCACTGCGCACCGCTGGGGCCATCAAATGGCGCAGCCATTGCGGCTCTGGCACGGCATCATCGTAGATAAATGCCACGATTTCACCCGCCGCATGGACCAGTCCCAAGTTGCGCACAGCCAAAATATTCGCCTCGTCAAACGCGATGCATTTGATATCTGGCAGAATATCCAGTGTCTCGGTCACCGCGATCCCCGCAGGACAGGCCACCACAACCACCTCAAACGGGCGGTATTGCACCTGTGCCACAGCCGTCAAACACCGCAACAGCGCATCTGGCCGTCCACGGCTCACGATTATGACACTGACAGTCTGCTCGCTCATCGAGGGACTGCTCCCACTTGGATGCCGCCCTCAGGCGTCTTTCAATTCCACACCCGGCGCATAGGCAATAAAGAACGGATTGGCATAATCCGCCTTGCCATAGGTCAGCGCGCTGTGATCATCAAACCGAACAACATCACCGCCTGCCCCCTTGAGCACTGCATGACCCGCCGCCGTATCCCACTCCATCGTGCGGCCAGCACGCGGATAGATATCCGCCTCGCCCGTCGCAATCAGACAGAACTTGAGCGAGCTTCCCGCGCTCTTCATATCCTTGACCGCATATTTGCCGATGTAGTCATCCGTCGCCTGATCGCGGTGCGACTTGCTCGCTACCACCATCAGGGCCGAATTGTCTGGATTAGAGACTGATATCGGCGCTGTCATGCCGATCACATCCTTCTCGAAACCACCACTTTCCTCAACCGAAGTACCATCCGCTTGAGTAAAGAACATGCGGTTCTTCGCAGGAGCATAAACCACACCGCGCGTCGGAACACCGCCCTCCACCAGCGCGATATTCACAGTAAAATCACCACGGCGATGAATGAACTCTTTGGTCCCGTCCAGCGGGTCAACGATCAGGAAGGTATCGCCCGTGGCGCTATGCGTATCCGCCTGCTCCTCGGTAATCAGCAACACATCAGGGAATTCAGCGCGCAAACCATCAGAGATAATCTTGTCCGCCGCTTCATCCGCAGCCGTGACAGGGCTATCATCCGACTTTGACTTCACATCAAAATCATCATGCCCGTAAATCTCCATGATCTTGTCACCCGCCTCAAGCGACAGGCGCCGCATCACAGTGGTCAATTTTTCGTAGTCCATGCCCAACTCTTGCCATCCTTCGTTGATATACGTTTTGAATACCTTATGATGCCCTTGTAACGGATCGGCCAGAATTCCATGCAAGAGTGGTCATATCCGCAAGGCAGTACATCAATGTTTCAACCCATCCACACGCGCAGGTCCACATTATTCGTCGTTCTGACGATGCTTGAGTTGATTTATCACTCCATCGTCCGATCTGTTCGTAAAGGGCATAACAACGCCTTCCTCGCCATTGCGACAAACATCCTACAGGCCGTGATTTTCGTAATGGCCTTCTATGTGATGTTCTCGGTCCTCGGGTTACGCGGTGCTGCTCTGCGCGGCGACTTCCTGATCTACATCATGTCCGGCATCTTCCTCTACATGACCCACTCCAAGGCGCTCGGCGCTGTTGTCGGATCAGAAGGACCCGCCAGCCCGATGATGCAGCACGCGCCCATGAACACAATCATCTCGATTTGCTCCGCCGCCCTCGGCGCGCTCTATGTTCAGGTTTTGTCGCTCGGCGTGATCCTCTTTGTCTACCACGTGGCCTTCACGCCGCTGGAGATTGAGCAACCGATGATGGCGTTCTTTATGCTTATACTTGCATGGTTCACGGGCGCCGCCTTCGGCCTCGTCCTGCTCGCGATCAAGCCTTGGTTCCCGACGGCGGTCGGCATCTTCTCCACAATTTACCAACGCGCCAACATGATCGCATCCGGCAAGATGTTCGTCGCCAACACTCTGCCGGGTTTCATGCTCGCCATGTTCGACTGGAACCCCCTGTTCCACACAATCGATCAGGCCCGCGGCTATGCCTTCCTCAACTACAACCCCCGCTACAGCGATCCGATGTACGCCTTCTGGGTGGGTCTGGTTCTGTTGATGATCGGCCTCATGGGCGAATTCTACACCCGCAAACACGCCTCCCTCAGCTGGGGTGCGCGACGCTAGTAGATTGTTCTACCAGTGATCCAATACCTCATAATGTCAGATAATCACCCGCAAAAAGAAGACCTGGCCGAGCTTGAAACAACAGACCAAAGAGGCGCTGTTTGGCCAGCGTGGGTTTGCCTGATTTGCTATCTGGTATTCTTGATCGGCTTCTGGCCGCTTTCAATGTCGCGCGATTTCACAGATTTCAGCCACTTCGGCCCCATCGAATATATGTTTAGCGTACTGTTGATCTTGGTTGTTGTCCTCTACCCGATTGAGATTTTGTTCCGACCAGTTGGCAAGATTGGCAGAATTACCCTCACGATCCTCATGCAAGGCCTGCTCATATTATGCGTTCCGATTGCACTCGTAATATTGATCCTTTCGCTATCCAACTTAGGCAGCATAGCGATGTTCAGCTTTATCGGCCTATTCGCCACCGTGATAATTCTCCAATCTGCACTGAATAACGGTGGTGCTGTGTTCCGGTTCTGGACAGCCACATCATGCGTCGCTTTGCTAACCGTCGGGGGATGGTCCATTGCATCTGGTATCATCATGGTAAGGCAGGCGTCACATCTTGCAGCAGGCGGCCCATTCCTCATCGTCTTACGCGGCCAGAATTATGTCGAATCCTATACAGAGATAAGGCTAACCGACCCCAAATGGTATCAACTCCGCGGGGCAAACTTTTCAGCGGACTCAGGTCAAGGGGTTGAGTTTTCCCATTTTCATTTCCACTCACGGCTTTATACCCAGCATGATGGCGCCAAATATAACTGGTCAAAAAAATCCATGCGGTTTGATCTCAGAGAATAGTGGCGCCATTCATAGACGGCCCAGTTTGATCACGCCTCCCTTGCGACCCGCTAAACAGGGAAGTTCTCAAAGTCGTCATCAACATCCTTCTCACCTTCCAGCCACGCTTCAGCGGCGGCAACCTCGTTCAAGGCAAAGCTCTTGATCGCAAGCGAAGGAATGATGGCCCCCTCAATCTGGGCGGCTGTTCTGATCCACTGCGTATCACAAAGCACGGCGCACTTATCAAACCGTTCAAGCAGACTGAATAGCTTTGGCATCCGGTAAAGCTCGACCGCCATAGCGCCTAGCGTCGGCATCTCGAAGTCGGAAATGGTGTAGAGCATTGTCCCGCCACTGAATCCTTCAGACTCGCGGACAATACCATCAAGTGCGGCCTGCATATCAGCAGCGTTCAGCACACCAGAAAGCTCAATATTCAGACGATTGGCCTTTGGTTTTGACACGTTCAACATAAAAATATCCTCCCGATTGTGAGGCTTTATTATGCGCCGTTGGGCCGCTCATTCATTGATTCATGTCAACTCGTTTTCCGATTTATGCCTGTCGGGTTAAGCACTACCAAAAGCGACCCTTCTTACCGCAATCAATAGACTACCGCCTGACACAGGGATCGGAATTTTCAAAAATTCCGCCCCGTTTTCTTCAAAGAAAACGGCTACTCCACCACTCTTAGTGTCAAATTCAGCCGCCCGCCTTTCGGCAACAATGTCGAGGACCCCGCCCTGATCCTGTCCACCCCGTGATAGGCCAGCCGCGCATCGCCCCCCATCACCACAACGTCACCCGATTGCAGCCAATGGCTCTCTGTTTTGCCGCCGCGCGTGACATTCCCCATGCGAAACAACCCCTCATCGCCCAAGGATACCGATACAACAGGCCACTCCATGGACGCCTCATCGCAATCCTGATGCAGCCCCATCTTCGCCTCCGCCCCATAGTAGTTGATCAAACAGCACTCGGGCTCCCGTTCCAGCCCCGTCACCTCCCGCCAGATCGCCAGAACCTCCGCAGGGATCACAGGCCAAGGCTTTCCCGATGGATGGTTCGGCACATACCGATATCCCTTCTTGTCGGAATACCACCCGTAGACACCCGCCGCCGTCATCCGCACCGACATCGGCTTCCCGTAAGGTGTATCAGGTCGAAAAAACGGCGCATCCGCCACAACACCGCGCACAGCTGCCAAAACAGACCGCTGCGCCGCGATATCCAGAAACCCTTTATGAATATCAAAGCCCTTCACCGTCAGTTTCACACCGCATCCTCAAATTTACGATCAATTTTCATGATTTATCTCTAAATCATCACATCTTGGTGTCCGCCATGCTTGCAGCACCGCCACCCCCTCACTATATACCCACCGAGCCGCTGGAAACGACCTGTTAACAGCGACATTTAAATCGGAGCAAGGGTGCCACAACGGGCCAGTGCTTCGGGTAATCGCCTTGAGCTTAAATAAGGGATCGAAAATATGGCCAAAGTAATTGGTATTGACCTCGGAACAACAAACTCCTGTATCGCCATCATGGACGGCAGCCAGCCCCGCGTGATCGAAAACGCAGAAGGCGCGCGCACAACGCCCTCCATCGTGGCCTTCACTGATGACGAACGCCTCGTTGGCCAGCCGGCCAAGCGTCAGGCCGTCACAAACCCCGAGAACACCGTCTTCGGCGTCAAGCGTCTGATCGGCCGTCGCAACGACGACCCTGATCTCGCCAAGGACAAGAAAAACCTGCCCTTCAACGTGATTGATGGCGGCAACGGCGACGCATGGGTCGAAGCCAAGGGTGAGAAATACTCCCCGTCGCAAATCTCCGCGTTTATCTTGGGTAAGATGAAAGAAACCGCTGAATCCTACCTCGGCGAGGAAGTGACACAGGCGGTTATCACCGTGCCTGCATACTTCAACGACGCCCAGCGTCAGGCCACAAAAGACGCCGGTAAAATCGCCGGCCTCGAAGTGCTGCGCATCATCAACGAACCAACTGCGGCGGCGCTGGCCTATGGCCTCGATAAAGAGAATACACAAACCATCGCGGTCTATGACCTCGGCGGCGGTACATTCGACGTGACCATCCTCGAGATTGACGATGGACTGTTCGAAGTGAAATCTACAAACGGCGACACGTTCTTGGGTGGTGAAGACTTTGACATGCGCATCGTCAACTACCTCGCGGATGAGTTCAAGAAAGAGCACTCCGTCGATCTGACAAAAGACAAAATGGCCCTTCAGCGTCTGAAAGAGGCCGCTGAAAAAGCCAAGATTGAACTGTCCTCGTCCTCCCAGACGGAGATCAACCAGCCGTTTATCTCCATGGGCGCAAACGGCCAGCCACTTCACATGGTGATGAAGCTGACCCGCGCCAAGCTGGAAACCCTCGTGGGCGACCTGATCAAAGCGTCGATGAAACCCTGCGCCGCAGCGTTGAAAGACGCGGGCCTCAAAGCATCCGACATCGACGAAGTCGTATTGGTCGGCGGTATGACCCGCATGCCACGCGTCATCGAAGAAGTGACAAAGTTCTTCGGCAAAGAGCCACACAAAGGTGTGAACCCTGACGAAGTGGTTGCCCTCGGTGCCGCCATTCAGGCCGGCGTTCTGCAAGGCGACGTAAAAGACGTGGTACTGCTCGACGTAACACCACTCTCCTTGGGTATCGAAACCCTCGGCGGCGTGTTCACCCGTCTGATCGACCGCAACACGACTATCCCGACGAAGAAATCACAAATCTTCTCGACTGCGGAAGACAACCAGAACGCCGTGACCATCCGCTGCTTCCAGGGGGAGCGTGAAATGGCCGCCGACAACAAACTGCTCGGCGCGTTCAACCTCGAATCGATCCCGCCAGCGCCGCGCGGCATGCCCCAGATCGAAGTGACCTTCGACATTGACGCCAACGGTATCGTTTCCGTCGGTGCGATGGACAAAGGCACTGGTAAAGAACAGAAAATCACCATCCAGGCTTCTGGTGGTCTGTCCGATGCCGACATCGAGAAAATGGTAAAAGACGCCGAAGAGAATGCAGAGTCGGACAAAGAGCGCCGCGAATTGATCGAGGCCAAGAACCAAGCCGAGAGCCTGATCCACTCCACCGAGAAATCGATGGAAGAGCATGCCGATAAGGTCGATCCGACAACTGTCGAAGCGATTGAATTGGCCATCGCCGCCCTCAAAGACGAGCTGGAAACAGACAACGCTGACAAGATCAAATCCGGCATCCAGAACGTTACCGAAGCTGCTATGAAACTGGGCGAAGCGATCTACAAGAACGCGAACGATGCGAACGAGGATGACATGGCCGCCGCTGCTGATGAAGCGCCAAAGCCGGGTGCGGATGACGACATCGTCGATGCCGATTTCGAAGACCTCGACAACGACAAGCGCTCGTAAGTCCGCCCAGCGGAACCAATGACAGGGCCGGTCCGATCAGACGGGCCGGCCCTTCACGTTCCTGTAAAGGATACTACTGATGGCAAAACGTGACTATTATGAGATCCTCGGTGTCGCCAAAGGCGCTTCCGCCGACGAGATCAAAAAAGGCTACCGCACAAAAGCGAAAGAGCTGCACCCCGACCGCAACGCCGACAAACCCGACGCCGAATCACAGTTCAAAGAGGCCAACGAGGCCTATGAGGTTCTGAAAAATCCGGACAAGAAAGCAGCCTATGACCGTTATGGTCACGCTGCATTCGAGGGTGGCATGGGCGGCGGTGGCGGACGTCCCGGTGGCGGCTTTGGCGGCGGGCAGGGGGACTTCTCCTCTGCTTTCTCCGATGTTTTCGACGACCTGTTTGGCGATTTTATGGGCGGCCGTGGCGGACAGCAGAGCGGTGGCAGACGCGCTGCACGCGGCTCCGACTTGCGCTTTAACCTGCGCGTCTCGCTTGAGGACGCATTTGCAGGTCTGCAAAAATCAATCAATGTTCCCACTTCTGTCGCGTGCGACGGGTGTAGCGGGTCAGGTGCCGAAGGCGGCGCAGAACCAACCACCTGCCCCACATGCTCTGGCATGGGTAAGGTCCGCGCCCAACAGGGCTTTTTCACGGTTGAGCGTACCTGCCCCACCTGCTCGGGCCTTGGCCAAATCATCAAGAACCCGTGCAAATCCTGCCGTGGCGCTGGCCGCGTGGAAAAAGACCGCTCACTCAGCGTGAACATCCCTGCAGGTGTGGAAACAGGCAACCGCATCCGCCTCGCTGGCGAAGGCGAAGCAGGCATGCGCGGCGGCCCGTCTGGTGATCTCTATATCTTCATAGAGGTACAGGACCACGAGTTGTTCGAGCGTGACGGCCCCAACCTGTTCTGCCGCGTCCCCGTGACCATGGCCAGCGCAGCTTTGGGCGGCAGCATCGAAGTGCCCACCATCGACGGGGGCCGTGGCCGCGTCCAAGTCCCCGCAGGCAGCCAGTCAGGCCGCCAGATGCGCCTGCGCGGCAAAGGCATGCCACACCTGCGTGGCGGCTCTACTGGTGACATGATTATCGAACTGGCAGTCGAGACACCGGTGAACCTGACGTCCCATCAAAAAGAAATCCTGCGCGAATTCGAGGAACTCTCGGAAGAGAACAACCCCGAAGGCAGCAGCTTTTTCTCCTCCGTCAAATCCTTCTGGGATTCGATGAAAGGCTAAACCAATTCCAACGGCGCGCCACCTCATGTTGGCGCGTCGTCGGGCTTCATTTGGCCAATAAACTCATTCCACCCTGTTCTCCCTATTCCACCAAGCGGCGTTTATGCGCCCGCTTAGTGTCACCCTCACGGTGTACGCGGGGTGTACAGGGGGTGTACGCATGGCACCCCCCGCTTCGAGAACAGCGTTAATCAATTTCTAACCAAGCTGTCGCATGTTCACCTTATGAACTCATTTGATGAACAGCCGCTCCCCTTCCTGATGGACGAAGCCATCACCGCGATGCCAGTGATGGGCAAACAGCCTTCCTATATCGCGGACCACAGGCAACGCCTGCGCGCGCGCTTCATGGCTGGCGGGGCGACCGCTATGCCAGAATATGAACTGCTTGAACTGATCCTCTTCCGGGCGATTCCCCGCCGCGATGTCAAACCCCTCGCCCATGATATGATGTGCAGATTCGGCGACTTTAACCGCGTCCTAACCGCACCAGAGGCACGTTTGCGCGACGTAAAAGGTGTCGGTGACGAAGTCATAACAGAGCTCAAGATCGTGGAGGCCGCAGCCCATTGTATGGCTCGTTCAAAAGTCATGCACACCTATGTTTTATCAAGCTGGGACAGCCTGCTCGACTATTGCCACACCGTTATGGCCCACCGCGAAACAGAACAGTTCCGCGTCCTCTATCTCGACCGCAAAAACATGCTGATCGGTGACGAGGAGCAGGCCAAAGGCACAGTCGATCATGTCCCCGTCTACCCCCGCGAAGTGGCCAAACGTGCATTG
>CAWVWS010000100.1:0-11459 GCA_963933905.1 uncultured Sulfitobacter sp.
CCCCGAACTGGGGCGTGTGAATCATGACAACTCGATAACCTCAATCAGTTAATGGATCCTGACCCTAAACACGGCTCCTTGTGTGCGGTTTCTCGCCAAGATATAGGGTGGTTCAAGATTTCATCAACCTTTTGCCAGAGTTTTGACACATGCCCAAAATCAACGGAAACGAGATTCGCCCCGGAAATGTACTTGAGCACAACGGTGGTCTTTGGGCTGCTGTGAAGGTCGATCACGTCAAACCGGGCAAAGGTGGTGCATTTGCGCAAGTCGAACTGAAGAATTTGCGCAACGGTTCCAAACTAAATGAGCGCTTTCGCAGCGCCGACAAGGTCGAGAAAGTGCGCCTTGAGCAGAAGGACCAGCAGTTCCTTTATGAGGATGACGGTATGTTGGTGCTGATGGATACGGACACTTACGAGCAGGTGCAGCTTGCCGCTGATCTGCTGGGTGATCGGCGCCCGTTTTTGCAAGATGGTATGATGATCGTGGTCGAGTATCATGAGGAAGAGGCGATTAACGCCGCCTTGCCACAGAAAGTGACCTGCAAGATTGTCGAGACAGAGCCTGTGGTTAAAGGCCAGACAGCAGCCAACTCGTTCAAGCCAGCGGTGCTGGACAACGGGATCAAGGTATCCGTGCCGCCCTTCGTCGGGCAGGACGAGGATATCATTGTGAACACTGAAACGTTTGAATATGTAGAGCGCGCCTGAGGCTCACTTCGCTAACGAACAATCAAGCGCAACCCCTAGGGGCTGCGTTTTGCGTTTCAGTCGATGCGCATGACTGTTGCCGCGTCTGCCTTCATCTCACCTGTGGCACGGTCAAAGCGCAGATAGGCCAGCGCCTGATCGCCTGCGCGGGTAAGCAGGGTGCCTGCGGGTTTGTCGCCCACTGTGATTGGCGTGCCTGTGGCGGCATCGCCGTGCACTGATACTTTGGCCAGACCTTTACGCAGTTCGGTTTTGTGCTTCATCCGTGCGGTGACTTCTTGGCCGACATAGCAGCCTTTGCGAAAATCTACGCCGTGAATCCGCTCGAACCCTATTTCCAGAATGAAGGTGTCGGGCGTCAGTTCAACGCCGCTTTGTGGAATCATGTGGGTCACATAGAGGGCGTTCCAATCCGTTTGATCGTCGTCCTGCGGCCTGTCGCGATAGGCGCGCCAGCCCAAGGCGTCGTGGCGCGGGTCGGCCATGGCGTCTGCTGGTACTTGACCCAAGCCGCGGTGGAGGTGCAGATCAGTGGCTGCAATCTGCACATCAGCGCGGAGTTTATACATTGTCAGCCGCTGCGCCAGCATGTCGGCCTGAGCAGCGTCCGCGTCGAGCAGGACATCATCGCCGTCTGCCGTCAAAAAGAAGTCGGCCATATATTTGCCCTGCGGCGACAGGAGGGCGGCATAGACCAGCCCTGCATCAATGCGGGTGATATCGTTGGTAATCAGCCCTTGCAGAAAATCGCGGTTGGCAGTGCCTGAAATGCGGAGGATACGGCGGGAGGGTGCGGTCATCGGGGTGTCCTTTCGGGGTCGATTTCAATATAGCAACTCGCATCCCGTTTGACAGAGCTAGTGTGTGGGGCAGCGTGAGAGGAAGCCGTGATGCGGGCGCAGATTTCAGTGATCGTTCCGACATTAAATACCGACGGGTCCCTTGGGGCGTGTTTCAGTGCGCTGATGGAGGGGCTGGAGGCAGGGCTGATCCGTGAATTGATCGTCAGCGATGGTGGGTCAAGCGATACCACGGGTGCTGCGGCGCAGGCTTGGGGGGCGGAAGTTGTGCATGGTCCTGCCTCGCGGGGTGGGCAACTCAGGCGCGGTGTGGATGCCGCGAGTGGGGAGTGGCTGTTGATTGTGCATGCCGACACGGTGCTGGCGCAGGGCTGGAGCGGGGCAGTTGCTGCGCATTTGGCGCATGAGGATAAGGCGGGTTGGTTCCCGCTGGCGTTTGACCAGCGCGGGATGGCGGCGGGGATCGTTGCAAGCTGGGCCAATTTGCGTAGCAGTGCAGGGCTACCCTATGGCGATCAGGGATTGCTCATTCACCGCGCCCTTTATGATGCTGCCGGAGGCTATCCCGATCAGCCCTTGATGGAGGACGTTGCGATTGCGAGGGCCTTGCGCGGGAAGCTGCGGAAGCTGGACGGGCTGGCCGTGACTTCGGCGGCCAAATACCGCGCCCAAGGGTGGCTGCGGCGCGGGGGGCGGAACCTGTGGACATTGATCCGCTATGCGGCGGGGACTTCTCCAGAGACGCTGGCGCAGGCCTACCGCAAATAGCACACTGCTTTAGCTGCCAAAGAAATGTTGCCCGATGCGTTGAAGCAGGTTGGGCTGGCTTTCCTCGGCCGCTTTGTCGCTGCGGCGCAAAATCCCGCGCTTACGATCCGAGACGATTTTGCCATCCTTAAATTGCAGGCGGTAGAGGTCTGCATAGATGCCGCCACGGGCCAGCAATTCCTCATGGGTGCCTTGGTCCACGGCGCGGCCGCGGTCCATCACAATGATCTTGTCCGCGTTGCGGATGGTGCTGAGGCGGTGTGCGATCACAAGTGTTGTGCGTCCTTCGGACAAACTGTCGAGCGCGTCCTGCACCACCTGCTCGGATTGGGCATCGAGCGCGCTTGTGGCTTCATCGAGCAGCAGCACAGGTGTGTTGCGCAGCAGGGCGCGCGCAATCACCACACGCTGGCGTTGACCGCCAGAGAGGGCAGAGCCGCGCGGCCCGACGCGTGTCTCGAGACCGTGCTCAAGCTGGGGCAGAAAGTCGGAGACGAATGCCGCATCGAGCGCAGATTGCAGTGCCTCATCGGTGACATCCTCGCGGCCCAGAACGATGTTCTCGCGCAATGTCTCGTCAAAAAGCAGCGCCTCCTGGCTCACAACGGAGAACAGCGTGCGCAGGTCGGGAATGGCCATTTCGGTGGTGGCCACGCCGCCGATGCGCACGGTGCCTGTGGTCGGGTCGAGCAGGCGTGTCAGCAGATTGAAGATCGTTGATTTCCCTGCGCCTGATGCCCCCACAAGTGCAGTCGTCTCGCCCGCCTTGGCCGTGAGCGACAGACCGTGCAGCACTTCTGTCTCGCCAAAGGACAGCGTCACATCCTCAAGTGTGATGTCGGTGTCATTCACAGGTGCAGGCAGGGGGTTAACGGGGGATGTCTGGTTGAGCGGCGCATCCAGCAGCTCCTTGATCCGCTCAAGAGCGGCGGCAGCGACCTGCCATTGGCCCGAGATCGAGCCGAGGCGGCGCAGCGGGTTGAAGGTAAAGCCCATAGCGGTAAAGAAGGTCATGAACTCGCCGATGGTTTTGTCGCCCGAGATAATCTCGGAGCCGCCATAGAGGATCACGGCCATAAAACCGACGCCAGAGATAATGTCGATCATGGCGGGAATGGCGGAGCTGCCAAAGGCAGTGCGCACTTCGGTAGAGACGAATTTTTTGGAGATGTCGCGGTACTGGCGCGATTGATAGGTCTCAAGCGCGTTGAGTTTGATCTGCACGATGCCGTGGAACACTTCGTCCAGACGGGTAGAGAGGCTGGCCCCGAGGTCACGTGCTTCGCGCGCGCGGACGCGCACAAACCGCTGGGCAAAGGCGGCGGGCAGAACCATCACCGGAATACCAATACAAGCCAAAAGCGCCCAAACCGGATCAATCGAGATCGCAACAGCCAGCAGAACCATCAGGCCGATGAAATCGCGGCCCGCGCCCGTGATTATTGCACGCCAGACATCGTTCACGGCATTCACGTCGGATTGCACACGCTGGATCAGAAAACCGGGAGGGTGGGATTGGTGGAATGCGCCGTCCTGCTGCATCATGCGGTCCAGCAGATCAATGCGCATATCAGCAGCAGAGCGTTGCGCGATACGGGTCAGCAGCACTTTTTGCGCAACGCCAGACACGGCACGCACAACGAAGATGCCCATGAGGACAAAGCCTACGATGAGCAGCCACGACTGCTCTCCTGCGACGAAAACACGGTCGAACATCGGCTCCATCAGCTTTGCCATGGCGCCAAGGCTGGCGCCCTCAAGGATCATGAACAGAATTGCGATGGTGAGCTTGCCGAGGTGTTTGCTTAGGTAGTCACGCCATAGCCAGCGCATCAGCTCTTTCGAGGTGTAGGTCTGTTCACTGCTCATGGGGAGTTGGCCTTTGATGGATCGCTTGTGCGCATTTGCGCCAACATAAAGGTCTGTGCAGGTGGGGGCAAGGACGTGGCGCGATTGACGCGGCGCGGCGGGGGGCTATGGTTGGGTCAACCGCCCCTGTGGCAACTATTCGATATATAGGACAATGACGTATGAGCCAAAGGCCAAACCTGTCGCATGGGCGTGGATACCTCGCCATTCCGGGCCCTTCCATCATGCCTGATGCTGTTTTGCAGGCCATGCACCGACCCGCCCCCAACATCTATGAGGGGGAGATGGTTGATATGATGCCCGGCATCATTGATGGTCTCAAACGCGTGGCGCGGACCGAGCATTACGTCGCAATCTACATCGGCAACGGCCATGCGGCATGGGAAGCGGCGCTGAGCAATGTGATTGCGCCCGGAGAGCGGGTTCTGGTCCCTGCCACAGGGCGCTTCGGCCACGGCTTTGGCGAAATGGCAACGGGCATCGGGGCAGAGGTCCAGCTGATTGATTTCGGAAAATCCTCGCCGATGGATCTGGATGTGATCGCGGCTGCGCTGGCCGAAGATAAAGATCACAAGATTAAGGCCGTGCTGGCCGTGCATGTAGATACCTCGACCTCTGTTCTCAATGATATCAAAGGGGTGCGTGATGTTCTGGACGCGGCTGGGCATCCTGCCTTGCTGATGGTGGATTGCATTGCCTCGCTGGGATGTGACCGTTTCGAGATGGACGCATGGGGCGTCGATGTCATGGTCACGGGCTGTCAAAAGGGGCTAATGGTCCCGCCTGGCTGTTCATTCGTGTTTTTCAACCAGCGTGCGCAGGCCGTGCGTGAGGCCATGCCGCGGGTCAGTGTCTATTGGGACTGGACCCCGCGCAGCACGGGCACCGAGCTTTGGCAGTACTTCAACGGTACAGCACCCACGCACCATATGTACGGGCTGCGCGTGGCGTTGGGCATGATCCACGACGAGGGGATTGAGCAGGTCTGGGCGCGCCACACTGTGCTGGCCCATGCCATCTGGGCTGCTTGTGATGCATGGGGCAAGGGGGGTGATTTGCGTATGAACATCGCCGATCCCGCAAACCGCAGTACGGCTGTAACGTCGCTTCGCCTCAAAGGGAATGATGGCACGCGCCTGCGCAACTGGGTCGAGCATGAGCTTGGCCTGACCCTTGGCATCGGGCTTGGCATGGCCGAAGTGGGCGATCCCGCGCGGGATGCGTTTTTCCGCCTCGGGCACATGGGGCATGTGAATGGTCAGATGATTATGGGCCTGCTTGGCGGGATGCAGGCGGGCATGTCAGCACTTGGCATTGCCCACGGACGCGGGGCGCTGGATGCGGCGGCAGATGTGATTGCGGTTGACCGGTTATCCGCGCCGCTTGTCGATAAAGTTGATGATGTGGTGAACAGTCCATCCTGCTGCGGCAACAGCAATTAATCCCCAGATGGCCCAGATCGTCACAAATATCCATGTGATGTTCATGCCGAACATCACAACAGCTGCGTTAGTGAAGTTGGGCGTGCTGCCTGGCTTGTTTCGCATGTCTGGCCTCATCGGTGTCGCATGGATGTCAGAGTAGCGCGTAATTCCTTAACGTCAGCTTTTTTCTGCGTCCTTGAGGGCGGCAGGCAGGGCCGCGGCGAGGGCGTCGAGCATCGGGCCTGTGCCACAACTAACACGGATGCAGCGGTTTTGCGGGGCAACAAAAGGCATGCGCACAAAGACGCCGCGTGCGATCAGCCCGTCGAGAACCGCCTTGGCATAACCTGCATCGCGACCGCAGTCGATGGTGACAAAGTTGGTCGCACTTGGCAGGGGGCTGAGGCCGTTGTCCTGCGCGATTTGCGCGATGCGGTCGCGCGCTTGGGCGATCTGTTGCTGAACATCTGCGAGATAGCCGTGGTCCTGAAGGGCGGCCAAAGCACCCGCTTGGGCGGCGCGGTTCATGCCGAAATGGTTGCGCACTTTGTGGAACGCTTCGATCAGGTCAGGATGGCCGATGGCATAGCCGACCCGCGCGCCCGCAAGGCCATAAACCTTTGAAAACGTGCGCATACGGATTACGCGGGGATCATCTGCGGGCAGGGGGAGCGCGGTGCCTTCGGGCGCGCATTCCACGTAGGCCTCATCCAGCACCAACAACGTGCCCGCTGGAAGCGCCTCCATTGCTTTCACGATATCCACACCGCGATGGTGGCTGCCCATAGGGTTGTCGGGGTTGGCGAGATAAACCAGCTTTGCATCCACTTCTGCCGCCCTGGCAAAGAGGCTGGCGGGATCTTCATGGTCGTCCACGTAGGGAACTGTGTTCAGCGTGCCGCCGAACCCCGCTACATGGTAGTTGAAGGTCGGATATGCACCTGCGGAGGTCACCACTGCATCGCCAGCAGCTACAAACAGACGCACGAGATAGCCGAGCAGCCCGTCAATGCCTTCGCCGACCATGATATGCGCAGGCGTGCAGCCGTGGTGCGCGGCGAGGGCAGTGCGCAGATCAAAGCTCTCTGGATCGCCGTACATCCATTGGGCTGTTTCGGCCATGGCCTCAATGGCTTTGGGTGAGGGGCCAAAGGCACTCTCGTTCGCGCCAAGCCTTGCTTCAAAGGCAGCACCGCGTGCGCGTTCTTGGGTTTCTGGCCCCACAAAAGGGACAGAAGCGGGAAGGGATTGTGCAAGCGGGGTGAGGCGTGTGTGTGTCATAGGGTACAGTTAATGCGGAGGCTGTGGCGAGGGCAAGTCTTGTAAATTGTGATGTGGATATCTATTTGAGAATGGATCGCATAAACGGGAGGCAGATCATGGCCAAGCTTACAAGACGCGGGTTTATCGCGGCAGCGGCAGCGGCAGCGGCAGGTGCGCTGCGCGGTGTTGGCGTCACGGTGGCAAAGCCTCAGATGCGGCGCATCCTCACGCTGGTCTATGACAAAAGCGTAGGCGCAATGCGCGCGGTAGAGCGGCTTGTGCCGATGTAAGTGCCGTCACGTTTTGCTGGTGCGCTTGCGGGTGTTCTGATGTGTTATGGTCAAAGCATCACTGGAGGAAAACCCATGTCCCGCGTCTCAGTCACTTATGAAAACCACATCGCCCACGTGCGCCTAACCCGCGCCAACAAAATGAACGCGGTAGATCAGGACATGATCACGGCTGTCATTGCTGCGGGGAACGAAGTTGAGGCGTCTGATGCGCGTGCAGTGATTGTTTCGGGCGAGGGGAAGGCGTTTTGCGCAGGTATCGACATCTCTGGATTGTCGGGGATGATTGGCAAAGACCCTGCGGAACTGCTCATGCCGCGCACCCATGGTAATCGGACGACGAACCAATGGCAGGAGTTTGCCATGGTCTGGTCGCGGATGGATATTCCGGTGATCGCTGCTGTCCATGGGGTATGCTTTGGCGCGGGTATCCAGCTGGCGCTTGGTGCGGATATTCGCATTGCCTCACCCGATGCCAAGTTTGCGGTGATGGAGATGAAATGGGGCATTGTGCCTGACATGGGCGGCATGGTTTTGCTTCCGCGTTTGGTGCGCTCGGATGTGCTGCGGCGCATGACGTATACGGCGGAACCTGTGGGCGCGGAGCAGGCAGAGCGCTGGGGGTTGGTGACCGAGATTGCGGATGATCCGCTGGCGGCAGCGCAAGCTTTGGCAGAGACAATTGCAGGTAAGAGCCCGTCGGCCATTCGTGCGGCCAAGCGGTTGATCGGCGTCGCGGAGACAGCGGATGCTGTGGCGGTGTTGGATGCGGAGTCGCGCGAGCAGGTGGATCTGATGGGCAAGCCGCACCAGATGGAAGTTGTGGCGGCGGCATTTGGAAAGCGCGCGGCGGTTTTCAAATAGCCGCTGGCAGCGCTCGGTTCTGCTTGCGGGATTGAGTTTATTTGCAAAATAGAGAGCAAGGGGCGCTGGGTTTTTGGACCTGCGCCCCCTTTATATTTGACTCATCCGATTTCGGCCAAGCGGTTGTAGGCGGCTTGGAGTTGGTCGGCTTCTTCCTGCCTTGCTTGGAGGTTCGCCTGGGTTTCCTCAACAACTTCTGGTGGGGCGGAGGCGGCGAATTTGGGGTTCTTGAGGCGCCCGTTCAGGCCGCCGATTTCCTTGGCTAGTTTATCGAGAGATTTTTGCAAACGCGCCTTCTCTTCGGCGATGTCGATGATCCCTTCGAGGGGGAGGCCGAAGGTGGCACCAGCGGCGGGGATGGCGACGGTGCCTTTCGGAAAATCGTATTTCGTCTCAATAGCTTCCACGCGGGCGAGGCGTTTTATCATCGCCTCGTTATTGTTCCACGCGGCCTGTGCTGCATCGTCCATATCGGTGACGATCATCGGCACTTTGAGGCCTGCGGGGACGTGCATCTGGGCGCGGGCGGAACGGATGGATTCGATCAGGGTTGTGACCCAGTTCAGCTCGCGGTCGGCGGCCGCGTCGAGCAGGTCGGCTGTGGTATAGGTGGGCCAGTCGGCGTGGATGAGGTGTTTGTCGCGCTTGGCGGTTTGGCCCCAGAGTTCTTCGGTGATGAAGGGCATGATGGGGTGGAGCAGGATCAGGCATTGATCCAGCACCCAAGCCATTGTTTCGCGTGTCTCTTTTGCCAGTGCGCCTTTGCCGTCGTCGTCTTGGAGGAGGGGTTTGGAGAGCTCTACGTACCAGTCGCAGACCTTGCCCCAGACAAAGGCGTAGAGGGCGCTGGCGGCGTCGTTGAAGCGGTAAGTGTCGAGGGCTGCGTCTACTTCTTCGCGGACGCGGGCCGTCTCTCCGATGATCCATTTGTTGAGTGTGGCGTGGGGTGCCATTGGTACACCCCCTGTACACCCCCCGTGCACCCGTTCGGCATCAAAAACGCCGTTCATTTCGGCGAATTTATGGGCGTTCCAGAGTTTGGTGCCGAAGTTGCGGTAGCCTGCGATGCGCTGCGCATTCAGCTTGAGCGCACCCCCGAGGGACGCCATCGCGGCGTTGGAAAAGCGTAGGGCGTCGGCGCCATATTCGTCGATGATTTCCAGCGGGTCGATGACGTTGCCCACAGATTTGCTCATCTTCTTGCCTTTGGCATCGCGGACGAGGCCGTGAAGGTAGACGGTATCGAAGGGGATTTTGCCCGTGGTGTCGAGCTGCATCATCATCATGCGGGCAACCCAGAAGAAGAGGATGTCCTGACCTGTGATGAGATCGGAGGTGGGGAAGTATTTTTCGAGCGCGTCCGTTTCCTCGGGCCAACCGAGGGTGCCGATGGGCCAGAGGCCTGATGAGAACCATGTGTCGAGCACGTCGGGGTCGCGCCAGACAGGGAAGACGATCTCTGTTGGATCCTGACTGAAGGAATATTTGCCAAGGCTTTCGGCCAGAGCATGCATCGCTTCCGCGCGGGAGGCGACTTCGATCACACGCGCATGGTTGAGGGGTGTGGGCAGGCCAGCGGTAAAGTCGCTGAAGCCTGCGGTGGCGGTGGTGAAATCAGAGGCACATTCCACATGGTCATCACCTTCTGGAAGCGACTGCTCCGAAAGCAAGCGGCTAATTTCTACAAGATCAAGGGCACCGTCACCTTCGTCGTCCACGAAGCCTGCGGCTTTGAGGTTGAGGCCGTACCAAACTGGTATCTGATGCCCCCACCACAGCTGGCGCGAGATGCACCAAGGCTCGATGTTGTCGAGCCAGTTATAGTACACTTTCTCGCCGCTTTCGGGCATGATTTTGACGTCGCCATTGCGCACAGCGTCGAGGGCGGGGCCTACGATCTGGTCAGTGTCCACGAACCATTGGTCGGTGAGCATCGGCTCGATCACGACTTTTGAGCGGTCGCCGAAGGGTTGCATGATGGGCTTGCTCTCGACGTAGGGAACAGTCTCGGTCACTTCGGATTTATTGCCGTCTTCGTCTTTTACGGTGCGGGTGACGTCATGCATGACGGCGAGGCCTTCGGCGGTGATGTCGGCGACGACTTTCTCACGCGCAGCGAAGCGGTCGAGGCCGCGGTATTCGTCTGGGACAAGGTTCATCGCGGCGATCATTGCCTCGTCGAATTCCTGCTCACCGTTGGCGATTTTCTGGGCTACTGCGGCTTCCTCGGCGTAGGGTTTGCCGTCGGCGCGCATGGCGGCTTTTGTGTCCATGAGGTTGTACATGGGGATGTTGTTACGCTTGGCCACTTGGTAGTCGTTGAAGTCATGCGCGCCCGTGATTTTCACGGCACCAGAGCCGAAATCCTTGTCTGGGTATTCATCGGTGATGATGGGGATCAGGCGGCGGAGCGCTTTGGCGCCAACGGGGATTTCGCATAGTTTTCCGATGATTGGCACGTAGCGATCATCCGATGGATGAACGGCTACCGCACCATCGCCGAGCATGGTTTCGGGGCGGGTTGTGGCGATTGAGATGTAGTCGCGGACCTCGCGCAGGGTCTCGTTTCCGTCCTCGTCTTTCTCGATGTATTCATAGGTGGCACCGCCTGCGAGCGGGTATTTGAAGTGCCACATGTGACCGGGGACTTCGGTGTTTTCGACTTCGAGATCGGAGATCGCAGTTTCGAACCGAGGGTCCCAGTTTACGAGGCGTTTGCCACGGTAGATTTTGCCGTCGTTGTACATTTGCACAAAGACTTTGATCACGGCGTCGTGGAAGTTGGGGGAGTTCTCGTGACCGACGCGGGTATCACCCGGTGCGCCCGACATGGTGAAGGCGTTGCGCGACCAATCGCACGACGAGCCGAGGCGTTTGAGCTGGCCTACGATGGTGTCGGCGGTGGCCTCTTTATAGGCCCAAGCGTGTTTGAGGAATTCCTCGCGGCTCAGGTCCGTGCGCTTGATCTGGCTCTCGGCGAGTTTTTTTTCCACGGCGAGTTGGAGTGCGATGCCCGCGTGGTCCTGACCCGGCTGCCAGAGCGTGTCAAAGCCGCGCATGCGGTGCCAGCGGGTGAGGATGTCCTGCAACGTGTTGTTGAAGGCGTGGCCCACATGCAGCGAGCCGTTGACGTTGGGGGGCGGGATCATGACGCAGTATGTTTCGTCGCGCGACTTGTTTGCGCCTGCTTTGAACGCGCCTGATTGCTCCCAAGCGGCGTAAATGCGGGCCTCGGCCTCGGCTGCGTCAAAGTTCTTTTCCAGTGCCATGATGTGGCTCCCGTTCATTGTATTTTTGGCTTTTAATTTACAGGTTGATGTAGCCGAGGATCGGGGGAAGGGGAAGTGTGCATGCGGCGCTCCTGACCCCGCAGGGGATCAGATCGCCCCGCCCGCCCTCCCGCAGGGGGGTTGTGACGTTATGTGGCGCTGGACAAGCGGTATATCTCCGCTAGATTTCTTTCAAATA
>CAWVWS010000101.1:0-11445 GCA_963933905.1 uncultured Sulfitobacter sp.
TTGCTGCCCATCTTCTGGACCCCGCGATAGCTGTCTTTCCACGGGGCGATGTGATCTGTCTCACAGGCAATGGCACAGAGCGGCACATCGACCTCGTCCAGCACCAGATGCGCATCGCACAGGTCATAGCCGCCCTCGGCCAGTTCGTTGTTCTGGCACAGCCCGCGCAGGTATTGCATCGCCATTTTGGCAGGCAAGTTTGCCCCATCGCCATTCCAGTAGAGCAGATCGAAGGCGGGAGGTGTCTCCCCCATCATATAACTTTTGACGGCAGGGCCATAAACAAGGTCATTGGAGCGCAAGAAGGAGAAGGTGCGCGCCATGACGATAGACGGCAGTATGCCCTTATCCGCTGTCTCTGCTTCGATCCCGTCAATGAAATCGTCGGTCAGGAAGGGGCGGAACTCTCCCTGATCCGAGAAATCGGTGAGCGCTGTAAAGAAGGTAGCGGATTTGACGGATGTATCGCCGCGCTGCTTGAGCAGGCTTAGGGTCAGGCTGAGCGTGGTGCCTGCGATGCAATAGCCGACGGCGTTGATCTGCTTCTCGCCCATGATCGCCTTCACTTCATTAAAGGCGGTGATGTAACCCTCTTCGACGTAATCCTCCATGCCAACATCGCGGTAGGTTGCATCGGGGTTGATCCACGACACCATAAACAGGGTGTAGCCTTGATCGAGCACCCATTTCACATAGGAGTTCTGCGCTTTGAGATCGAGAATGTAATACTTATTGATCCACGGCGGGAAGACAATCAGCGGGGTGGCATGCACTTTCTCGGTGGTGGGCGTGTATTGGATCAGCTCGAACATGCGGTTGCGAAAGACCACCTTGCCAGGCGTGGTGGCGATGTTCTCACCCAACTCGAATGCGTTTTCATCGGCAAGGCGCACGATCATCTCGCCTTTATTGGCTTCCAGATCGCCAATAAGGTTTTCCAGCCCTTTAATGAGGCTCTCCCCTTCTGTATCAACCGCACGTTGTAGCGCGTCGGGATTTGTGGCCAGAAAATTGGTCGGGCTCATCATGTCGATGATCTGGCGCGAGAAATAGGCCAAACGCTGCTTCTCGCGCGGTTCCATATCCTCAACATCCGAGACTGCCTGTTCCAGCGCCTCGGCATTCATCATGTATTGCTGTTTAACAAAGTTGAAATAGGGATGCTTCTCCCAAAGCGGGTTCGCAAAACGGCGGTCGGTCGGTGTGCGGTCCTCGGGTGCTGTCAGCGTCCCCTTTGCAAGCGCCTGTTGCGCCTCGACAAAATGGGTGACCGACTTAGTCCAAAACCCCAACTGATGCTCGATGAGCTTCGCCGGATTGGTAACCGCCTCTTGCATGTAGGCTTTTGCCGCCTTCTGGAAAAGTTCCTGATTTGGACCATCAAGGGCGGCCTGATGGGTATTTCGATTGGCCAAAACACTGGTTAAGCGTTCGCGCAAAGCTTCTACTTTACTCAGGTTCTCCGTCATGCGTGCCATGGATGCCGCAGTTGGTTCACCATTTTCTGTAGTATCAGTTGCCATGTTAATATTTCCGTCCTATGTTTGCACCTGCAGCATTTTCGTCTGATCGGCCTAATACGGGCCCTTCAAACGCCCGATGCGCCCGAATCTGGGCTTGGTACAGGAGTTCCGCTATGCGCTTTATGGCATCATACGACATGATGGAGACAATCCGAAACACAAATGAGTGGCTCGGTGCCTCCGCAAAGGCGATGGCCGCCTATCCTGCCTTGTCCGTCTTTCCCAATCCCGCGCTTGAAATGGTCGGCGCATGGGGCGAAGTGACAGAGCGCACGTTCAGCCGTATGGCGGTCAAGCCAGACTGGAACATCCCTGCCTTCGTCGGCGCCGAAGGCACGGACCGTCTGGTATCCGAAGAGATTGTCCTCAAAGGTGATTTTGGCGATCTGCTGCACTTCCGCGTGCAGGGTCGCACCAAGAAAAAGCGCCGCGTTCTGCTGGTTGCCCCCATGTCAGGCCACTATGCCACGCTGCTGCGCTCGACCGTGATCAGCCTGCTGCCTGACTGTGAGCTCTATATCACCGACTGGCACAACGCCCGCGACATCCCCGTAAGTGCGGGTAAGTTCGATATCGAAGATTACACCATGCATCTGGTGGACTACATGCGCCACCTCGGCCCTGACACACATGTCATCGCCGTGTGCCAGCCTGCCCCCCTTGCTTTGGCGGCAACGGCCTATCTGGCCGAAGAAGACCCGAAATTGCAGCCAAGCTCGCTCACCCTCATTGGTGGTCCGATTGATCCAGGTGCGGCACCGACCGAAGTGACTGATTTCGGTCATTCCGTCACCATGGGCCAGCTTGAGCAGTCCATGATCCAGCGGGTCGGTTTCAAATACAAGGGCGTGGGCCGCAAGGTCTATCCTGGCCTGTTGCAGCTCAGCTCCTTCATCTCGATGAATTTGGACACGCATAAGGATGCGTTCACAAGACAGATCCAGCGTGTCGCAAAGGGCGAAGCCCATGAGCATGACAAGCACAACAAGTTCTATGACGAATATCTATCAGTCATGGACATGCCTGCGGAATTCTACCTCTCAACCGTGGACCGCATTTTCCAGCAACACGAAATTGCCAACAACAACTTCGTCGTGAACGGCAAAAAAGTGGACATGGGCAAGATCACCAAGACGGCGATCACCACCATCGAGGGTACAAAAGACGACATCACCGCCCCCGGACAGTGCGTTGCGGCGCTTGCCCTGTGCACAGGCGTGCCAGACGAGATGAAGGCAAGCCACGTGGAAGAAGGCGCTGGTCACTACGGCATCTTCGCGGGCAAAAGCTGGCGTAACAACATCCGTCCACTGGTGATGGATTTCATTGACGATCACGAGCAAGCCACCCCTCCAGGCTACCGCTTGAAGCAGGCAGCAGAACCGAAGAAATCCGAAACTGCGCCTAAGGCCAAAAAGGCCTAAGTCATGACTGACGTGCCCTTTTCTTGTTCTTGCGGCGAGATTAAGGGCACGTTACATCATGTGACGCCGCAAAACGGCAACCATGTGCGATGCTATTGCAGCGCTTGCCGTGCGGCGGTCCTTTACACAACTGGCGAAGATGTGGGCACGCGTGGTGTCGAGCTTTTCCAGACCAACCACTACAAAATCAGCTTTCAGCAAGGGCGCAGCAAGATTGGCGTGTTTTCCTTCTCGCCGAACAAGCTGCTCCGCTTTCGGGCGACCTGCTGCGGCGTACAGATGTTTACGACGCTGCCCTCACCCAAATTTGCGCTGGCGGGCGTTATGACCAACCTGCTGAGCGATAAAACCGCCATTGGCCCTGTCGCGATGGAAGCATTTATTCCGCAGCCCGATGGGAGTTCCAAGCACAGCTCAACCTTGCGTCTGTATGGCGGGACCATCTGGCGTGCATTGATCGCGCGGATCACAGGGCGATGGAAGCAAACATCCTTCTTTGACATAAAGACGGGCAAGCCTGTCGCCGAGGTCTATGTCCCGACCTCGCAAGAGCGTGTAAAACTTCCGCTCTGACTATCTCAGAACATAAGGCTGGGCCAACCACTCGCGCAGGGCGGCTGTTGTCTCGTCGGGCTGTTCAAGCATGGGCAAATGCCCCGAGTTTTCCAGCACGCAGAGTTGCGCATAAGGGATAAGTTCCGCCATAAATTCATGCCGTTTGACGGGATAAAGCGTGTGATGCGCCCTACACAGAACCAGTGCGGGCACTTTGCAGCGGCGTAGGGTCGCCTGCTGGTCTTTGCGGCGCTGCATGGCGCGGGACTGCCGGATATAGACTTCAGGCCCCAGCGTTTGCGCCATCTCCATCACAAGCCCCAAGACTTCGTTTCGGTACGGACCGGGCGCAAGGGTGTTCACGCTGATCTCGTCGCGCACAACCTCCGAAAAACGGCCAGAACGCACTTTTACAATCATCGGCTCACGATTGGCCGCAATCACAGGGGTCTCGGCCAGCGGATGCGTGTCTAGCAGAGCAATACGGGTCACACGGTCGGGCGCACGGCGCAAAATCTCCATCGCGACAACACCGCCCATAGAAAACCCCGCCAAAGCAAAGCGTTTGGGCAGAATGTCGAGCAGCATGGAGGCGATTTCCTCGATCCGCTCCCCTTGGGTGACGGGGGCAACCATGACGGCGGTATCACAGGACAGTTCCGCGATTTGCGGACCAAACAGGCGCGCATCGCACATCATTCCCGGCAATAGAACCAGCGGCTCTCTCATGGTGATCGTTACTCCGGTTTCCTTGCCTCACGTGCATGCCGTGCCACGCGGTCAGGTGCAAGCCCTCAGGGGTAGGCAATGCCCCGCAATGGGGGGGAATCCGCGTACCGCGCAGCACGCGTGGCGCGATTTTCAGCGGGATCATCGCCCGCACGCAGCAACATGCCACGCGGAGCGATATAGCTGCTGATGGTACGCAGCGGCTCTGGCCGCCAGACAAGGTTGAAAGCTGCCAGTTTGGGAAAGAACCACATTTCGGAATAAGGCAGATGGTCATGCACCCACAACGCCAGATCACGCCAATCGGGCCCTTCGGCATACCTATCCGCAAACCACGGGATCACCAGCGACGTGCCCGCAATGGGGCGGCTCGGGACATCCCAGATGTGACATTCGATGGGATTATCACTGTGCGCGCAGTTCAGCTTGTTCTCGTTGCCGTCGGTGTTGAGCGCGGCGGAGCGGTAGCCGGAGCGGATCGCGATACGACCAAAGGTGTCCTCGAGCGGGTCCAGCAACTCCTGACAGAGCCGCTCGCCGTGCCTGATCGCCAGATCGGGATCGTCGGGGATGTTGGGGATGCCGTGAAAAGCGCTGATCTCGCTCATCAGGAAATCACGCATGTAGAAATGTTTGACAGGCGTACGCGGCCAAGGGTCTCAAGGCTCCACATGCTGGCAGGTTTGCGCATCAATACCCGTTCCAGCGGAACGCGCCATCCTCCGACAGGGGGGAGAAGGGGTTGTGCGACACTTCCCAAATGCTGCCTTCAGGGTCCGCGAAGTAGCCGATATGCCCGCCCCAGAAAACGTCCGATGCGGGGCGCAAGATGCGGCCACCAGCGGCGTCGGCCTTTGCCAACAAAGGTGCTACCTCTTCTTTAGTCCGTACATTGTAAGAGAATGTCGTCGCACCCCGCCCCATCTCCTCCACCGGCAGGCCAATATCCTCCGCCAGTTTTTCCAACGGATAAAGCCCCAGCGTCTGCCCGATCAAATCAAAAGCGATAACGCCGTCTTGCGTCTCGACGCGTGTCCAGCCCAGCGCCTCATAGAATGCGGCCATGGCTTCCATATCTCGTACGCCTAGGGTGATCAGACTGATCCGCTGCTCCATCACATGAAGCCTCCCGACTGGTTTTTCCACTGCTCCAGCACGTCCTCGACCGCACGCTCGATCAGTCCAAGGCATGGACCGTCAGAAAAGCGGTGATCGGCATCCTTAACCAGCAAAAGCTGCATGTCGGGGCTTGAGGCATGCTCCAACAGGCGCGTGGCAGTGGCGACACTCACAGCGGTATCTGCCGTGCCTTGCAGCATCCGCACCGAACAGGGCAATTCAAGATCATCGCGCAGCACCAGATGTTTGCGCCCGTCCTCGATCATGCGTTTTGTCACCACATAGGGCTCCATATAATCGGAGGGCAACTCGACACGGCCTTGTGTCTCGAGCGCTGCGCGTTGGGCATCGTCAAAACTGTTCCACCAGCCATCTTCGGTAAAGTCCGGTGCGGCGGCGATTGTGACCAACCCTGCCAGCCGCTCGGGTGCTGCACGGGCCAGCAGCAATGCCTGCCAACCTCCCATGCTGGACCCCACAGGCACAATCTGCCCCTCGGTCAGCGCATCGACGGCAGCCATGTTATCCTCATGCCAATCGCCAATGCAGCCTTCCTCGAAGGTGCCTGACGATTGCCCGTGACCAGAGTAGTCGAGCCGCAAGAATGCGCGTCCCGTCGCCTGCGCCCAATCTTCCAGATGCACTGCCTTTGTGCCTTCCATATCGGATTTGAGCCCGCCCAGAAAGACGATGCAAGGCCCCTCCCCGCGCGTCAGGTGATAGGCGATTATGCGCCCCTGTGCTGTGTCCAGATACGATGGCTCTGTCATTTGAAATCTTTACATTTGGATGAATGGGTCAGCGGTAGTGTGGACTAGCCACTGACATATGGCTCGTCTGAGGGCCGGTAGAATATCTTTTGATTGTGCAGGCGGCCCAACAGGTCGTTGATTTGGCTGACGTGGTCATTCTCCGGCACTGTAGGCAGCAGCGCTCGCGCGCCTTCGCGGCCCAAGGACAGATCACGCATCACCACGTTGAGTGCCGCTTCTATCAGGTCGATGTCGGACAGGGTCAGCTCGAAGTTGCGGTTGTATTTGGGCATGGGGGGGACCTTTCACTGGTTGGCCAACTGTGCCGCATTCGCGCGCGCGGTTCAACCATCCTCACTCGGGTAAGGTTTTGTGCCGCAACGGCATTGACCCGCCATGTTGCCGTGCAGCGCATTAGTGCTAAACCTCTGTAGATGAATACAACAGCGCCAAACCGTTTGATGATCCCCGCCCTTTCGGCCTGCAACTTTGTCATCGGCATCGGTGCTTTTGGCATTATCGGACTGGTAGAGCCTTTGGGTGCGGACATGCGCCTCACACCTGCGCAAACAGGTCAGTTGCTGACGGTCTATGCAGTCTCTTACGCGTTTTTGTCACCTTTGCTCATCGCCTCAACGGGTAAGGTCGGGCGCAGGCGGATCATGGCGCTGGGTTTTGTGATATTTGCGTTGGCGGCGCTGATTTCGGCGCTGTCGCCGTCTATGACGGGGCTGAACATCGCGCGGGTCATGGCGGCGGCAGGTGCGGGGATATTCACGCCGCTTTCTGCCGCTGTGGCCGCTGGCCTCACACCCGAGAACAACCGCGCCAAGGTTCTGGCGGCGGTCTTTTTCGGCCTCACCATGTCGCAAGTTGTGGGTGTCCCCGCCAGCAGTTGGATTGCCTATACGTTCGGCTGGCGATGGGCCTTTTGGCTGGTCTTTGCACTGGCGGTGCCGTGCATCTGGCTCATCTGGACGCGGGTGCCCGCAGGATTACGCTTCCAGCCTGTGACCCTTGGTGATTTGCGCGATGTCATTGGCGAGGGGCGGCTCATGCTCGCCATCGGCTTCACCGGATCGTTCATCGGGGCGCAATATGTGCTGTTTACCTATATCGCGCCCCTGCTCAGCTCCACGATGGGGTTTGGCGGCGACGGTATCGCGCTCACGCTGATGATGGCGGGGTTTGGTGCAGTGGCGGGTAATATCTTGGGCGGCTACCTCTCGGACCGCTTTGGCTGGCGCATCACACTGACGGGGCTGTGCGTCTTCCAGATGCTGATGATGCCGATGTTCTCGCTGCTTCCTGTAAGCGTACCTGTCCTCATTGGCATGGTATTCCTTTGGGCCATGGGCGGCTGGTCTTTCATGGCGGCGCAACAGGTGCGCCTGTTTGCGCTGGCAGGGCATCGCGCGCCTGTCGTCTTGGCTCTCAATGCGGCGGCGATCTATGTGGGGGCCGCCATCGGCGCCGCCTTGGGCGGCGTAATGATCACCAGCTTTGGCCTTTTGTCGCTGGGTCTAACGGCAGGGATCGGGGCCGCACTGGCCTTGGCACATTTGACACTATCTGCACGCCTCAGCCCGCTGAGCGAAGCGCGCCCTTGACGCAATCGCGCTCTGCCGTCAAAAGCGCCCTCACATAAACCCGCAACCGGGCGTCTCGTAGGCGCCAAACTGACGAGGAGACCGACATGGTCCAGATCGCACTCACCCTTCCCGACGGCAATAGCAGGCACTACGGCGCAGGTATCACTGCGGGCGAGGTCGCAACCGACATCTCCACATCGCTGGGCAAGAAAGCCATCAGCGCCACAGTGAACGGTCAGCACTATGACCTCGCGTGGCCAATCGAGGCCGATGCCAGCATCGCCATCCACACCATGGCCGATGATGAGCAAGCCAATGAGCTGGTGCGCCACGACCTTGCCCACATCATGGCGCGTGCGGTGCAGGAAATCTGGCCCGATACAAAAGTCACCATCGGTCCAGTGATCAAAGACGGCTGGTACTATGACTTTGACCGCAAGGAGAGCTTCACCCCCGAAGACCTCGGCCTCATCGAAAAGAAGATGAAGGAGATCATCAACAAACGTGATCCAGTGCGCACCGAAGTCTGGGACCGCCCCCGCGCGATCAAACATTACGAGGATCTGGGCGAGCCTTATAAAGTCGAGCTGATCGAGAGCATTCCAGGCGACGAGCCGCTGCGCATGTATTGGCATGGCGAGTGGCAGGACCTCTGCCGTGGCCCGCACCTCCAGCATACCGGTCAAGTTCCCGGTGACGCGTTCAAACTGATGTCTATCGCGGGTGCCTACTGGCGCGGCGACAGTGACCGCGCGATGCTGCAACGCATCTATGGCGTGGCCTTTACAGGTAAGGAAAAACTCAAGGCGCACCTCAACATGCTGGAGGAAGCAGCCAAACGCGACCACCGAAAGCTGGGCCGCGAGATGGACCTGTTCCACATGCAAGAAGAAGCCCCTGGCCAAATTTTCTGGCACCCGAACGGGTGGATGATCTACACCCAGCTTCAGGATTACATGCGCCGCAAGCAGCGTGCAGATGGCTATGTCGAAGTGAACACACCGCAGGTTGTGAGCCGTAAATTGTGGGAAGACTCGGGCCACTGGGAGAACTATCAGGATCACATGTTCATCGTCGAAGTGGACGAGGATCACGCGCGCGAGAAAACCGTCAACGCGCTCAAACCGATGAACTGCCCCTGCCACGTGCAGATTTTCAATACAGGGATGAAGTCTTACCGCGACCTGCCCCTTCGTATGGCCGAGTTCGGCTCGTGCAACCGGTATGAACCGTCGGGTGCGCTGCACGGCATCATGCGTGTGCGCGGATTTACCCAAGATGATGGTCATATCTTTTGCCGTGAGGACCAGATTGTCGAGGAGACGGCAAAGTTCATCACCTTCCTCGCCTCCGTCTATGCCGATCTGGGGTTCAACGACTGGACCATCAAACTCTCCACCCGCCCAGAAAAGCGGATCGGCTCGGATGAGAGCTGGGACTACGTTGAGAAGGCGCTCGGGGATGCGTGCAACGCTGCGGGTCACGAGTTCGAGTTGCTGGAGGGTGAAGGCGCGTTCTATGGCCCCAAGCTGGAGTTCACCCTGACCGATGCCATTGGCCGTGAGTGGCAATGCGGCACCTTGCAGGTCGATCCGAACCTGCCCGAACGCCTTGATGCGACCTATGTAGGAGCTGACGGTGGCAAGCACTGCCCTGTTATGCTGCACCGTGCGACCCTTGGCTCTTTTGAGCGGTTCATCGGCATCCTGATCGAGGAACACGCAGGCAAGCTGCCCTTCTGGCTCGCCCCGCGTCAGGTGGTTGTGGCCTCTATCACATCCGATTCCGATGCTTATGTGGATGAGGTGGTCGCAACCCTGACAGCCGCGGGTGTGCGTGCCGAAGCGGATAAGCGCAACGAAAAGATAAACTATAAGGTCCGCGAACATTCAGTCGGCAAGGTTCCTGTGATCCTCGCTGTGGGTGCACGTGAAGTCGAAGAGCGCACGGTATCTGTGCGCCGTCTTGGTGAAAAGCAGACCTCGGTTCAAGCGCTTGCCGATGTTACAGCCGCGCTCAAAGTCGAGGCGACCCCGCCGGACCTTCTGTAACAATAGGCAGGGCAAGCCCCTCTTGAGGCCCCCTGAATTGTTACAGAAACGCGAAATAAAGATGAAAACCGCCGGATTCATCCAAGGATTCCGGCGGTTTTTCTAACAGACCTGTGACACACTGTCTCGTGAGTAGATTTTGTCGCACATGCCTGTTTTAGTAGCTATATCGATACAAACCACGACTTCAAAAGGGAGAGACCTGATGTCCACAACCATGAAAAAACTCGCCATTGCAGGCGTCGTTGCCGCATCCATGTCCGGCGTTGCCACCTCAGCCGAAGCAGCCTCTAAAGAGAAATGCTATGGCGTGTCCCTCGCAGGGGCCAATGATTGCAAAGCAGGACCCGGCACTACATGCGCAGGCTCCTCTGTGACTGACTATCAGGGCAATGCATGGACGCTGGTCGATGCAGGCACCTGCACAACAATCGAGCTGCCTGTGATGGCAGACGGCTCTGCACGCGCAGGCTCGCTTGAGCCACAAGACCGCGACCTGCCAGCATAATTACCCTGCCGCAGGGCACGGCATTTTTTGCGCCCTGTGGACACCATCTGATCTTTGGAGAGCATTGATATGTATGACCAATCCTCCCCCACCTCTGCCCTGCCCCATGGTGTGGGCATCGGCTATAAACCCCAACATTTCACCGATCTGTTAGACACGCCCGGCGCGGTTGAATGGATCGAAGTACACGCAGAGAATTACATGGGCGATGGCGGCCGACCCCATGCACAGTTGCGCGCCCTTGCGGAGCGTTTTGCCCTGTCCGTGCTCGGTGTGGGCCTGTCAATCGGGGGCGATCAGCCACTTGATGTTGACCACCTCGCCCGCCTGCGCACTCTGATTGACCGCACCAATCCCGCCAGCTTTTCCGAACATCTGGCATGGTCCACTCATGGCGCGGAATACCTCAATGATCTATTGCCCCTGCCCTACACGGCCGCCACGCTCAACCGCGTCGGTGATCACATCGCACAGGTGCAAGACACGCTGGGCCGTCAGATGCTGCTGGAGAACCCGTCGAGCTACCTCGCCTTTGCCGAAAGCACGATGGCCGAAGCGGATTTCCTTGCGGCGCTTGTGGCGCGCACGGGCTGTGGCCTGCTGCTGGATGTGAACAACGTCTTTGTCTCCGCCACGAACCTGCGGCTTAGCCCCCATGCCTATATCGTCGCCTACCCCCCTTGAGGCTGTTGGCGAAATCCACGTCGGTGGCCATACAGAGGATCACGACGATCACGGCGCACCCCTGCTGATCGACAGTCATGGTGCTGCGGTTGTCGATCCAGTCTGGGCGCTGCTCGACTACACCCTTGCCCTCTCTGGCCCCAAACCTGTGCTGGTAGAATGGGATACCGATGTGCCGGACTGGCCCGTTTTGCGGGCCGAAGCAGACCGCGCCGCTACCGCTCTTGCCCCTGCATTGGCCCTGTGATGGAGGTCAGTCAGGATCAGTTTCGCGCAGCCCTGCTGGATGTCTCGGCCCCTGTTCCCGACGGCCTGTTTGACGGAATGGGCGCTCCTGCGGGCAGCCGCTATGGTGTATACCGCAACAACGTGACCCACTCCCTGATTGAGGCGATGAAAGTGGCTTTTCCCGCCGTGCGCAGCCTTCTGGGTGCGCAGAACTTCGACACGCTGATGCCGATGTTCGTGCGCGCCCATCCGCCGCGCTCGCCCATGCTCATGCATTATG
>CAWVWS010000102.1:0-11417 GCA_963933905.1 uncultured Sulfitobacter sp.
ATTGGCGAGGATTTGTCCCGCATCGTTGAACTCGATCTTTGACGTAAGCGTGTCGGGCGCTGCACCCGGAACGGCAAAAAGCACCATCATCATACGCGCACCCATGGCCTGTTCGGCAGGCAACATGCCCATGGCTGTCAGCTTGTCCATCAGGCCGTTTGCACCCGCGATATTGATGTTGATGTCGCCCACAGGTTTGGGAAACCCTGCCATTGTGGTCGTGTCCGCGTTGTCGAATGTGATGTCACCTGTCGCTTCCACTTTGGCCCCCAACGCATCCACCAGCAAACGGTCAATTTTGAGCGCTTCTACCTCTGCGGGGGCGGTTCCCGACAGGGCAAGTTCTTGCGCTCCTTGCGGAGAAAGCCCGTCCACCAGAACCTTTGCCTTGCCGCTCACGTCGAGGGCGAGGGTCGCGGGATCGCGAGGCAGTTGGCCAGACGCATCAAACAGCGCCCAGATAATATCGGACATGGTAAAATCGGTCATGTTGAAAGCGAGCTTGAAGTCCTGCGGATCGTCAGACTTGGTCAAAGGGGCACGCAACTCAAAACCGTATTTGGCCATCTCCACAAACAAGGGGAAGGGCAAACCGGCAAGCTGCCCGCCCATCTGGACCTGATCGGCATTCACATCATACCGCACCCCTTGGGTGTCCATCGCCACACCAACAGTCGAGCGTGCCGAACCCGTTTTGATCTTGGTTGTGCCTTCTTCTGATGTAATCTCGATCTGGGTTTCCGTGCCGTTGGCGTCAAATGCCCCGTCGAATGCAAAACCTTGCGCGAGCAGGGCAGCAACATCCTGTGTCTGGCTGACATCGCCCGCCGGCAGATTGCTCGTCCCGCTAAACGAAAGGTTGGAAAGCGCGCTGTTGATGCTGACCTGTTCCACGTTATCGGGTTCTTTCATGAACAGATCATACGTTACGCTGCTGATCTGCATGGTTTGGGCATAGCTGCGCGTATCGCTCACTGTGACATCGGTTTTTGAGGCCAAGGCAGTGCCATTCATTGAAAAGCGCACTCTTACGTTGTCCATGGGTGCGCCATCTTTTGTAAGAGATGTGAGCGCCAAGCCAAAAGTGTCTGCCGAGTAGTCATAGGCCAGTGCGGAAGCATTACCGCGTACGGTCATCACTTGACCTGTTTGTGTAAACACCGCGCCGATTTGCTCAAGCGGTTGAGGCGCAGGATTTTTCACATCAATGGTAATTGGCATCTCGCTGGGCATCATCACGGCAACAGAGCCGTCGTTGTTTTCGACGAACTCCAGATCATTGATGCGCACGGTCACGGCGTCAACGCTCGGACCGCCGTCGCTTGCTACCGAGATACCGGAAACTTTAAGTGTGCCACCCGCCGTAGCTTCTGCCGCGGTCACGGTATATCCCATACCCTCAAGGTATCCACGCCAGTCGCCCCAGACGTCCTCAGCAGTGAGGTCCGCACTGGCCGTTGTCGTAAAGAGTGTTAGACCAAGTGCAGTGGTCGCCAAAAAGGAGCGGGCAAGTGACATGTCTGGAAATCCTCAAAGTTCAATATATCGCCAAAAGTCTGGCAAAGCGGGGGCTTGGTCAAGGGGTGGTCCCTTTTGACGCTGCGCGCTAGGTTCGAGCGCAAGCATACACTTAAACCTGCTCTAACAGGGAGAATACCAATGGATATGACTGGAAAAACGGTAATGATCACTGGCGCAAGCCGTGGCATCGGTGCCGAAGCTGCGCGGGTTTTCGCCAATGCAGGGGCGAATGTGGCTATGCTTGCGCGGTCGCAGGACGATATTGCCGCCCTTGCAGGCGAAATCGGTGAGCGTGCAATCGCCATTCCGTGCAACGTAGCGCGCTATGGCGAGATGTCGGCGGCAGTCGAGACAACCGTACAGGTCTTTGGCGGTCTGGATGTGCTGATCAATAACGCAGGTGTGGTCGATCCCATCAGCTATCTGGGCGATGCCGATCCGGAGGCATGGGGTCAGTTACTCGACATCAACGTGAAGGGTGTCTTCAACGGTATGCACGCGGCCTTGCCTGCGATTAAGGCACGCGGAGGCGGCTCTATTCTTACGATCAGTTCGGGTGCGGCGCATAATGCGATTGAGGCATGGAGCGCCTATTGCGCGTCCAAGGCGGCAGTCAACATGATGGGCCGTTCCCTGCACCTTGAGGAAGCAGCAAACGGTATCCGCGCCATTGGCCTATCGCCGGGTACTGTCGCGACGGAGATGCAGCGCAAGATCAAAGCATCGGGCATCAACCTGGTGAGCCAACTCGATTGGGACGTACACATTCCTGCCGACTGGCCTGCGAAATGCTTGCTGTGGATGTGTAGTGCGGAGGCAGATCAATACTGTGGTGAGGAAATCTCGCTGCGCGAGGACGCAATTCGTCGTGCGGTAGGTCTGATATGATCGAGCTGTCTAAAGAGGATGGTATCTGGACCGTCACGCTCAACCGTCCAGACAAAGCGAACGCATTGACCGAAGATATGCTGGTCGAGCTATGCGAAATCATGGAGCGAGCATGTGAGGCCCGTGCCGTGATCCTTACAGGGCGGGGCAAGATTTTCAGCGCAGGTGCCGATCTGGACGCTGCACGGGCAGGTCTTGCGGTCTCGGACCTGTGGGAGCGCTTGTCGAGTGCGATTGCAGCGTTGCCTGGTCTTACGATTGCAGCACTCAACGGCACACTTGCTGGTGGTGCTATGGGCATGGCGCTGGCCTGCGATATCCGAATCGCCGTTCCGGGCGCGAAATTCTTTTACCCAGTGATGAAGCTCGGATTTCTACCGCAGCCAAGCGACCCTGCACGTATGGCAGCCCTTATTGGTCCCTCACGGACCAAACTGATCCTGATGGGCGGGCAGAAAATTCTGACGGAAGAGGCGCTCGCTTACGGTCTGATTGACCGCGTGGTAGAACCTGATGCCTTGTTGGAAACTGCACAAGCGCTCTGTGCTGACACCATCGCTGCACCCGAGCATATCGCACAGGGGATCAAAGCCATGTGCCGATAGTTCAGATCAGCGGCACAAACGGCACATCACAAGCGGCCAAAAGCAAAAATGACGTGAGGATAAAAGCGATACGCATGTTGTGTTTCCTGTAACTGCTTGGCCCGTTCGGGCCTTTTGCGAAACGTAGCATACCCTCACGCCTTTCACATCGATTTATGATGTTCAGGCGGTACAAATGGCTGCATTTTGCGCATTGCTGGCAGATCACCTCACCGCCAAGGGTACCACCACTTGATCCTGCGGTGTCACTCGGTCATGAGGGAGGAACGATCAACCAGATAAGCAAGGGCGCTGGTATGGACTTCGACCTGACGCAATATCCCCCAATCGTGCAGCAAATCGCAGGCTATGCTGTTCAAGGCTATGAGCTGGCCATGGGATGGCTGCTGAGCCCTGCTGCATGGTCGCAGTTCGGCATACTTGTAGGCGCGTATCTTTTGGCGGTGCTCATCACACGACGGTTGCGCCCTGCATTGCACAGCTTGATTGATCCGGGCGAGACGCAGAACCTGTTCACCTCTGCCCGTCTGTTTGTTCTTCAATTCCTCCCGCTCATTCTGCCGCTCCTTGCTTTTGCGTTGACTGCCATCGGGGAGCAGGTCGTTCGCTCGATCTTTGACAGCGGTGCGGTGATTGCCTTTGGTAAACGGCTGTTCCTCTTCTTGGCTGTCCGCATCTTTGTGCGTGAAATTCTTCAGGACCAGTTTCTCAAGCTGCTGGGCCGCTTCATGCTGCTCCCAATTGCTGCGCTCTATACCTTTGGCCTGCTTGATATCGTTAGCCTGCAACTCACCGAGACTGTTGTTGGTGTCGGAAACATCCGCTTCTCGCTCATGTCGATTGTACGTGGTGTTATCGCTGGCTCATTGCTGTTCTGGCTGGGCCAATGGTCCAACAGCCAAACATCTGCGTTGATCCAAAAGCAGGAAATGCGTCCCTCCATCCGTCAGCTTTTGATCAAGACGGTTGAGTTCATGATCTTTGGCGTAGCCTTCCTCGTTCTGATGAATGTGATGGGGATCAACCTTGGCGCCTTGGCGGTCTTGGGGGGTGCGATTGGTGTGGGTCTTGGTTTTGGTCTGCAAAAGATCGCGTCGAATTTTATCTCGGGTGTGATCCTGCTGGTCGAAGGGCAGGCCACTGTTGGTGACTATGTTGAGTTGGACGGCGGTGAGAGCGGCAAAATCGTCAAGATGACCGCCCGCGCTGCCATCCTTGAGACCTTTGATGGCCGCTGGATCGTGGTTCCGAACGAGGATTTTATCACAACGAGAGTAGTGAACTATTCCGATTCAGGCTCGGCGAACCGCTATGAAGCAGAGTTCTCAGTCAGCTATGACACCGACATCAACCTCGTTCCCGCAATAATCGAGGCTGCCGTCTCAACCCACGCGGAGGTTCTTGATCTGCCCTATCCGCCCGATTGCGAATTGCGTGGATTTGGTGATAGCGGCATCAACTTTGCGGTCGAATTCTGGGTGAACGGCCTTGATGACGGACCGAATAAATACACGTCTGATGTGCTGTTCCTGATCTGGAATGCGCTTAAAGACAACAATATCGAAATCCCTTATCCCCAGCGTGTTGTCGAAATCAAAGGTGGCCTACCCGCCGCCGCCTCAGGAGTTCCCGAATGAAACATGCCGTTGTGATTGGCAGTGGGCCTGCGGGCCTCATGGCTGCCGAAATAATGGCAAAAGCGGGGATCAAAGTTACGATCTGCGAGGCAAAACCATCCGTAGGGCGCAAGTTCCTGATGGCGGGAAAATCTGGCCTAAACCTCACGAAAGAGGAAGAGAGCAAAGCGTTCCATGTAGCCTTCACCGAGGCCACGCGATGGCTCGCCCCAATGCTGGACGCGTTCGGGCCAGACGCTGTGCAGACATGGGCGCGTGATCTGGAGCAAGAGTTGTTTACCGGCACCACAGGCCGCGTGTTTCCCAAAGCAATGAAAGCCTCCCCTTTGCTGCGCGCATGGCTGGTGCGTCTGGGTGATCTTGACGTCACGATCAACACCCGCTGGCGCTGGACTGGGTGGGAAGGTGCTGCGCTGGCTTTTGATACTCCTGACGGCATTCAGAGCATTGCATCAGACGCAACCGTTCTGGCGCTGGGCGGTGCAAGCTGGCAACGGCTCGGTTCAGACGGCGCTTGGTACCCGATGCTGTTGGAAAAAGGTTTGCGCCTCACCCCGTTTGCCCCTGCGAATGCAGGTCTGTCAGTTGCCTGGTCGCCTTATATGGAAAAACACCTCGGCACTGCGATCAAGAGCATTAGCCTCACATCCGGCCCCTATACCTCCCGTGGTGAGGCGATCCTGTCGCGGCACGGTATCGAGGGCGGCGGCATCTATTCCGTCTCGCGTGGCGTCCGCGAAGGGCACCCACTGGCCATTGATCTGGCACCTGATCTCACCGTTGCGGCGATCACACAAAAGCTGTCCAAGCCACGCGGCAAGGCGACGCTCACCAATCACATCCGCAAGTCCCTGAAGCTGGATGCGGCTAAGATCGCGCTTTTGCAGGAGATGGCGACGCCCTTGCCAAAAGGTCCCGCACCCCTTGCAGCATTGATCAAGGCGTTGCCAATTAGTCATGATGGTCTACGCCCGATGGATGAGGCGATTTCAACGGCTGGAGGCATCACTCAGGCCGCCGTTGATGAGGCGCTGATGATTAAAGCGCTGCCAAACACCTACGCTGTGGGTGAGATGCTGGATTGGGAAGCACCGACTGGCGGCTATCTAATCACGGCTTGTCTGGCGACAGGAGCATGGGCGGGCCACCACGCGGCGGCCCGACTTAACGCTTAAGCCGTATCGCGGGCGCGGGTTGCTTTGAACGCATTGCGCTTGCGGATGCTGCTGGCCCACTCGGCCAAGCGATCATCGACAGGCTCGAAACCTGCGCCGATAGACCAGTTAAGGCAATGCACCGCCAGCAGGTCAGGCACAGTGATCTCGTCACCCATCAGATAGGGCCCTTCCAAACGATCCGCCAATGTCTTGGCAGCGCGGGCGAACTCGGCTTTCAGACTGTCCTTGATCTCTGGCACGCGCATGTCTTTGGGCCAGACAAAGCTGTGCTTGGCCGCTGCCCAGAGGATCGCGTCGAATTCGTCGATCAGCCAGAACAGCATCGCATCCTGCCGCGCACGGGCAATGGTGCCAGCGGGGGCTGTCAGCTTTCCATGTTTGTCTGCGAGATATTGCATGATCGCCACAGAATCGGTGAGCAATTCATCACCGGCCATTAACGCAGGTACTTTACCCGTCGGATTAAATGCTTTGGCTTCATCCGAGCGGGGGGCAGCAGCGATCAACTCATAGGGCTCGCCCAACTCCTCCAGCATCCAGATCACGCGGAAGGCGCGGGTTTTTACGCTGCCGATAACTTTATACATCATTTTGTCCTTTCTGGGTTACCGGCTGGCCCCGAACATGGCCAAGCGGATAAACGTACGTTCAATGATCGCCATGGCAGGTGCCGTTTGCCCTGCTGAGCGGAGTTGTAGGTCTGTGTCGGTCAGAATGCCGAGAGCTGTTTCCAACTTGTGCATGCCCCAATCACGCGATTGGCGCTGTAGGCGGTCACGGTCCCGCACGCCATAAATCGGCGCACCGGGATTACAGGCGGCACGGTGCAACGTGCGGAAATGGCGCATCGCCATAATACTCAGTGTCACGGCGTTCACCCCTTGGCTTTGCAGACGCCGCATCAGGGGGCCAATTTGCGCCGATTTCAATTCAGCTATGATATTGATGATGTCATCAACCGCCGCTTCGATCGATGCAGGTGCGCAGGCTGCGATGTCCTCAAGGCTGACAGAGGTATCAGGCTCACTCAATTTATAGAGAGACAGTTTTTCCAGCGTCTGGCGGAAGTCACCGGGATCAAGGGACCGCGCAAGCTCTTCGAGGGCCCCCATCGCCGGACCCTCAGCGCGCAGCTTTGCCTCTTTTAAAAGTCGCTCAATCTCTGCACGGTCAGGCGGATCGTCGAAAATACCCCAAGCATAGGCATCTCGGTGTCCCTCAAATGCTTTGAGCAGTTTCGAGGTCTTTTTGAGATCACCCGCCGTGACAACAATCTGTGCATCGCCCGTCTGCCAGTCTTTGAGCGTGTCGATAATGATGGCGGCCACCAGCTCATTCGCGCCCTCGACAAAAGCTGCACGGGGGCCGGGGAAAAATCCAACAGCCTTGATCGCATCCATGAGCAAGGCAGGCTCGCGGCGCAGGTCAGCAGCGGGAATACGGGTTAGGCGCATTTCCTCGTCAGTGGCAGGTCCGAGCAGCGCTTTGAGATATTCTTGCCGCTTGAGGGCAACGCGCATGGAATCGCTACCATAGAGGAGCAGGCCAAGTTTGTCGGTTGGCGGTTTTGCAATGATGCCCGCCCCATCACGGCGGCCAAGTTTCATTTAGGGATGTCCGTCGCATAAAGGCGAGTGGTGATCTGGTCGCTCAGAATAAGCATCAGCCGCTCAACTGCGTCCCGCTCTGCTGCGAGGGTCGCAACAGGTGTGCCAATCGCCGAATAGGCCGTGAAGTTCTGGACCCTGCCCGATGTGATAACAGTGCCAGCGGTTGTATCGCGCAGAGCATAATCGACACGTCCGATCAGGTTGAACCGTGTGATGTCACCCGCTGCGTTAATGGCAAGGCCTTCTTCACTAGTGTCAATGGTCAGATCGAGGGCATAGCGTGCTGCTGGCCCACTGCGCCCAAGCTGCGTTTCCAGTTCCCGTGTGAGCAGATAGCCTGCTTGGGTAGAAGGTTCTTGCACCAAGACCTGACCGCGCAGCTGCGCCCCTGTCCCGTCTGTCCCGTAGACAGGAGTAAAGCCGCAAGCCGCAAGGGCGAGAGGCAAAGCAAGCAGGCTTCGGCGGCTATACAACGACATTCACAATCCGTCCGGGCACAACGATCACCTTCTTGGGTGTTCCACCGTCAAGGATACGCACCACAGCCTCATGAGCAAGGGCCAGCTTTTCAACCTCGTCCTTTGGCATGTCGGCAGGGACGTCAATCTCGCCACGCCGCTTGCCGTTGACTTGGATCGGCAGGGTGACGGTATCGTCCTTGAGCATCGCCTCATTCGCGACTGGCCAAGAAGCGGTCGCGATCAAACCTTCACCACCCAGCTTGGCCCAGATGTCTTCGGCCAAATGCGGCGTCATCGGAGACATCAACTGCGCAAGCGTCAGAATGGCTTCGCGCTGCACGGCCTGAGATGCATCGGATTTGTGAATCGCGGCAGTAAAACCGTAGAGCTTTGCAATGGCCGCATTGAAGCCGAAACTTTCAATCGCCATGGTCACGTCGTGGATAGCTTTGTGCATCTGCTTGAGCAGATCGTCGTTACCATCGCCTGTCCGTCGCTGATCCATAACGGAAATCCGCTCACAGAGGTTCCATACGCGGTTGAGGTGCTTGTAGGCGGCTTCTGCACCAGAGGCTGTCCACTCCACATCCCGCTCGGGAGGCGAATCGCTCAGCACGAACCAGCGCGCCGTGTCTGCGCCAAAGTCTGAGATGATGCTGAGTGGGTCGACCACGTTGTTCTTTGACTTGGACATTTTTGCGGACGGGATAACTTCGACCTCAGCGCCGCCTTCTTTGAGGAAGGCTTTGTCCCCTTTGAGGTCCACTTCTTCTGGATAGTGGAAAATGGGGCGATCATCGGCACCAACTGATTTATAGATCGCGTGGGTCACCATCCCTTGAGTGAACAGCGCATCAAACGGCTCAATCGCGCTCTTGGGCAAATGCCCCGTGATCTGCATCGCGCGGGCAAAGAAACGGGCATAAAGCAGGTGAAGGATCGCATGCTCCACCCCGCCGATATATTGATCGACGTTCATCCAGTATTCGGCGTCTTCCATGACCGTGGGCGTATCGGCATGCGGCGCTGTAAAGCGGGTGTAATACCACGACGAATCGACAAACGTGTCCATCGTGTCCGTCTCGCGCAGTGCATCCTTCCCACACGTGGGGCATGGCGTCGTGCGCCACTCCATGTGACGGTCCAGCGGATTGCCTGGAATGTCGAATGTCACGTCTTCGGGCAGTTTGACGGGCAGATTCTCTTTCTTCTCGGGCACCACACCGCAGTCGTCGCAATGCACCACAGGGATCGGACAACCCCAATAGCGTTGGCGCGACAGGCCCCAATCGCGCAGGCGGAACTTGGTCACGCCTTGGCCGACCCCTTGGGATTCGCAAAACGCGATGGCCGCATCGATGGCCTCATTTCCAGTCTGCATCTCTTCGCCGGCAAAGCCGCGTGTATACAGGACCCGCTCGGTTTTTTGCGGTACGAACGCTTCACCGCCGTCTTCGGGTGCGTGGTATGAAGTGTCGTATGGAATGTACGTTGAAGTGATGGGCAGGCCATATTTACGGGCAAATTCCAGATCCCGCTGGTCATGGGCAGGGCAGCCAAAGATAGCGCCTGTGCCATAATCCATCAGGATAAAGTTGGCGATATAAACGGGCAGCTCTTGGGCCGTATCAAACGGATGGCGCACGCGGATGCCTGTATCCATGCCAAGCTTTTCGCCTGTCTCGATTGCTTCTTCTGTGGTCCCGCCTTTGCGACACTCGGCGACGAACGCCGCAACCTCTTCGTTATCCCGCTCCAACAGCTTGGCAATCGGGTGATCGGGCGAGATTCCGACAAAGCTTGCACCCAGCAACGTATCTGGGCGAGTCGTATAAACTTCGATCCGGTCATGCCCGTCTGGTGCATTAATAGTAGAGAAGGCGAATTGCAGTCCGCGCGACTTCCCGATCCAGTTCTCCTGCATAAGGCGCACCTTGGCGGGCCAATTCTCAAGATTGTCGAGCGCGCCGAGCAATTCATCAGAATAGTCGGAGATTTTAAAGAACCATTGCGTCAGCTCGCGCCGCTCGACCAGCGCACCAGAGCGCCAGCCGCGCCCCTGCTCGACTTGCTCATTCGCAAGAACGGTCATATCAACAGGATCCCAGTTCACGACAGCGTTTTTGCGGTAGATCAGACCCGCCTCGATCATGTCGATAAACATGGCCTGCTGGTGCTGATAATAATCGGGGTGGCAGGTCGCAATCTCACGCGACCAATCGAGTGAGAAGCCAAGCGGCTTCATCTGCGCCTTCATGTCTTCGATGTTCTGATAGGTCCATTCACCAGGGTGAATACCTTTTTGCATGGCGGCGTTTTCAGCGGCCAAGCCGAACGAATCCCAACCCATCGGGTGCAGGACGTTGAACCCTTTGGCCAGCTTGTAGCGCGCGATCACATCCCCAAGAGTGTAGTTGCGCACGTGACCCATGTGGATGCGACCCGAGGGATAAGGGAACATCTCGAGGACGTAGTACTTCGGCTTGTCAGCGGAACGGACCGCTTTGAAGATCTCGTTCTTCTCCCATGTCGCCTGCCAACGGGATTCGATCTCGGACGGGGTGTAGCGGGGCGTGGAAGTCATGAATGTAGGCCTTTTTACGCAAGAACGCCGGACGTGTGGTGATCACAAGGCCCGGCGTTGTACTATATCAATAACGAATGTGAGGGCGGTCAGAGCTTGTTGTCTGCAATACGTAGTTCACGTGCACGCGACAGAATCGCATCTTCGACTGCACGGCTTGTTGCGGCAGAAACGGCACCGCCGCGCGATTGCAATGCAAGGTTCAATGACCGCGCATCAAGGGCGGGATCGTCAATAAGCACTGTTGCACGGTACGCACGGCCACCGCCCGGAGGGGTACCATAGCCTGTAACGATGACACCTGTGAAAGGGTCAACCGATTGGACTGGCAAAAAGCTGAGCACTTCAAGTGATGCGCTCCAAAGGTACTTGTTCACCAGAACAACACTCTCGGTGTTCTTTTTGCTAAAGATCGACCAGATGGTGTTTTCCGGATTGGTCTCGATAACATTTGGATTCTTTGCGTTTGTATATTGGTCTGCGAGGGGCTGCGCGGGGGAGCCGATGCTGCCACATGCCGCCAACCCACCAAGCGCAAGCGCCAGTATTGCAAAATTCCGAGCCTTCATGCGCCCCATGTCCGCCACCTTTTATACTGTTTTGCTATGCAATACCCAAGCTAGAGCATCTGGGCAAGGTCTATGTATTATAGAGAGAGGTATGCAGAGAGCCGTCTGGCGATACTATATACCTCTGCCATTGCGGGGCCCGTCACCCAAACTGTGGCAAAGCTGCACCATGACAGGTCACATTGCTTTTGCGCTTGTCGGTTTGCTTGCCAAAAGGGGTGGGGCGGCGCAAAAGAGATCCATACCTAGATCGGAATTCCCCGGTCGGGTCTCATAAATTTCCAACCGAGGGAAAACTCATGAAAAAAGTTCTCTTCGCAACAACAGCTCTGGTCGCCACAGCTTCAGTTGCAGCAGCAGACGT
>CAWVWS010000103.1:0-11378 GCA_963933905.1 uncultured Sulfitobacter sp.
AAATATCGCCAACAAAATATAATACAGAAATTATACAACAAAACCGAGAATGCCACTTGGTCTGCACGGGCGTTCATCAGTGTTTCGGACTTATGTTGCCGATTCAAATAGATCAAACCACTACAAACGTGGCGTCCACATCAACATATTAAAGATGGAAGTTTGGCTGGGGTGGTAGGATTCGAACCTACGGTACATGCTACCAAAAAGCATTGCCTTACCACTTGGCTACACCCCAACGTGCCGCGTTAAATAGGGCGGGTTGGCGCGGGGCGCAAGCCTTTATCTGCATAAAGTGGATCAATCCGTCGTTATTCTTGCTCGGCGTTCCGATGAAGCAAATCGTCATGCTCTTCAGCGCGTTCAAGTTCGACAATTTGCTGTAATTGTTTGTCTTCAACCGCGTCAACGTCTTGTACGGGGGCTGGGGCGGCACTGAAGCCTTGGTATGGTTGTTTGGGAAGGGTCTCGTCCGATCCTATGCCCGCTGTGGCCCCTTCATGCATGAGGCGGTAGGTCGGGTAGGGCGCGCCGATCCCCGCGCTGTCATAGGCGGCCTGTACGAGGCGTATGGCCTCTGACCTTGCCAGCATAACGTTTGTATCATTCTGATCGATCCATGCGGCCATGCCAAAGTTTATGGCACTGTCACCGACCGATTCTATCCAGACGGACGCTTGCGGTGTTTCCAATACAAAAGGGAGCCCTTCAAGCACGCCGAGTGTAAGCACCCGTGCTTGGTCAAGGTCAACATCGGAACCAACGCTCAGCTGAAATGTAAAGCGTCGCTCGGCATTGCGGGAGAAATTCACGATCCTGCTTTTGAACACGGTCGAATTGAGTATACGGATATGGTTGCCGTCAAAGCTGAGCAGGATGGTTGCCCGAGAGGTGAGGCGAATGACTTTGCCAATATCGCCCTCGATCTCGACAGTGTCGTTGGGGCGAAACGGTTGGCGGATCGACAGCATGATGGACGCGATGAAATTCTCGACCGTATCCCGCACGGCAAAACCGATGGCGAGGCTGACAATCCCTGCAGCGCCCAGAATACCAGATAGCAAAGCGGTGGCATTTACGATGTCCAGTGCAACGACCAGACCGCCCACGACAAACAAGAGGCGCAAAATCTGGCGGTAGATATCGGCGATGAAGGCATTGGGGGCCAGCCGCTCCCAAGGTTGTTTGCGCCATGCAATGGCGAAACCGATCACAACAATCAGCGCAAAGAGCGACACCGCCACCAAAGCTAATGGCAAAAAGGCGATGAGTTGTTGGCCGCGCGCGACAAAGCGTTCAACAGCGGGGTTAAGGCGCTGCACAACATCTGTGGTTTCCGAGACTTCATTCTCGATCGCGACCACACCTTCAACACGTGCCACCAGATCGTTCAAGCGATTGGCCGTTGCGGTATCCACCGTATTGCCGCGCAGGGTCACAATGCCAGAACTGACAGAGACAGTCACATCGGCGTATCCATCCAGTTCCCTCAGGATATCGCGGATGCGGACCGCGATGGCCACATCCTGTGTTGCGCTGTCACTGATGGTGATGGTGCCAGAGGGCTGATCGGCCGTGGTCTGCGCCTGAATAGCAAACGGCATCAAAAGGCAGGCTATGAGGGCTATCAAGCGCATAAGGTATCTCTGTCAAAAGGGCTAAAGTAAAAAGGGCAGGTTAGACCTGCCCCTTGATTATTGCAAATACCACCAGCGTTTCAGTTAGGTGCAGTCCAGCAGGATTGCACCTGCACGGCCACCGGCAAGCACTGCTTCATGGGCTGCGGCACATTCGGCGAGGGGGTAAACCTGTGCAACGGGGCAGGTCAGCGCACCTTCGCCGAGCGCCTGATGCAGCTTTTCGATCCGCTTAAGGCGCGCGTCGAGCGGCAGCAGATAGATAAGGATGACATCGAGGGTTACCGCCTTGAACAGGAAGGGGCGGAACGGCAGCGTGGGCGTCATCTCGATCTGGGAGCCATAAGCGGCGATTGTGCCGTTGATCCCGATGACTTCGGCGTTCATGTCCACATTCGCCCCGAATTCCACTTCAAGGATGCGGTCCACGAGCGCGCCGCCATTGGCAGCAAGGATATCCGCGCCGAGCGTGTCCGAGCGGTAGTCGAGCACGGTATGTGCGCCAACCGTCTCAAGGCGCTCCCTATCACGGGCGCTACAGGTGGTGATGACAGTGGCCCCTGCCCAAACGGCCAGTTGCACCGCGAGGTATCCCACCGTACCGCCGCCGCCCGATACCAGCAGTGTCTTGCCTTTCACGTCGCCGCCGCCAAAGACCGCTTCTGCCGCTGTCAGCCCCGGAATGCCAAGGACTGCGCCTGTCTCGAGCGAGATATCATTGGGCAATGCTACGGCCTGTTCGGACGGCAGTGTGATGTGGGTGGAGGCGGTGCCGAAGGCGCGTTGCCACTGGCCGTTCCAGATCCAGACGCGGGTGCCGATGCGTGCGGCGTCCACGCCTGCGCCAACAGCCTCAATGACACCTGCGCCATCGCTGTGCGGAATCACTTGGGCAAAGGCAGGTTTTGCCACACCAGGCGCACCTGCGCGTGATTTGATGTCAGAGGGGTTCACGCCCGAAAACGCAAGGCGCACGGTGACTTCCCCTGCAGCGGGTGCGGGAGTGTCGAATACCTGCGATGTGAGGACGTCGGCTGCTGTGCCGAAGTGATCGTAGAAAACAGATTGCATGTGAGGGTGTCCTTTGGATCAACTGGTTGGTGTCAGCATGATCCAAGGACGGCAGAGGCGCAATCAGTCAAACACTTCTTGCGGGCGGACGCCCCAAAGACGGGCCTTGGGTGCCCAGCCCTTGAAACCGCCCGATCTGAGCAAACACCATTCGCCGCCGCATTCGGAGACGCGTGCGACAACGCCCATCTCGAGGGCTGCCATGACAGGAGCCGTAGCATCAGGGCGTGCGTGGAGCGTAAGCATGTCTTTTTCAACCAGCACGGTGCGGGTGCCGGACAAAAGCGAGTAGTGGACCCATCCGCCCATACCGTCACGATCCTCAACGCGGCGCCAGTGGCCATGTTCGGCGGTAATGCGTAAAGGCATGTCGCGCCGCTTGAACACCCAATCGATCCGGTGGGTCAGCGAAGGACCACGGCGGACATTGCCCTCGGACGCCTTCATCGACACATAGCGCGGGATCGGCCGCTTTGTGACTTTGCCAATCTCTTCACTCCCTGCCGCAAGGACGGGAGTCGCAAAGCTGGTTGTCAGGATCAGCGCACAAGCGCCAAGGAGTCCTGCGCCCAAACGGCGCAATTTCGATTTGTTCATGATGTGCTGCCTGCACTGAATTTTATTGTTTTACTTCTGCTTTTCGCATGCGCGAGGTTCTTGTGCCTCGTCGCCGCTTGGGTCACCATGGCAGGAACATATCCCTTACGCCAAGTCCGGAGATTGAATTATGCCAAAACAACAGCTGAGTGTTGTAGTCACGCTACGCTTGCCAGAGGTTGTGGAGACACGACTGGCGGAATTGTTCGATGTGCGCCTGCGCGAAACTGATGCGCCGATGACCCGTGCCGAACTTTCCGAAGCGATCAAGACCTGCGATGTTCTGGTCCCCACAATCACCGACCAGATTGATAACGCGCTGATTTCCCAAGCGGGCGGTCGGCTAAAGCTTATTGCGAATTACGGCGCGGGTGTGGATCACATCGACGTGGCGACAGCGCGTCAGCACGGCGTGCTTGTCTCCAACACGCCCGATGTGCTGACGGAAGATACTGCCGACATGACTATGGCGCTTTTGCTGGCGGTGACGCGGCGCATGCCAGAGGGTATGGCGCAGATGAAAAACGGTAAATGGGACGGTTGGGCGCCCAACGCCTTGCTGGGGGGACGGATTTCGGGCCGCCGCCTCGGTATCCTTGGCATGGGTCGTATTGGTCAGGCGGTTGCGCGGCGTGCGGCGGCCTTTGGCATGCAGATCCACTACCACAACCGCCGCCGCCTGCGTCCCGAGACAGAACAGGCGCTGCAAGCGACGTATTGGGAGAGCCTTGACCAGATGGTCGCGCGGATGGACGTGATTTCGGTCAACTGTCCGCATACGCCCTCCACGTTTCATCTGATGAACGCGCGACGTTTGAAGCTGATGAAGCCCGAGGCCGTGATCGTGAACACCTCCCGTGGGGAGGTCATAGACGAGAATGCGCTGACCCGAATGCTGCGCGCGGGCGAGATCAAAGGCGCGGGGCTGGATGTGTATGAGCACGGTGTCGAGATCAATCCGCGCCTGCGCGAGTTGGAGAATGTCGTGCTGCTGCCGCACATGGGGTCCGCCACGTTAGAAGGGCGGATTGATATGGGCGAGAAGGTGATCATCAACATCAAGACATTCGATGACGGTCACCGTCCGCCGGATCAGGTTGTACCGTCGATGCTGTAACTGCGGGCTCAGTTTCTTGTTGATCATGCGGATGAGTTTAAGGGCCAAATGAAGATTGGATTGGAGTAGATGATGCGCGTTACTGTTCTAGGATTGTTTTTGGCTGCGGCGAGCAGCGCTGGCGCGCAACAGGCTGCTGATGCCGTCGCTCCCGAGGCTGGGAGCGTTGGTGTTTTCGAGAGCGTTTCACCTGAGGTTACCAAAGCATTAGCGGCCAAGGCGGCAGGTGTCCCTGTCGAGGCGGATAACTGGATGGTCGTTGCAGCCAACCCGCACGCGGTTAAGGCGGGGGCGGATGTTCTGGCACGGGGCGGTACGGCGGCGGATGCGCTGGTTGCTGTGCAGGTCATGCTGGGGCTGGTGGAGCCGCAAAGCTCTGGCCTTGGGGGTGGTGCGTTTCTGGTCTGGTATGATGCGGCATCGGGTCTGCTCACCACATTTGACGGGCGCGAGACGGCGCCACTGGCCGCGACACCGCGTCTGTTTCAGGATGAGGCGGGCGAGCCTTTGAAATTTTTTGATGCTGTCGTGGGAGGGCGCTCTGTCGGGACGCCAGGCACGCCTGCGCTGCTTGCGGAAATCCACAAGCGGTATGGCACGCAGGACTGGGCCGGTTTACTCGCCCCAGCAATGCAAATGGCCGAGGACGGGTTCACCGTCAGCCCGCGCCTCGCACAGCTTGTCGCGGCGGATGGGGAGCGGTTAGGGAGTTCTGAAATCACTGCCGCCTATTTCATGCCTGCGGGTGTGCCGATTGCGGCGGGTAATACGCTGGTCAATCAGCCCTATGCGCAGACGCTTAAACTGTTGAGTGAGCAGGGCGTTGGTGCCTTCTATGCGGGGGATTTGGCCAAGACGATTGTCGCTACTGTGCAAGGCGGCGCGAACGCGGGTGTGTTGTCCGAAGTTGATCTGGCCATCTACCGTGTGAAGGAGCGCCCCGCGATCTGTGCCAGCTACCGTGCGCATGAGGTCTGCGGCATGGGGCCGCCGTCTTCGGGGGCGATTGCAGTGGGGCAGACCTTGGGGATGCTGGAGGGCTATGATCTGAGTGCGGGCCCTGATGATGTGACCGTGCGCCGCCTGATCGGCGACGCGTCACGCTTGGCCTTTGCGGATCGGGGGCGCTATGTCGCGGACAGTGATTTTGTGCCCGTACCTGTTGAGGGGATGCTGGACGCGGCCTATCTGGCGGAGCGCGGCGCACTGCTGGCGGGAGATGATGCTTTGCCCGAAGTCGCGGCAGGGAACCCTGGCTTTGACCATGCGCTGAACTGGGCGGATGATGAGGCGATTGAGCTGCCTTCAACCTCGCATATCTCCATCGTAGACAGCTTTGGCAATGTGGCGTCCATGACCACAACCATCGAGAACGGGTTTGGCAGCCGCTTGATGGTCGGGGGCTTTTTGCTCAACAATGAACTCACGGACTTTTCGTTTCGCAGCCACCGTGATGGTGTGCCCATCGCCAACCGGGTGGAACCGGGTAAACGGCCACGCTCTTCCATGTCACCGACGATTGTGATGAAGGATGGCGCGCCCGTGATTGTGGCGGGGTCACCGGGGGGCAGTCGCATCATCGGCTATACCGCGCAGGCGATTATCGGGATGATCGACTGGGGGCTGGACCCTCAGCAGGCCGCAAGCATGCCGCATATGGTCAACCGATTTGGCACTTATGATCTTGAGCAAGGCACCTCGGCAGAAGCATTGTCCGAGGGACTAGGCGCTGTGGGTTATGAGACAAACGTGCGGGATCTGACCTCGGGGCTTCATCTGATCGCGATTGGTGATAGGTTGCAAGGTGGCGCTGATCCGCGCCGTGAAGGCATTGCATTGGGAGAATAAGGTATGGTTCAGGCAGTCGCACTTGCGCGAAACGAAGACGGTATCGGCGCGGCCTTGGGCATTCTCAAGCAGCAATTCGGCGAGCGGTTCCAGACAGGTGCCTCCATCCGTGAACAGCACGCCCACACGACAACGTGGATCATCAACCAGCCGCCTGACGGGGTAGTCTTTGCCCACTCCACGCAAGAGGTCTCGGACATCGTAAAGATATCTGCCTTGCATAAAGTGCCGATCATTCCGTTCGGTACGGGTACCTCGCTTGAGGGGCATGTGAACGCGCCTGCGGGCGGGATCAGCATTGATGTGAGCCAAATGAACAAGGTGCTGGAGGTGAACGCAGGCGATCTGGATTGTCGCGTACAGCCCGGTGTGACGCGCATGGCGCTTAACACGCACTTACGCGATCAGGGGCTGTTTTTCCCGATTGATCCCGGTGCGGATGCGAGCATTGGCGGTATGGCGGCCACACGCGCCTCAGGCACCAACGCGGTGCGCTATGGCACGATGAAGGATAATGTGCTGAGCCTCGAAGTGGTTATGCCCAATGGCGAGATTATTCGTACGGCCAGCCGCGCGCGCAAATCCTCGGCTGGATACGATCTGACGCGGCTCATGGTCGGCTCTGAAGGGACGCTGGGGATCATCACCGAAGTTACGCTACGCTTGCAGGGTATTCCCGAGGCGATGTCTGCTGCCAGTTGCTCCTTTCCGACTGTTGAGGCGGCCTGTGAGACGGTTATGGCGGTCATCCAATACGGCCTGCCCGTGGCGCGGATCGAGTTGTTGGATGCGATGGTGGTGAAGGCTGTGAACAGCTATTCCAAGTTGACCCTGCCAGAGACGCCTTTGCTGCTACTGGAATTTCATGGATCAGACGCAGGGGTCGCCGAGCAAGCGGAAACATTTGGCGCACTGGCCGAGGAGTTTGGCGGCAATGGCTATGCCGCGACTACCTCCGCTGAGGAGCGCAACAAGCTGTGGCAGGCGCGTCATGATGCCTATTGGGCGATGCTTGCCCTGCGCCCCGGGTGCAAAGCTGTTGCGACGGATGTTTGTGTGCCGATCTCTAAACTGGCGGAGGCCGTGGTCGCCACCAACGAAAAGGCCGCTGAGTTGGACCTTGTGGCGCCGATTGTGGGCCATGCGGGGGACGGGAATTTCCACGCTTCTGTGCTGATCGATATGGAGGATGCACAGGAGATTGCACGCGCCGAGGCGTTTGTCAGCTGGCTCAATGACCGCGCAATTTCCCTTGGCGGGACCTGCACGGGCGAGCACGGCATCGGGCAGGGCAAGCGGCCCTATCTGGTCAAGGAATTAGGCGGCGCAGTCGATGTGATGGCTGCGATCAAACGCGCACTCGACCCTGACGACATCATGAACCCCGGTAAAATCCTGTCCTGAGCGCATCGCAAACCGTACAAAGCGGGCGAGGTCGGATTTGCGCGTTTTCCAGTCGCGGCTTGGCGTTGGATTTCGGTGTTAGGCGATAAAACCAAGCGAAAGCGCGCAAAAGGGAATCGTGTCATGAAAACACAAGTCAAAGCATTGGTTGTAGGCGGCGGCGCCGTCGGGACATCGATTGCCTATCATCTGGCACGTGCGGGGTGGGATGATGTCATGCTGCTGGAACGCGACGAGCTGACCTCGGGCTCCACATGGCACGCGGCGGGTCTGCTGCCCTATTTCAACATGTCCTATGCCACGACGCATATCCACGACTACTCCATCAAGTTCTATAAGACGCTTGAAGAGGAGACTGGCCTGAACGCAGGTTTCGCCGTGGTGGGCAACTTGCGCATGGCCCAGACAGACGAGCGGATGGAAGAGTATATGCTCTATGCTTCAACTGCCGAAACCTGTGGCGTTCCGTACGAATGGATGACCCCTGACCAAATCAAGGCGAAGTGGCCGCTCATTCGCACCGAGGATTTGAAGGGCGCGATCTACCACCAGACGGATGGCTATATTAACCCTGCCGATGTGACTATGGCGATGGCCAAGGGCGCGCGTCAGCGTGGTGTTGTGATTGAGCGGAAATGGCAGGCCGACGCCTTCCATTGGAATGGCGAAGCGTGGGAAGTCACCGTAACCAAGATGGTCGAAAAGGGCGGCAATCTGATCCCGTCGGACGAGCAGCTTGTGATCACTGCCGAGCATGTCGTGACTGCCTCGGGCAACCATGCACAGCGCACGGCCAAGATGCTGGGCATCAAGATGCCTGCGATCCCTGTAGAGCATCAGTTCATCGTGATGGATCAGGACCCTGATCTGGTGAAGTTCCGTGCCGAGGGGAACGTTGAGCATCCCGTTATCCGTGACGCCGATGCGCAGTCTTATGTACGTGAAGAGCGCGGCGGCTGGATCTTGGGCGTCTACGAGAAGGATGCCCCAGCGCGTTTTGAATACGGTGTGCCAGACAGCTTCCGTGCAGATTTGTTCCAGTTGAACTTGGACCGGATCGAGGATCAATACGCGGCGATGCTGCACCGTATTCCGTCCGCTGAGGACTCTGGCCTCAAGGACGATTTCAACGGCCCGATTTGCTACACGCCTGACGGCAACCCGCTGGTTGGTCCAGCGCCAGGTTTGCGTAACATGTGGCTGGCCGAGGGCTTTTCTTTCGGGATCACTGCGGCAGGCGGAACAGGCTATTACCTTGCACAGTTGATGGTTGAAGGGGAGGCAGAGATCGACATGGCTTCACTCGACCCCAAACGCTATGGCGACTGGATGACCACCGAGTTTGCGGCCCGCAAGAACGAAGAGGCGTATGAGCACGTCTATATCCTCCACCACCCTGATGAGGAACGCCCTGCCTGCCGCCCCCTGCGCACATCGCCAGCTTACGATCGTCAAGCCGCACGCGGTGCGCAATTTGGCTGGGTCAACGGTTGGGAGCGTCCGAACTATTATGCGCCCGAAGGCTTTAGCGATCGCGACTCGCGTTCTTTCCGCCGTGGCGGATGGTGGCAGTATGCTGTGGAAGAGGCTAAGGCGATCCGTGAGGGCGTAGGTCTGATTGACGCCACAGCCTTTACCAAGCATCTGGTCAAAGGACCGGGGGCGACGGCATTCCTTGATTGGTTCACTTGTAACAAGCTGCCTTCAGTGGGTCGTATCAACCTGACCTATGCGCTTACGGGTGCTGGCACCACGCGCACGGAATACACCATCGTGCGTCTGGCGCAGGACGAATATTATCTGGTCAGTGCTGGTGGCTGGACAGCCTACGACAGCGATTACCTGCGCAAGGCCATTGAGGATAAAGCGCCCGAGCTTGGCTATATCGAGTGTCATGATGTGACCACGCAGTGGGGTGTCTTCGCCATCGCAGGGCCGAAATCGCGCGATGTTCTGCGCGACGTAATCAAGGACGCAGACCCAGACACCGCGCTGTCTAACAAGCGTTTCCCATGGCTCACCATGCGCAACATTGAGCTGGGTATGGTCCCTGTCCGCGCGATCCGCGTGGCCTATACTGGTGAGCTGGGTTGGGAGTTACACCACCCCATAGAGATGCAGAACCACTTGTTCGATCTGCTGGAAAAGGCGGGTGAGAAGCACGGGATGAAGCTGGTCGGGGCACGTGCGCAAAACTGGCTGCGTCAGGAGAAATCATACCGCGCCTTCGGCACCGAGTTGGGCCGTGATGCGACCCCGCTTGAGGCAGACCTGCCGCGCTTTGTCGATATGAACAAGGAGTTCCACGGCAAGCAGGCCATGGCAGATCACGGGATCAAGGCGAAGTGCGTTACTATTCTTATCGACGGGCCAGATGATGCGGACCCTTGGGGCCGTGAGGTTCTGTATCACGGCGATACCCGCGTTGGGCGTCTGACCTCGGGTGGCTATTCTGTCGCATTTGGGAAGTCGATCGGCATGGGCTATGTCAAGGCAGAGACTGCGGTGGTTGGGACCAAGTTGAAGGTCAAGATGTTCGACCAGCTGTGGGATGCCGAGATTGTCGAGGACAGCCCTTATGATCCGAAAAACACCACCATTCGCGTGGACGGCTAAACACTATATCGCCATCGCGGGTGTCTTGCTCGCGGTGGTCTTTGCGTTGGGTGTGGCGCTGTCGCCTGACCGGACCCCCACTGTGGCCATAATCGGGGACCGCGCAGATGAAGTGCGGGCAGCGCTGGGCACTGAGCAAGTGGAAGATGCGACTGTCACCATTGTTCTACTCAACCGTTGGGACAGTTTGCGCCACCTCCCCGATATTGCAGAGCTGTGTTGGGATGCGTGTTACGACCGTGTCGCACCGCAGATTACCTTGACGCAGATGCGCTTTGGCAAGACGCGCAAAGTGGTGATTTTTCACCTGCCCGACTTTGAGGGCAATATGGACTGTGTCGCGACCCGCGCGGGAAATGCGCTGATCGCCCTAAAGGGCTATGGCCCGTCCTGCCAGATCAAGGCGGCGCACCGCCATGTCTGGATACTGCCCGTAGGATTAGGCCGTATTTCCTATGATTTAGGGGTGCGCGCGTGCCGCGAGCCATGCAGCCCACTCGGCACGGTTGCCGTTGAAGAGATTGAGGTCGACTTCCCCCTCAATCCCGTCAATGAGTACTGCCAGAAACGCCAGCTTTGACCTGGATAGGCTTGGCGAGGCGTTTTTGCCGTGGTGCGCAACCAATATTCGTGGCCTTTGAAACGGGCGAGTTTGTTCTCCTCATAAAAGCGCGGCGTGGTATAGAGGATCGGCTTTTGACCGTAGTGCGCCTCCACGATACGGAGCCAGCGGCGCATCTCGTCCTGCACGACACTTGCCTCGGGGCGGCGGTGGGCACAGGTGGGGGAAAACGGGTTCCATTCCATGTCGAGGACGGGGGGCAGCATGCCTTTTGTCTTGGGGACGTTTCGGATGAACCAACGCGCCTGCACCTCTGGTGTCGTGCAGAAATAGTAGAAGTGATAGGCGCCGCGTGCCACGCCTGCCTTGCCTGCGCCGCGCCAGTGGGACTTGAACGCGGAGTCCAGCAGATCGCCGCCTTCGGTCGCTTTGATGAAGGCGAAGTTTACGCCGTTGCGGCGTGCCTTGGACCAGTTGATGCTTTTTTCAAACCGTGCGGCGTCGATGCCGTGAACAGGAAAACTGG
>CAWVWS010000104.1:0-11365 GCA_963933905.1 uncultured Sulfitobacter sp.
AGGGGTTTCAGGAATCTTATCACTTCTGCGGCGCGCATGAGCATACGGCCTGTTCCGCCTATCTCGACAACCAGTCGGTGTTTTTGGACAAATACCCGCATGTACGCCATGCTGTGCCACTGCCGACTGTGGTGGCGCTCAAGGACCAACCCGAGGACGAATGGGACCACCGCCGCAACTTCCTCACGCAGAACTATGTGTTTCCGTGCAACTATGTGCAGGTCCAGACTGACCACATCTACATCCACACAATCATCCCGATGGGTGTGGATACCTGCATCTTCAAATGCATGATGCTGATCCCCGAAGCGCCCGAGACCGAGAAGGCAGAGCGCTATTGGGCCAAGAATTATGATGTGATCCGCACCGTGTTTAACGAGGATTTCGAGATCGGCGAGAACATCCAGAAGGGTCTGGCCACGGGGGCCAACACGCATTTCCTGTTCGGGCGTTACGAGATCGGCCTGCATCTGGGGCGCAAAGCGATTGACGATGCTCTGGCGGGGACACTCACCACTGCTTCAATCTGCGCGGCCAACGCTAAGGCGTAGGGACACCGCCGCCAATGTCCCAGAACAGCCCTGCCATGACTTGCATCCCCTCGCGGCAGACGGATTTCAGGACATGCTCGTTCGGTGCATGCTGGTTACAGCCCAGATAGCTGTGGGGTATCCAGATGGTTGGCACGCCCAGCACATCGGCAAAGCAGTCATTGGGCAGGGAGCCCGCCAGATTGGGAAGCACATGGGGCGCATCGCCTGTTGTGAGGGTGAGGGAGGTGCGCACATAGTCTACCCAAGGATGGTCAGGGTCCAGACGGGTCGCCCCAAAGATGCCTTTGTCCACGGGGACGATCTGGACGGCTTTGTGACCCTGCGCGTCCAGATGGCGGCGCAGGGCAGGCAGAATATCATCAACGTCCGTTCCCACCACATAGCGCAGCGCACATCGCGCCCATATACGGGGCGCAATGGCATTCACAGGCGCCTCTGGCATGCCCGACTTCATCGCGAGGATGGAAAAGCTGTTCCAGCCATAGGCCCGCTCCGCAGGCGACAGGTCCGCTTCGCCCCAGTCCATATCGATGGCAATATCACCCCCTGCACCCACAGGCAGATCGCGCAGTGCATCGCGGATCGTCCGGGTCAGGCTGTCGGGGCGCCATTCGGGAATTTGCAACTGACCGCGCACGTCTGTGATGCTGGCCAAAGCATGTGACAGCAGGATCGCAGGATCAGCCAGCAACCCGCCCCAGTTGCCCGAATGATGCGCCCCCTCGCGTAGATCGACCACCAGATCAAAGCTCACCGCGCCCCTTGAGCCCATAAACATCGTGGGCCGTGTGGCGCTCAGACGTGGTCCGTCAGAGGCGATCAGCACGTCCGCACGCAGCGCATCTCTGTGCAACTCCATCATTTCCTTGAGCCCGGGAGAGCCGATTTCCTCGCTCGTCTCCATCACGATTTTCACGTTAAAGCCAAGCCTACCCCGCAGCGCGAGAACCGTCTCGAGAGCGGCGATATTGATCAAATGCTGCACTTTGTTATCAGCGGAGCCACGACCATAAAGTCGGTCGCCCTCCTCGGTAAGCTCGAAAGGGGGCAGGCCATCGCGCCATTGATCGTCCTGCCCCCAGATCACATCCCCATGGCCATAAATCAAAACCGTGGGCAGCATGGTGTCCTCGATCCGTGACGCAAACAGGAAAGGGCCACCCTCCAAGGGATTGGCGTGCAGGGCGCAGTCAAACCCCATCGCCTCAAGGCGCGGTTGAATGGCTTGGGTCAGGTATGCGTGCAGGACAGAGGCTTGCGCAGGGTTTTGGCTCTCGCTCCGATAAGCGACTAGGGCGGCAAGTTCCGCCTGCAAGATGCCGTGATCGGCATAGGCGGCCGCGTGTTCAGTGGCTTTGGTGCGGCTCATCAGGTGTCTCCCGGCATTTTGACGGCTCAGGTGTTTTCCTCAGTAAGCTACCGATGATCCCGCTCTGGGTCCATCTGTAACGCCTTGTGCATCAGGCGGATGAGGGTGTGGGCTTCATCCGCCGACAATCCTTCGAGGATATCCGACTGGAGTGCCGATACAATCGGGGTGACCTCGCCCAGAACAGTTTGGCCATAGGGCGTCAGTGCCAGCCTGAAGGCTCTGCGATCCTTTTCACTGGGATTGCGCGAGATTAGCCCCTTTTGCTCAAGGCGTTTGACTACACCGCCGATGGTTGCACGGTCATATGCGATAAGCCCCGCAAGGGTGGCCTGATCAAGCTCGGGGTGTTGGGCAAGCGTGGCCAGAGTGGCGAATTGTACAGGGGTAATGTCATGCCCTGTCGATTTAACACTGTTCTGGAAGGTCGCTGTGGCGTGTTGATGAAACCTGCGTATCAGGTGTCCGGGCATCTGGATAAGGGGGGTATCGCGTTGCATCTGCGGTCTCCATTTATGGTAAGTATACATATTACCTTGACGATAGAAATGAAACCCTGCTATTTGATATGTATGCTTACCATGTAGGATGGCAGCCCATGCAATATCACCTTGACGGTTTTCGGTCTGGCGACCCTTCGGTTGCCCCTGCGGCTGCTGATATCCATTGGACGGATGATGCCGTCGATGTTCTGATTGTGGGCTGTGGCCCTGCGGGTCTGACACTTGCTGCGCAGCTTGCGGCCTTTCCCGAGATCAACACCATGATTACAGAGCGCAAGGAGGGTCCGCTCGAAGTGGGGCAGGCGGACGGGCTTGCCTGTCGGTCATTGGAGATGTTCGAGGCCTTCGGCTTTGCCGAGCGGGTGCTGAAGGAAAGCTATTTTGTGAACGAAGTAGGCTTTTGGCGACCCGATGCCCAAGGAAATGGGCTGATGCGCGCGGACCGTATTCAGGACGTGGAGGATGACCTGTCGGAAATGCCGCATGTCATTCTTAGTCAGGCACGTGTTCATGATTTTTATCTCGATGTGATGAAAAACGGCCCCCGCCGGTTGATGCCAGACTATCACCGTGAACTGGTTGATCTAACTAAAACGGACGATCCTGAATATTCTGTGACCGCAATATTCAAGGCGACAGATGGCACGGGCGCGACGCATACTGTGCGCGCAAAATACGTTGTCGGTTGTGACGGTGCGCGCAGTGCCGTGCGCCGCGCGATGGGCCATGCCCTCAAGGGGGAGGCGGCGCGTCAACTGTGGGGTGTGATGGATGTGCTGGCCGTGACCGATTTCCCCGACATACGTCTCAAGGCGGCGATCCAGTCGGCCCATGACGGCAGCATCCTCATCATCCCGCGCGAAGGCGGCTATCTGGTGCGCATGTATATCGAGCTGGCCGCCCTTGAAGGGGACGAGCGTGCGGCAGATCGCAACGTGACTGCCGAAATGTTGATCGAAAAAGCCCGCACCATCCTGTCGCCTTACACCTTGGACGTGAAGGAGGTCGCATGGTGGTCCGCCTATGAGATTGGGCAGCGGGTTTGCGATGCCTTCGACGATGTGCCTGCTGATGCGCGTGGCACGCAGATGCCGCGCATTTTTATTGCGGGGGATGCGTGTCACACCCACAGCCCCAAGGCGGGTCAGGGGATGAATGTCTCTATGGCTGATACGTTCAATCTGGGCTGGAAACTGGCTGCTGTGCTGCGCGGGCAAGCGAACGAGACGCTGCTCGACACCTACTCGGAAGAGCGGCGCGCCAAGGCCAAAGAGTTGATTGATTTCGACAAGGACATGGCCCGACTGTTCAGCGCCAAGCCAAAGGATGCCGCAGAGGCCGACCAGTTTCAGCAGTATTTCAAAAAGCACGGTCGCTATACCGCAGGTGTCGAGACGCGGTATGTTCCTTCGATGCTTGTCGGGGACAGTGGGCATCAAAAGCTGGCGACAGGATACCCCGTTGGCATGCGGTTCCATTCCGCCCCTGTGATCCGCTTGGCCGATGCACGCCCGACGGAATTGGGTCATATGCTCAAGGCGGACGGCCGCTGGCGGTTGATCGCTTTTGCGGGTGCAGGAGATAGTGGGCGGGGCAGCATTGCCACACTATGTGATGCGCTGGGCGAGGGGATGATTGCGCGCTACACCCCTGAGGGCGCGGATATCGATGCGGTGTTTGATGTGCGGGTCGTGTTCCAGACGGCCCACCGCGATATGGCGCTGGGCGAGGTGCCGCCGCTTTTAGTCCCGCGCAAGGGCCGTCACGGGTTGATCGACTATGAAAAGATCTTCTGCCCCAATCTGAAAAGCGGCCCCGATATCTTTGATCATCGCGGGATAGACCGAGGACAGGGTGCGTTGGTGGTGGTGCGTCCTGATCAATATGTGGCCCAAGTGCTTCCGATGACGGCAGTTGAAGAGGTGGCCGCGTTCTTTGCGGGCTTTATGCTTCCCGTCCGATGACGGGAGATAGGTCTGACAAGATGGCTTGCGTCCAAATTCGAAATGGGCCATCTTCCCACAAAACCCCGTGTCGGGAGAACCAGTGATACTGGTGCCGAAGGAGCAACCGCCCCGGAAACTCTCAGGCAAACGGACCGACGCGGGGAAGAAGACTCTGGAGAGCGGCGCAGCCATGCGCACACCGAAGGGATAGCAATCTCAGGTGCAAGGACAGAGGGGGCATCACGCGTGCAGGCAACAGCCTGTGTGTTCACGTGGTGCCGCATGATTTCGGAGAATCTGCGCGCCCTTTGAGGAGCTGTTGATGTCCGATCTGCTGCACACGCCACTTTTCGATTTACACGCGGAGCTTGGGGCCAAGATGGTGCCCTATGCGGGCTACGCCATGCCGCTTCAATACCCGCTGGGAGTGATGAAAGAGCACACGCACACCCGCGAAAAAGCGGGCCTGTTTGATGTGAGCCACATGGGGCAGGTCATACTTGGAGGCACCGATTTCGAAGCGGCTGCATTGGCGCTGGAGACGCTGGTGCCTGTGGATATTCTGGGGCTGGGCGAGGGGCGCCAGCGGTACGGGTTTTTCACAAATGATGTGGGCGGGATTATGGATGATCTGATGCTCGCCAACCGTGGCGATCATATTTTTGTGGTGGTGAATGCGGCGTGTAAGGTAGCTGACATTGCCCATATGACTGCTGGTCTGGACGGCGTGCGTGTGACCGAGGTAACGGATCGTGCCTTGCTCGCTTTGCAGGGTCCTGCGGCAGAGGCGGTGCTGGCGGTGCTTGATCCTCGCGCGGCGGATATGCGGTTTATGGACGTGGCGAACCTGACGCTGAACGGGGCGGAATGTTGGGTCTCGCGCTCTGGGTATACGGGTGAGGATGGTTTCGAGATTTCTGTACCTGAGGCGCAGGCTGAAGATTTGACGCGGGCGTTATTGGCGCATGATGATGTGGAGGCGATTGGCCTTGCGGCACGTAATAGTCTGCGGCTGGAGGCGGGTCTGTGCCTCTATGGCAATGATATTGATGTGGGAACGACCCCGACTGAGGCTGCGCTGAACTGGGCGATCCAAAAGGTGCGGCGGACGGGCGGTGCGCGTACGGGTGGCTTCCCTGGTGCCGATATCATTCTGGGGGAGTTGGCAAATGGTGCTGCGCGCAAGCGGGTGGGGCTGTTGCCTGACGGGCCTGCTCCGATGCGCGAGGGCGTTGTTCTGTATAGCGATACCGAGAGTGATGCGCCGATTGGCACGATTGCTTCGGGGAGTTTTGGACCCACGGTGGGTGGACCTGTTGCTATGGGAATGGTCGCTGCTGAATTTACCACAAACGGGACAGTTGTGTTTGGCGAGTTGCGGGGCAAACGCTTGCCACTGACCGTGACGGCCCTGCCTTTTGTTCCTGCGAATTTTAAACGTTAACCAACGGAGACGATGAGATGAAATTTACTGAAGAGCATGAATGGCTGCGCGCAGAGGGTGATCTGGTTGTGGTCGGGATTACGGCCCATGCGAGCGCCCAGTTGGGCGATATCGTTTTTGTGGAACTGCCTGACGTGGGCACAGTGGTCGCCAAAGACGACGAAGTTGTGGTGATCGAGAGTGTGAAAGCCGCCTCTGACATCCTTGCGCCGATTGACGGCGAGATTGTGGAGATCAATGAGGCCTTGGGCGATACCCCATCGCTGGCCAATGACGATGCCATGGGCGAGGGCTGGTTCATGAAGATCAGGCCGTCAGACCCTGCGCAGATGGACGCCTATATGGACGAAGCCGCCTACACCGCCCTTATCGCCTGACCTTTCGGAGAGCATCATGACTTTTACGCCCACAGATTACCTGCCTTACGATTTCGCCAACCGCCGCCACATCGGGCCGTCCGTGTCCGAGATGGCGGATATGCTGGAAGTTGTGGGCGCAAAGGACCTTGATGCGCTCATTGACGATACGCTGCCTGCCAAGATCCGTCAGGCGGAGCCGTTGGATTTCGGCAAGCCGCTGTCGGAGCAGGAATTGCTGCGGCATATGAAAGAAGTGGCGGGCAAGAACAAGGTCCTGACCTCGCTCATCGGGCAGGGGTATCACGGGACGGTCACGCCACCAGCGATCCAGCGGAATATCTTTGAAAACCCCGCTTGGTATACGGCTTACACGCCGTATCAGCCCGAGATTTCGCAGGGGCGGCTTGAGGCGTTGCTCAACTTCCAGACGATGGTGTCGGATTTGACGGGGTTGGATATTGCCAATGCGTCACTGTTGGACGAGGCGACGGCCTGTGCGGAAGCCATGACCATGGCCAAGCGTGTGGCGAAGACCAAAGTGATGGGCTTTTTCATCGACGAGAATTGCCATCCGCAGAACATCAATGTGATGAAGACGCGGGCGGCACCCTTGGGCATTGAAGTGATTGTGGGCAATCCAGACGATCTGGATGCCAGTGCGGTCTTCGGGGCGATTTTCCAATTTCCTGGCACGTTTGGACACTTGCGTGATTTCACAGCGGAGATTGCGGCCCTGCATGAGCATAAGGCAGTGGGAGTTATTGCGGCTGATCCGCTGTCGCTGACTTTGTTGAAAGAGCCTGGTGCAATGGGGGCGGATATTGCTGTCGGCTCGACCCAGCGGTTTGGCGTACCTGTTGGGTATGGCGGTCCGCACGCGGCGTATATGGCGACGAAGACGGGCTATGCGCGGTCTATGCCGGGCCGCATTGTGGGCGTGTCGATTGATAGTCAGGGCAACCGTGCCTACCGCCTCTCGCTGCAAACGCGCGAGCAGCATATTCGGCGCGAAAAGGCGAACTCGAACGTGTGTACGGCGCAGGCGTTGCTGGCTGTGATGGCGGGATTTTATGCGGTGTTTCATGGGCCTGAGGGGCTCAAGGCGATAGCGCAGCGGATACACCGCAAGACGGCGCGGTTGGCTGAAGGGTTGAAAACTGCAGGCTTTGATGTGCGGCCTGCAGTCTTCTTTGACACGATCACTGTGGAGGTCGGGCCGCTGCAATCTGCGGTAATGAAATCTGCTGTGGATGAGGGGATCAACTTGCGCAAAGTTGGGACCACTCAGGTCGGAATTACGCTGGATGAACGGTCACGCTCTGCGACCATCGAGGCGGTCTGGCGGGCCTTCGGGATTGAGCGGGAAGATAAGGACTATACCCCGCATTATCACATGCCTGAAAAGCTGATCCGTACGTCTGATTTCCTGACGCATCCTGTGTTTCATATGAACCGTGCGGAGACGGAAATGATGCGCTACATGCGCCGCTTGGCGGACCGTGATCTGGCGCTGGACCGTGCGATGATCCCGCTCGGGTCCTGCACGATGAAGCTGAATTCGGCGGCGGAAATGATGCCTGTAAGTTGGGATGAGTTCTCATTGTTGCACCCTTATATCCCTTCGGATCAGGCGGCGGGGTATACGCAGATGATCGATGATTTATCGGCCAAGCTGTGTGATATGACAGGCTATGACGCGATCTCGATGCAGCCCAATTCGGGCGCGCAGGGAGAGTATGCGGGGCTTTTGACCATCGCGGCCTACCACCGTGCAAACGGGCAGGGGCATCGCAACATTTGCCTTATTCCGATGTCTGCGCATGGCACCAATCCCGCCTCCGCGCAAATGGTTGGGTGGAAAGTTGTGCCGATCCAGTCGGCGGAGAACGGCGATATTGATCTGGATGACTTCGACGCGAAAGTTACGGAGCATAAGGACAATCTGGCTGCCTGCATGATCACCTATCCTTCGACGCATGGTGTGTTCGAGGAGACGGTGAACGATGTTTGTGACATTACCCATGCGAATGGGGGGCAGGTCTATATCGACGGGGCGAATATGAACGCTATGGTGGGTCTGTCTCGGCCCGGTGATCTGGGGGGCGATGTGAGCCACCTCAACCTGCACAAGACATTCTGCATTCCCCACGGGGGCGGTGGACCCGGTATGGGGCCAATCGGAGTGAAAGCGCATTTGATTGAGCATTTGCCCGGTGATCCGACGAGCGGTGAGGGGGCAGTCTCTGCCGCGCCCTTTGGCTCGCCCTCATTGCTGCCGATTTCATGGGCCTATTGCCTGATGATGGGCGGCGATGGCCTGACCCAAGCGACGCGGGTGGCGATTTTGAATGCCAACTATATCGCAAAGCGGTTGGAGGGATCGTTCGAGGTTCTCTATAAGGGGCCGAAAGGGCGGATTGCCCATGAGTGTATCATCGACACGCGCCCCTTTGCCGACAGTGCGCATGTGACGGTGGATGATATCGCCAAGCGGTTGATGGACTGTGGCTTCCACGCGCCGACAATGAGCTGGCCTGTGGCTGGGACGTTGATGATTGAGCCGACAGAGTCGGAAACCAAAGCGGAGCTGGACCGTTTTTGCGATGCGATGATCGCCATTCGGGCCGAGATTTCCGACATCGAGAACGGCAAGATTGACGGAGAGAATAACCCCCTCAAGAACGCGCCGCATACGATGGAGGATCTGGTGAAGGATTGGGACCGTCCCTACACGCGCGAGCAGGGGTGTTTCCCGCCCGGTGCGTTCCGAGTGGACAAATACTGGCCGCCTGTGAACCGTGTGGACAATGTTTGGGGCGATAGAAATCTTGCCTGTATTTGCCCGCCGATGGATGAGTATCTGGAGGCGGCAGAGTAGGCATTAGCTGGGCTGTTTGCGGCAGAGTTGCTACAACAGATATCTGAATTCTGCGTGGGGGATGGTTTTACACCCCGCGCAGGCGACGATTGGCAAGGTTTTGCGCATCTGAAAATTTATCTGACTATTTTTGTCGGAAACATTGCATTTCGTTTTGAAATGGTATCTGAGTGTTTTTGTAAACAACTCTGATAGGTAAGACTATGAAACGTTCCTTGACCATTTTGACCGCTACAATGACCACTGCACTGGTCGCGATGGGACCTGCGACTGCTTTCGCCGAGGGCGAATTGAACCTCTACTCTTCACGTCATTATGATACGGACGAGCGTCTGTATTCCGACTTTACCGAGGCTACGGGGATCAAGATCAACCGCATTGAAGGTAAGGCGGATGAACTGATCGCAAGGATGAGCGCAGAAGGAGCGAATTCGCCTGCGGATATCCTGCTAACGGTGGACACATCGCGCCTTGAACGCGCCAAGGACGTGGGCGTTCTCCAATCGATCGAGAGTGATATTCTCGAAGCGCGTATTCCTGACAACTTGCAGGATTCCGATAACCAGTGGTTCGGCTTTAGCCAGCGCGCGCGGATCATATTCTATGACAAAACCGATGTGACCAACCCGCCGCAGGATTATGTCTCCCTCTCTGATCCTGTCTATAAGGGATTGGTGTGCCATCGCTCCTCTTCGAATGTCTACTCCCAGACCCTTCTTGCCGCGGTGATTGAAAACTACGGCGAAGAGGCGGCAAAGACATGGGCGCAGGGTGTCGTCGATAACTTTGCCCGCGATCCCGAAGGCGGCGATACCGACCAGCTGCGCGGTATCGTGTCGGGTGAATGCGATATCTCGATTGCGAACACATATTACTTTGCCCGTTCCCTGCGGACAGAGGTGAATGGCCTGCCCGAAGATGCGCGGGCAAACATCGGCTGGATTTTCCCTGCCCAGAATGCGGAGGGCGCGCATATGAACCTGTCGGGTGGCGGTGTGGCAGCCCATGCCCCGAACAAGGCGAATGCGATCCTGTTCATGGAATATCTCGCAGGTGATCAGGCCCAGCAGTATTTTTCGGCAGGTAACGACGAATATCCCGCCGTGCCAGGCGTCGCCCTCAGCCCGTCTGTCGCGGCCTTGGGTTTGTTCCGTCCCGACGCGGTTGATCTGAGCAAAGTGGCCAAGAATTTGGCCGCCGCGCAGAAGATTTTCAACGAAGTTGGCTGGAAGTAACTTCCAGATAAAGCATTGCTGCGGGCGGATCATCTCTGCCCGTAGCTGCACGGTAATCGACGATATACGCGCCGCAGGGAGCCTAGTGCTCGACAGGTAGCGTCAGTGTCGCGCTAAAGCCGCTCGTCTTGCCCATGCAGGGCGATGCCAGCTCTAGCGTGCTGCCCGACTGCTCACACAGCTCCTGCACAATCGAGAGGCCAAGGCCGAACCCCTCCGACGTGGCAGTGTTTCGGACAAACCGCTGTTTGATCTGGTGAAGGGAATCGGGCAGTAAGGCGACGCAGTCATTCGACACGACAACGCGTCCTTTCGCGCTGGCATCCACATAGATGGGTGCATCGCCAGTCGCGTGTTTGAGCGCATTTTCAAACAGGTTGTTCAGCATGATGCCGATGGCATCGGGGTCGACTGCACTTTTCCACTCCCCCTCTGGTCCAGTCATGACAAGCCTGTCGGGGGAGGGTATGCGGTCGCGCAATTCGCGCATCAGCAGATTGACCACAGGTGCGATGTCGGTCTGTGACGCGGCACGTCCCAATCCTGACTGGGCACGAGACATTTGCAGCAATCGCTCGATGAGGCGGGTAAGGCGTTTGAGCCCTTGTTCGATTTCCACAGCGCTTTCGGTGGCGTCGGGATCTGACAGTTTTGCCCGCAGCCGTTGAACATGTGCCAGACTGATCGCAAAGGGCGTGCGCAATTCATGCGCCGCATTGGTGGCAAAGGCCCGCTCTGCTGTCAGAGTGGCATCCAGCCGCCCCATAAGCGCGTCAATTTTGTCTATCGCAGGCTCGATTTCGGCAAAGATGTTTTTACGGTCAACGGGGGAAAGGTCATGTGCGTTCTTGCGTCCAATTTCGGCACTCAAATCCACAATCACATCAGAAGTCCGGCGCACAGCGCGATAAGCGGCAAAGGCCACGAACAGGCCAAGCAGGATAAACCCTGTGCTCACACCGATCAACACGTCTCTGATCGCCTCGTTCCGCTCTATCATGGGAACGGCGGTTACGACGCTCAATCGGGTGTCGGCTCTGCTTACATCAGCGATACGGAAGCCAAGGTCGGTGGTAA
>CAWVWS010000105.1:0-11358 GCA_963933905.1 uncultured Sulfitobacter sp.
CTTTCCCCGACCAGCGCAAGCGTTTCACCGGATTCAACTGAGAAATTAACACCTTCCACAACGGCAGGCGCTTTTCCAAAGCCGATTGTCAGTGATTTTACATCTAGCAGCGTCATGTCTGTCCTTGTCTCTTGGCGCAGAGTGAACCCCATAAAACATGCGCCGTCCAGCGCTGTTCCTTGATTGCAAAGGCTAAGGTGGGTTGTCTGGCGTGATTGTGTTCTGGAGAGGTCTCGTGCTGCGTGTGACGGAACGTGCTTCTTGCAGCGCAAGTGCTTTGGGCGCAGGCTCAATACGTGGACATCGCTGCAGTGATGCGTATCATCTTATCTTCGACGACAACCATTCTGATCCTTATGGCGGCCAAATGACAAACCCGAGCGAAAGTCAAACACCGGACAGGAAGTTCGCCAATACGCTGGCGCGTGGCCTTGGGGTTTTGCGGGTCTTCAGGGCGAGCGACAACGGTTTAACCCATGCGCAAATCGCGGAGCGTACGGGCCTGCCTAAACCGACGATTTCGCGTTTGACTTATACCCTGTGCGAATTGGGTTATCTCAGCCATGGCGGCCGAAACGACCGTTTTCGTCTTGGGCCGGAAGCGATTGTGCTTGGGTCGGTGGCCTCTCTTGCGGTGAGTTTTGTGGATATGGTCAGCGACGACATGCAGCAGCTTGCCGATGACACAGGCACCCTTGCCCTGATTGCAGTGCGCGACGGGGACCGCATGATGCTGGTGCGCACATGGCGCCCTGCCACGGCGCAGGCGATCTGGCTGGAACCGGGGCACCGTATTCCTTTGCTCTGGTCCTCCTCGGGTCAGGCGTTTCTGGCCGCAATGGATGCAGAGCGGTTCGAGGCGCTTGAGCCTGATGCGGATATGCGTGCGGTGCGGCAGGACGGGTATGACCAGTTGCTGGGGCAGGGTTTTATCATCGCGGCCGAGGCGACCCGCTATGCCAGCACGGTAAATGCGGTGAGTGTTCCCTATGATGCGGGTGAATTTGGTGAAGCAGTAGCCTTTACTTGCGGGGCCACGCCTGACGCACTCCCCACCGCGCGGATGCACGCGGAGGTTGGTCCCGCATTGCACCGTCTCGTAAAAGCCCTTGAACTGCGCACGGGCCGCGCACCCGCGCTGAGCCGGCGCTGATAATTTTGATAGTGAAGTGAAAGAGAGCCAATATGTCTGATCCTGTTGCCTATAGCGCCCAAGGTACTGTTGCCATCCTGCGTATCCAGAACCCGCCTGTGAACGCTCTGTCCCAAGCGGTGCGTCAGGGGCTGTCGGATGCGATGGACCGTGCCGAGGCGGATGCCGAGATCAAAGCGGTGCTGATCGTAGGCGATGGTCGCGCATTTATTGCAGGCGCGGATATCACCGAATTTGGTAAACCCCCGATGAAACCTGCCTTGCCCGATTTGTGCACACGGATCGAAGGATCGCCGCTGTTGGTCATTGCCTCCATGCATGGTGTTTCCTTGGGGGGCGGTTTGGAAATCGCCCTTGGCGCGCATTACCGCATCGCGCAGCCATCCGCCGTTGTGGGTCTGCCCGAAGTGCATCTGGGCCTTTTGCCCGGCGCAGGCGGCACCCAACGGTTGCCGCGACTGGTCGGCGCGGACAAGGCGATAGAGGCGATTACATCTGGCCGCCAGATTGGCGCTGCCGAGGCGCATGAGATGGGCATTATCGACAAGATCAAGAAGGGCGATCCCCAAGAGGTGGGCCTCGCCTATGCAACTTCGTTGCTGGCGGCAAACGCCCCGCGCCGCCCTGTCTCCGAGCTGCCCGCAGCGCAGGATATTGATTGGAATGCCGCCTATGACGGCGTGATGAAAAAGGGCCGTGGCCAGATCAGTGGCGGCGCAGGGGTGCGTGCGGTGCAGGCCGCCTCCGAGTTGTCCTTCTCCGATGGCATGGCGGCGGAGCGTGAATTGTTCATGGAAATGCTGGCCAGCGATCAGAGTAAGGGGATGATCCACGCCTTTTTTAACGAGCGTGCCGTGAGCAACCTGCCCGAGCTGAAAGGCGTGGAGCCGCGCCCCCTGAATGCCATCGGTGTGATTGGCGGCGGGACCATGGGCGCAGGCATTGCCACGGCGGCGCTGTTGTCAAAGCTGGATGTGGTCCTGATCGAGATGACGGATGAGCAGGTTACGGCTGCACGGGGCTGCATCGAGGGCAACCTTAGTGGCGCCGTGAAGCGCGGCAAGATCAGCCAAGAGCAGTTTGACGCCCTCACCACCAAAGCGCTCACTGTGAGCACGCAATACGACACGCTGTCCGACGTCGATCTGGTGATCGAAGCTGTGTTCGAGAATATGGATGTGAAGAAGGAAGTCTTTGGCAAGCTTGATGCTGTGTGCAAAGCGGGAGCGATCCTTGCCTCCAACACTTCCTATCTGGATGTGGACGAGATTGCCGCCGCGACCTCGCGCCCTGCGGATGTGATCGGGCTTCACTTCTTTTCACCCGCGCATGTGATGAAGCTGCTTGAGATTGTGGTGGCGGATAAAACGGCGATTGATGTTGTGGCCACTGGTTTCGCGCTGGGCAAACGCTTGGGCAAGATCTCGGTCCGCGCTGGCGTGTGTGACGGGTTTATCGGCAACCGTATTCTGGCCGTTTACCGCACAGCGGCGGATCACATGGTGCTGGACGGTGCCTCCCCCTACCAGATCGACAGGGCACTGGTTGATTTCGGCTTTGCCATGGGTCCCTTTGCCGTGGCTGACCTTGCAGGGCTCGACATCGGCTGGATGACCCGCAAGCGCAAAGCGCCTGACCGCCACCCCGATGAGCGCGTGCCGACCTATATCGACAAGCTCTGTGAGCAGGGCCATTTTGGGCGCAAGACGGGGGAGGGATACTATCTTTATGGAGCTGGCAGCCGCGCAAGTGTGCCAAATCCCAAAATCCCCGAATTCATCGCTGCAGAGCAGGCGGATTTGAAAATAACGCCACGTGATTTCAGCGATGAAGAGATTGTCAGGCGCTATATGTGTGCCATGGTGAACGAGTCCGCAAAGGTGGTGGAGGAGGGGATCGCCCGACGCCCCGCCGATGTGGATATGGTGCTGCTGTTTGGCTACGGATTTCCGCGTTTTCGGGGCGGCCCACTGAAATGGGCCGACCTGCAAGGGCTGGAAACCGTGCTCGCTGATATCGAGCGGTTTGCCGCAGAGGATGCGTGGTTCTGGAAACCAAGCGCCCTGTTGCAACAGCTTGTGGCGGAGGGTCGCAGCTTTGATGACTTGAACCGCGCTCCGGCTAAGTAAAGCCAGAGTGCAACCGACAGATTGATGGAGAGGGACCTAAAATGGATCTGAGCTATTCCGAGGAAGAGATTGCCTTTCGCGGCGAAGTGCGCGCGTTTTTGGCGGAAAAAGTCACGCCCGAGATGCAGGACAAAGTGCGCGGCAAAGGTGAGCTAACCAAAGCTAATATGGAAAACTGGCACGCTTTGCTGAATGAAAAAGGCTGGCTTGCGCCTAACTGGCCCAAGAAGTTCGGCGGCGCCGAATGGAACGCTGTGCAAAAGCACATCTTCGAGGAAGAGGCCGCAATGGTCTCGGCCCCCCGCATCGTGCCATTCGGCCTTGGGATGCTGGCCCCTGTGCTGCAGAAATTCGGCTCTCAGGAGCAGAACGATTACTGGCTGCCCCGCATCCTGTCGGGTGAGGACTGGTGGTGTCAGGGCTACTCCGAGCCAGGTGCGGGGTCCGACCTTGCCTCGCTCAAGACAACTGCGGTCAAGAACGAGGCAGGCACGCATTACATCGTGAACGGCCAGAAAACGTGGACCACTCTGGGCCAGCACGCCAACATGATTTTCTGTCTTGTGCGCACCGATAAAGACGTGAAGCAGCAAGAAGGCATTTCCTTCTTGCTCATCGACATGGACACACTCGGCATCGAAGTGCGCCCGATCATCTTGCTTGATGGTACGCCCGAAGTGAACGAAGTCTGGTTCACAGACGTAGAAGTGCCCGTAGAGAACCTTGTCGGCAAAGAGAACGAAGGCTGGACCTACGCAAAATATCTGCTGACCCATGAGCGCACGAATATCGCGGGCGTTGGCTTTTCCCAAGCGGGTCTTGCCTCGGTCAAGCGTTTGGCAAAGTCCGAGATGGCGGGCGGCAAGCCCCTCATCGAGAACCCGCATTTTGCAGCACGTGTAGCACAGGTCGAGATTGATTTGATGGCCATGTCCACCACCAACATGCGCATCGTCTCCAAAGCGGCGGCAGGCACTGCACCGGGTGTGGAATCCTCCATGCTCAAAGTCAAAGGTACGATCATCCGTCAGGAGATCAACGATCTGGCGCGCCGTGCGGCGGGTGCTTATGCAATGCCTTTCGCCTCCGAAGCTGTTGAAGGGTCCAACGCAGCACTGCCTGATCCACTGGATGCAGGTCCTGTTGCGGCCAAGTATTTCAACAACCGCAAATTGTCGATCTTCGGGGGATCAAACGAGATCCAGCGCGGGATCATCGCAAAAGTTACGATGGGAAGCTGAGCCATGAATTTTGATCTGACCGAAGAGCGGCAAATGCTGCAAGACACGTTGCGCCGTTTCCTGCGGGAGAAATACGACACAGCAACCCGCAATAAGATCCTGAACTCCGACAGCGGCATGTCCTCCGAGATCTGGGCAGAGCTGGCCGAGCTTGGTGTCATTGGCGCGCTGTTTAGCGAAGAGCAGGGCGGCTTTGGCGGCAAGGGGTTCGACATCGCCGTGGTGTTCGAAGAGTTGGGCCGCGCTGGCGTGGTCGAGCCTTTCCTTGATACTGCTGTGTTAGCAGGTGGTTTGATTGCCGACTTGGGCAATGACGACCAAAAGGCGCATATCGAAAGCATCATCGAGGGCAGTCTGCAACTGGCCTTCGCCCATGGTGAGCCAACCAGCCGCTATGACCTGACCCGTGTTGCAGTGATAGCAGCAGAGAAGGGTGACGAGATCATCCTCAACGGTCGCAAAGCTGTGGTCGTGAATGCTGAAGCTGCCGATATGCTGGTGGTCTCCGCGCGTGAGAGCGGTGCGCAGGATGATGCGGATGGTATCTCGCTGTTCTTGGTCCCCAAAGATGCAAAAGGTTTGACCATTCAAGGGTATGCCCTGCTCGCGGGTGGCCGTGCTGCCGAAGTCACGTTGGATGATGTGGCGGTTCATGCCTCTGCCCGTTTAGGTGCGGCTGGAAAAGCGACTGATGCCATTGAGGCGCGTATCGCTGCGGCAAACGTCGCCCAGACCGCCGAAACTTTGGGCGCGATGGAGACTGCGTGTTACCTGACCAAAGACTACCTTGGTACGCGCAAGCAGTTTGGCCGCCCGATTGGCACGTTCCAAGCCTTGGCGCACCGTTTCTCCGATCTACTGATCGAGATGGAGCAGGCGCGTTCCGCCGTCATCCTTGCGGCAGGTCATCTGGAAGCAGAGCGCGGTGTGCGCGAGCGCAACATCTCTGCCACCAAAAACCTGATTGGCCGAGTGGGCCGTCTGGTGGGCGAAGAGAGCATCCAGCTGCACGGTGGTATCGCCATGACGCAGGAATACGAGCTGGCCCATATCGCCAAGCGTATCGTGATGGCCGATCACCGTTTCGGCGATGTAGATCACCACTTGGAGCGGTTTATTGCCCTCGCTGCAGCATAAAGAAGAGGCCGGTTTCATCCATGGTGAGACCGGCACACAACGGCTAGTAGGCTATGTGGTGGATGTGCGTGATTGTGCGCATGGGCGCTGCTATCTTGACGTGACAGACGACCATTTGAACCGGCACGGCGCATTGCATGGCGGCATCGCTGTGACGCTGCTGGATAATGCTTGCGGGACCACAGGGTCGCTCACGGTGGATGCGACGGGAAAAGCGCCGTTTCTCACGGTTTCTATGAACACACAATTCGTAGGCTCTGGCAAACGGGGCCGCATGACGGCCACGGGCACAGTGACGGGCGGCGGGCGCAGCTTGCTCTTTATTAGCGCCGAGTTGCGGCATGAGGACGGTACATTAGTGGCCACATCAACGGGCGTGTTCAAACGCGTCCCGCAAGACAAACTGGGATAACGGGAGAGAGCGACATGAGCGCACGGTTGGAAGACGCAGGCGACCGCCTGATCATCTGGAACGGGAACACAGATAAACGTGGCGCGCTGTCGCCCGAGCTTTATGCTTGCATCATGCAGGCCTGCGAGATGGCCTCCGAACGGCGCATCCGCTCGATCATTCTGACGGCCGAGGGGCCGTTTTTCTGCGCGGGGGGCGACCTTAACCAGCTTATCAAGAGCCAAGGCATGTCGGTCGAAGACCGCACCGCGCGCATTGACGGGCTGCACGATGTGATCCGCGCCATGCGCGCCTGTCCCGTGCCGTTTATCGCGGCTGTGGAGGGCGGCGCTGCGGGTGCGGGTCTCAGCTTTGCGCTGGCTTGTGACATCGTGGTGGCCGCCAAGGGCGCGAAATTCGTGGCGGCCTATGTCAAGGCGGGGCTTGTGCCTGATGGCGGCCTCACTGCGCATCTGGCGCGCGCACTGCCACGGCAGCTGAGCATGGAGATGTGTATGCTGGCCCAACCCGTTTTGGCCGAGCGCATGCATGAATTAGGTGTGGTCAACAGCCTGACTGAAGTGGGCGGTACCATGGACGTCGCACGCGCCTATGCCGACCGTTTCGGCGCTGGCCCACGTGATGCACAGGCAGCCATTCGCAAGATGGTCGCAGCCGCCTATGACGCGAGTGAGGCAGAGCAGCTGGACCATGAGCGTGATGCGATGGGCCATGCCACTGGTGCGCCCGAGGCTGCCGAAGGCATCGCAGCATTTTTGGAAAAACGCAGCCCGAATTACGGCTGAACAGGAGCACGGCGCATGGCACGGGTTGACGAATTTTTGAAAGACCGCGTTGCGGTCGCTCCCGACAGCACTGCGTTGAGCGATTCCAGTGGTGTGAAATGGAGCTACGGCGACCTTGACCGCGCCAGCGACGACCTCGCGGCGGAATTGCGCACTGCGGGTGTGCAGCCCACTGACCGTGTTCTGCTGCTGGTCGAAAATTGCGCAGCGGCCGTTGCGGCACTGCATGCGGCGTGGAAGGTGGGGGCGGTCATAATTCCGTTCAACGCCCGCCAGACAGAGGCCGAAGTTGCTAAAGTTCTCAACCATGCCACTCCTGCGGTGATCCTCATGACGTCCCACGTCTCTCCTGATGCGGCGGCGCATGGCGCGCGGATGGGGGCCACGGAGATCACGGGTGCTTTCGGCTCGTTGCTGCTTGCTAAGGGGACTTCTGATCCTGACGCCGACCTGCATGATGTGGCCGTGCTGCTTTATACCACAGGGACCACAGGCGATCCGAAGGGCGTGATGCTCACCCACAGCGGCATTCGTTTTGGCGGTCAGGCCTCCAGTGGCTTGCGCAAAATGACCCCTGATGATGTGGTGTATGGCGTGCTGCCGATGAGCCATGTGTTTGGCCTGATCTCCGTGCTGACGGGTGCGTGTTTTACAGGCGCGCATGTCCAGATCGAGGCGCGGTTTTCGGCGCAAAAGCTATATGATGCAGCGATGGGCGGAATAACGATTATTCCAGCGGTCCCGCAGATGCACGCGCTTGTCATGCAATACACAAAAGAGCAGGGGATGGAGCGTTTGGGCGCCCCGAACCTGCGCTATGTCTCTTCTGGTGGTGCGCCGCTCGATCCTGCGTGGAAGCGCAAGGCGGAGGCATTTTACGAGCTGCCGTTGCAGAACGGTTTTGGCATGACAGAGACTTCTTCGGGTGCTTCTGCCACAAACAACCCTATCGGTTCCCCCGATATTTCCGTTGGGCCAGTGACACCAGGCACCGAGGCGATGATCGACGTGAACGCGCCGGGCGGCAATGGCGTGGACGAGGGCGAAGTGCTGGTTCGCGGTCCGCATCTGATGAAGGGCTATTACCGCAACGAGGCTGCGACTGCGGCCGCGTTGACTGCGGAGGGGTGGTTGCGCACGGGCGATCTGGGCAAGATTGACGCGCATGACAAGCTGCACATTCTGGGCCGTTCTAAAGAGCTTATCATCCACGGCGGGTTCAACGTCTACCCACCTGAAGTGGAGGCGGCGCTGAACGACCACCCGCAGGTGATCCAGTCCGCAGTGGTCGGGCGCACCAAAGACGGCGATGAAGAAGTGCTGGCTTTTGTTCAAGTGTCAGACAGCGACCGCCCGGAAGTGGAGGAGTTGCGCGCCTTCGTGAAGGAGCGTCTGGCAGGGTACAAACGTCCCAAGCATATCGTGCTGGCCACGGCATTGCCTGCCGCGCCCACAGGCAAACTGCTCAAGCATAAGATGATCGAGGTCTTGGGCGGCGATCTGCCCTAAGACTGTTTGATTTTAGGTGTAAATGCCCGCTGCCGCTTCGCGGATGTTGCGGATGTTTGTGCCGTAGGGGGCGGGGTCTGTGACCGAGCCGCCTTTGAACACGGCGGAACCTGCGACCAGCACATCGGCGCCTGCTGCTGCCACGATTGGTGCAGTCTTTGGGTCAACGCCGCCGTCAATCTCGATATGGATGGGGCGGTCGCCGATCATGGTGCGTAGGGTTTTGATCTTGTCACTCATATCGATGAATTTCTGACCGCCAAAGCCGGGGTTCACGGTCATCACGCAGATCAGGTCCGTCAGGTCGAGCAATTCGGTCACTGCTGACGCTGGTGTGCCGGGGTTCAACGCCACACCAGCCTTGGCTCCCGTCGCGCGGATCGCTTGCAGCGTGCGGTGGATATGGGGCGTTGCTTCGACGTGGGCAGTGATGAAGTCGGCCCCTGCCTTGGCGAAATCCTCGATATAGGCATCGACGGGAGAGATCATCAGGTGAACGTCCATGATCCCTTTGATGTGGGGGCGAATGGCGGCGCAGGTGGCGGCACCGAAGGTGATGTTTGGTACGAAATGCCCATCCATGACATCGACATGGATCCAGTCAGCACCCTGCGCTTCAACGGCAGCACATTCCGCACCGAAATTTGCAAAGTCGGATGCAAGGATGGATGGGGCGATTTTGATTGAACGATCAAAGGACATGGGCAGCAGCCTTTTTGTGTCTGGGTTGGGGATATCATAGCCGCTGTCGCCGTGCAGGGCAATCAGGCGATGGGGCTGTTTGCCTGACTATTCGCGAAGGCCAAGGGCAAGCTGGAGCTGAAAAAAAATGGGGAGAGAGAACATGACAGTTTTGACACGCCGCCATACACTGGCGGGTATCACGGCTTCTGCGGCTGCATTGGGGCTGGCGGCGCCTGCGATCGCATCTGGTCGCAAGATTACACTGGGCGCGCTGCGCTTTACCAGCCACTCGGGCACTTTCGTCGCGCTGGAGCGGGAGTATTTCAAGCAGGCGGGTATGGACGTCGAGGTCAAGTTCTTCCAAGCGGCGCAGCCTATGGCGGTGGCGATTGCTAGCGGCGACGTGGATTATGTCGTGACTGCGATTTCTGGTGGTCTTGTATCACTCGCCGATAAGGGCGCGATCAAGGTTATTGGTGGTGCATTGCAGGAAGAAGCAGGCATTGACGGTCAGAAATTTCTCGTCTCCGATGCCGCGTTCAAAGCTGGGATTACCGCGCCCTCCATGCTGGATGGCAAGTCTTACGGCATGAGCACGGCAGGTTCGTCGTTCCATTACATGGGCTCCAAAATGGCCGCTGCCGAAGGGATCAGCCTCAACTTCAAACCGCTGCAAAAAGTTGGTGCAATCATCGGCGCACTCAAGTCGGGCCAGATTGATGCATGGTCCATCGTGCCGCATATCGCCAAGCCTTTGGCAGGGTCGGGTGCCGTGCATATCATCGGTGATGTGGCGACGTATTTACCTGATTATCAGGTTACCACAGTCTTTACCTCTGCCAAGAATCCAGCCGAGGAAAAGCAGATGACTACTGATTACCTCGCCGCCTATTCAAAAGGTGTGGCCGATTATAACGCAGCCATGATCGCCAAGGACGGTGGCGAGGATGGCATGAACGCGATGGTCGATCTGATTCATAAATATGTCTACACGGATCGCCCGCGCGAAAAGGCGGCGCCCTCCATCATCAACGGCACCATGGGCCTGAATGAGGGGGCAAAGATGAATGTTGCCTCCGTGCGCGACCAGCTTGAGTGGTTCCAGTCAGAGGATTTGGTGGGTAAGGATATTACCCTCGATACGCTGATCGATACCTCTTTCGTCGAGACTGTGGGCGCCTAAGCAAGGCACGTCCGTTTGGGGGCAGGGCGCACCACGCTCTGCCCTTGTTTTTGGAAGGCATGAAATGTTCTTTATCAGATGTGGCGGCCTGATGGCATGGCTTCTTGTGGTGGTGGGTCTGCTTAGAGCGGTTCTGGGCGTCCACTTGGCCTTTTCGGGGACTCCGATTCAGATGGCAGTGTCGGCGGCGCGCATGCTCGGTGCCGCCACATTGACGGAGGCGATTCTGGGCGGGCTGGCACTCTTTGCCGCTGGCATTGTGCTGGGGCTTTTGGTGCAAATCGCAAAGGGCGTGAAGTTTGACTAAGGAATTCCTGTGGACCTGAAACTTGATGCGGTGACGCACCGATACGGCGAGACGGATGTGTTGCGCGATGTGTCGTTGGACATTCCGTCAGGGCGGATCACCTGCATCGTTGGGCCGTCCGGTTGTGGTAAATCCACGTTGCTGCGTCTGTTGGGCGGGTTGGAACAGCCGACAGAGGGTGCGGTGCTTCAGGTCGGTGCGCCGCCCGAAGGGTGTTTGAACGCGCTCACCTATATCTTTCAGGATTTTGCCCTGTTGCCGTGGCGCACGGTGGAGGGGAATGTGGCGCTGGTTTTGGAGGATCATGGCCTCAGTAATCAGGCGGCTATCATCGCTGATGTTTTGGCCCGCACGCGGCTTACGGATTTTGCGGGCGCACTGCCCAAGCAGTTGTCGGGCGGCATGAAGCAGCGTGTTGCGATTGCGCGGGCCTTGGCAGTGAACCCTGCGGTGATGCTGATGGATGAGCCTTTGTCAGCGCTCGACAGCCAGACGCGCGAATTGCTGATGGATGATCTGGTCGGGCTTTGGACACGAACGCCTTTTACCGCGGTTTATGTAACGCATAATCTGGCCGAAGCCGTGCGGCTTGGCTACCGCATTGTTGTACTCTCCCGCCGACTGGGTCAAGTACGCGAGATTGTCGAGATTGAAACCCCGCTGGAGCACCGCGCCTATGGTGATGCCTCCCTTGAGGCGCAGCAACAGCACCTCTGGGGGCTGATGCGCAATGAGGCGGCGGCAGCGGATGCGGAGCTTTTGAATGTCTGATCGGGTGCCTTTTCGCGGTGGCGGTTTTGCCCCTATGCGTGTGCGTG
>CAWVWS010000106.1:0-11264 GCA_963933905.1 uncultured Sulfitobacter sp.
GTTGAGGTTAGGTATTGATGGTGCAGTTGAAAGCGCAATAGTACTGCCTTTTTGGAGAAGGTGGCTTTGAAGAAGGTGTAGCATACTGATAGCATATAATTAAGATTCTTCCTAAGGTATTAATATTATTATAGTAATTAAAGACCCGAATAGACAAGCATTAAATTTTACACGAATTTTGGAAAAAGCTGCGCCGCAGGGTGCGGCCTTTTTTGTTTGGCCCCACCTTATATGATCGAGCCTCTTTTCTATCGGGGCGAGCAGGCTTATGTTTAGTAGAGCCAATGAGGACCTACCATGAAATACTCCATACTTGATCTTTGTCCCGTTCCTGATGGAAGCACTGCTGCCGATGCCATGCGCAATTCGGCTGATCTGGCGCAGCATGCGGAAAGCTTGGGCTATTACCGCTACTGGATGGCGGAGCATCACAACATGCCGGGTATTGCGTCTGCGGCAACGTCTGTGTTGCTGGGGCATGTTGCGGGCAAGACCAAGACGATCCGCGTGGGCGCAGGCGGTGTTATGCTTCCCAATCACGCGCCGCTGACCATTGCGGAGCAGTTTGGAACGTTGGCGACGCTCTATGGCGACAGGATTGATTTGGGGTTGGGCCGTGCACCGGGGGGGGATCACGCAGTGTGGCATGCCATGCGGCGCGGCCGTAGCGGTGAGGATAACTTCCCCGCTGAAGTTATTGAATTGATGGGATACCTTGGCGATGCCGAAGCTGGTGCGCCAGTTCAGGCTCATCCCGGTCAGGGGACCCATGTGCCGCTGTGGATTTTGGGCTCCTCGCTTTATGGCGCTCAACTCGCAGCGCATTTCGGGCTGCCCTATGCCTTTGCCTCGCATTTCGCACCTGATGCGCTGGAAGACGCTTCTTATATCTACCGCCGTGATTTCAAACCATCGGAGGCGCTGGCCGAGCCGAAATTCATGTTGGCGGTCAATGTGATCGGGGCGGATACGGATGCCGAAGCGCATTATTTGCGTACCTCGGTCCAGCAGGCTTTTGCACGGTTGCGCAGCGGCATGCCGGGTAAATTGCCACGGCCCGTGGACGACATAGACGCCGAGATTGGGATAGCGCTGCGCCGCGGTGTGGATCAGGCCCTTCGGATCAATGCCACAGGCGCGCCCGAGACAGTCAAGCAGCAACTGGCCGAGTTGGTTGCGAAATACCAGCCAGACGAGCTCATTCTGACGGGGCAAATTCACAATCACGAAGCACGTAAACGCTCCTTTACCATCGCGGCTGAGGTGCTGAATGCACTTGAACTGGTCGCAGCTTAATCGTCTGGCGGGATGAGGCCAAGGCCGCGCAGGTAAATCCCGATACCTGTTTCCAGCAAATCCTCGGGCGGGAAGGGGGATGCGCGTCCGGGTGAATTGCGCGCAAACAGTTCCACCACGCCGTGGCTCATCGCCCAGATATGCGCAGAAAACATCGACGGCGGCGGGCGTTTATGCTCGGGGATATGCTGGCTGAGGTCGGTCGCCGCTTTTTCCAGCACGCCATTGGCGCGGTTGGCGACTGACGCTAGGGCGGCAGTGCGGTTGATCTGAATACCGCTTTCGAACATCGCGATGTAATGGCCGGGAAACTTGCGCGCGAAAGCGAGATAGGCGCGGCCTGTGGCCTCAAAAGCTTGCAGCGCCGAGGGCTGACCGCTCTCATAGGCATGCTGCATCAAATCTCCAAAGATTTCATAGCCTTGCAGAGCTGCTTCTGCGATTAGATCCTCGCGGCCCTCAAAGTGGCGGTAAACAGCGGCGGGGGTCACACCCGCCTGTTTTGTGGCTTCCGATAGGGTAAAACCCGTTGGGCCGCGCAACTCGATCAGTTGCAGGGCTGCATCAACCAATGCTTGCCGCAGATTGCCGTGATGGTAGCCGCGTTTAGACATCCCAGATATCAGGGCCGCCGCAAATGGCGGTGTCGATCGTGCCAACCGCGTCAAGGTCCTTGTGTACATAGTCAAACTGGTGAAGCACCGTGCGGATGGCGTTGAGCCGCGCGCGGCGTTTATCATCCGAGCGCAGAACCGTCCAAGGGGCGTGATCCGTATGGCTGCGCGTGAGGGTATCCTGAATGGCGGCTGAATATTCGTCCCACAGGTGGAGGCCTTTGACGTCGATCCCGCTTAGCTTCCATTGCTTGAGTGGATCGCTTTCGCGTTTCAGCATGCGTTTGAGTTGCTCGGCGCGGCCCACGTTGAGCCAGAATTTGAACAGATGCACCCCGTCGTCAACCAACATTTGCTCGAAGGGTTGTACCTGATTGAAAAAATGCGCGTTCTGTTCGGGCGTGCAAAAGCCGAATACAGGCTCGACCACACCGCGATTGTACCATGAGCGGTCAAAGAAAACGATCTCACCTGCCGCGGGGAGGTGTTTGATATAGCGCTGGAAATACCACTCGCTGCGCTCTTCCTCGGTGGGTTTGGTGAGGGCCACGACATGTGCTGCACGCGGGTTCAAGTTCATTCTGAAACGTTCGATTGTACCACCTTTTCCTGCCGCATCGCGGCCTTCAAAGACGATGGCGATGCGTGTGCCACTGTCGCGCACCCATGTCTGGAACTTCACAAGCTCGATTTGCAACAGCGCCATCTCGCGCTCATAGCGTTTGAGGCCCATCGCTTTGCGGTGGGGGTAACTGTCCGAGAGAACCTCGCCTTTCTGGGCTGATGCAACGGCATTGCGCACCTCGTCCGGTGCGTCAGTGGTGTAAAAGGTGCTTATAGCACCGTCAAAGGGCAGCTCCATCTCGGGCCTCCAGCCTGGCGTTTGGCGCAATATGCGATGTTATGGGGACTTACGCAAACCCGCACGGGCTGCGGCGCGATCAATCGCATCTTCAACAGCATCAGGGTTGGCGTGATGGGGCATATGACCCACACCTTCCAACACAGTCAGGTTGGCACCGATCACTTGTTTCGATAGCGGCTCGGAGTGGATAGACAGCGGCACAATCGTATCGGCATCGCCATGCACGATCTCAAGCGGCAGGGATAGCCCCTCGTACCGTTTGGACATTTTAACGATATGGGGGCGCAGGGAGTTTACCTGCTGGGCATTGGCGCGCAGGCTTTCGCGGCGCAGTACCAGCGCAGCACCGACAGCATCTGCATATCCTTCAGGCGCAGGCTGTGGTTTGAAAATAGATTCAACACTTTTGCTGATATAGGATTGGGGCACAAAGGCCGAGGCGACGGGTGCGACGATTGCGCCGCCCAAGGCACTGCCCGTCACGGTATAGGCCCATCCCAAATCACCGGGCCAAGGGTTGGAAACAGCGCCCAGCATCACTACAGCAGCAGTCTCCTCAGGTTGGCGCAAAGCCCATGCCATCGCCACAGCACCGCCAAAGGAGTGGCCCACCACGATGGGCCGCTCGATCCCGACAATTGCAGCGGCCTTTTGCAACAGCTCTGCCTGTTCCATCGGGGTTTCGGCACGGGTGTTCCATGGTCCCGACTTATTCGGCAACCGACCGGTCCAGCCCAGACCAGGCCGGTCAAACATGATGACGCGGTAGCGGTCGGACACGCGGTCGGTGAAATCAAAAGTCCAGTCGCGCACATTGCCGCTTGCCCCGTGCAGAAGCACCAAATCAGGCCCGCTGCCTGCGATGAGGACATGGACGGGTGTGCCGTCCACATCAATGACGCGGCCCTGAGGGGGGTAGGTAGTGCTCGCGGAAGCCTCTCGCACGCCAGCGCGCCATTGCACAACAATGATAAACGCCAAAACAAAAGTGGTGAAAAAAAACATACTAGTGACCGATTTTTTCAATGTCATAAGGCGTTGATTGATAAATTTCCTGAATCCAGTTTCCGTATAGCAAATGCGCGTGGCTGCGCCATCGATTAACGGGGGGCTGGCTTGGGTCATCGTCGGTGTAATAGTTTACGGGTACGTTAATGGGCGTGCCCGACGCGACATCGCGGTCATATTCTTGTTTGAGTGTGTCGCGGTCATACTCAAAATGATTGAAGATATAGACGGCACGGTTCTCTTGGTCCTCGATCAGGGCAGGACCGACCTCGTCGCTGCCCAAAAGTGTTTTGAGGGCAGGCACAGCGTCCACTTCGTCCTGACGGATTTCGGTCCAGCGGGAGACGGGGATCACGCAATCATCGGAGAACCCGTTGAGATAGGGGGAGGCGGAGGCCAGATTGCGGTGGCGGAAACAGCCAAACGCCTTGGCATCCAGAATATGTTTCTTCACGCCGTGGAAATGGTTGATCATCGCCATACCGCCCCAGCAAACAGCCATGGTCGATTGCACATTTGTCTGGGTCCAGTCCATCACGCGCTTGAGTTCGGCATAATAGTCCACATCCTCGAACTCGAGATGCTCGATCGGGGCGCCAGTTATGATGAGACCGTCAAATTTCTCGTTCCATACCTCTGATACGGGGCGGTAAAAACTCTCCATATGTTCGGCGGCGGTGTTGCGGGTCTGGTGGTCGGACATGCGCAGCAATGTCAGCTCGATCTGGAGGGGCGTTGCCCCAATGAGGCGTGCAAACTGGTTCTCCGTCTGAATTTTCTTTGGCATCAGATTGAGCAGTGCGATGCGCAGCGGGCGGATGTCCTGACGCGCCGCCTGATCCTCATCCATCACATGGACGCCCTCACGGGTGAGGACGTCATAAGCGGGCAGGCTTGAGGGGATCTTGATGGGCATGTCTTGGATACTTCTTTGTCAAACGAGCAATATAGGTAGGGCGGTCACGCTGGTCCCTCAAGGGGTGTCACGCAGAGGTGTTTAAAGTTTGGACGCGATCAGCGCTTCAAATTCCGTACTGGAGGTTACGGCATAGATGTCTTCTGCGGTGACGGTAATACCGTGACGCGCCATCGCGGCATAGCGGGGCTGGCGATGTGCCAGCGCTTGCGCATAGGTCCAACGAATAAAGGTGTCAGGATCAACATCGCCCTCCGAGCAATTGTTTTCGTTCAAATACTCGGACCAGACCCGCTCGAGGAATGCTGGCTCATAGGCCATCGGCTTGGGTGTGCGGTCAAAGCGGCGGATCAATTCCTGGGAGTGGTCCTCAGTTCCTTTGATCCAGACCAACAGACAATGCTCGGCCAGTTTCGCAAGCAAGGGATCATTGTTGTCCTTGGGGTCGATCCATTCACAGATTGAGCCGCCTGTGTCGCAGATGAAATGCGGATAGCCGTAAAGCCGTTGTGCACGCTCCATAAATGTTGGGGTATCCACCAGCGCTTTGATTTCGGCCTCGCGGAACTGCGACTGACGGCGCGTGTATTCAGCCATAGGCAAGCCGCCTTTCTCAGGGTTGCCAGGTTTGCCCAAATAGGCGGAAACCGCGCTCAGGTCATGATCGTGAATGTTTGGCTCGATATTGATGGTATCCTGACGCAGCATTTGGGCCAAGAAGGGCTCGCGCATGGCGTGGGCGATCAGATTGTCCTTGATATGGCCATACATGCCAGAGGTGCCGATGCGGTAATCTACGGAATAGTGAAACCAGTTCCCCTGCTGGACCAACATTTTGGACACGTGGGTCTTGCCCAATCCGGACATGCCAAAAAACAGTACGGATTTGTGTGGCGCTGCATGCCAGCTTTTTGCATCGGGATAGAGCATGGAGGCCTCCAGAAATCAGGGTCTGTCTTCCCTAGCGCGGCTGTCGCAGACGGTCAATCAGCCGACCGTCAATGATCAGAAGGCCTAGGGCCAGCAGGGCAAACCCCTTGTAGGCGTTGGTGCTGAGAGTTTCGCCCAGAACGACGGCACCCAGCAGGATCGCGATGGGGGCAATCATCAGTGTCACCAGCATTAGATTACCACTGCCTGCCAGTGCGAGCACACGGTAATAGAGCAGATAGGCCAGCGCCGTGGCCCCAAGCGCATAGTAGGCGATGGCGAGCATCGTGCGCGGTTGCAGGTCAAGACGGATGGGACCGTCGATGAACCACGCAAGCGGTAGCATGATAAGAGTTGAAGCAGTGAGCATCCCTGCCGCGGCAACTTGTGGGGCCAGCCCTGACAGATGTTTGCGCGCCCAGACGCCAGCGAAAGCATAGGATATTGTTCCAGCAAGAACAGCGATTTGCGCCAGTGAAGTAATGTCGAATGCGCGCAAGCTGTCGATGCCGATGGCAGTAACCACACCTGCAAAGCCTACCGCGACACCGATTGCTTTTCGCTTTGACAAGGTTTCATCGCTGAGCAGCAGCGCCGCGATCAAAACGCCGAATATTGCAGTGGCCGCATTGAAGATCGAAGTGAGACCAGATGGAATATAGAGCTGTCCCCACGCCATCAGTGAAAAGGGAATGACGTTGTTTATGAGCCCCATTCCCATAAATCCAATCCAGACATGGCGGCCACGAGGCAGAGGCAAGCGGCGCACTATCACATAGACCCAAAGTACAAGTGTGGCCCAACCGACGCGGTGGGCCACGGCCGTAAGCGGTGGCACTTCATCAAGAGCGATGCGGATCGAGAGGAAGGATGCGCCCCAAAGCGTGGCGAGCAGGGCCAGCAAACCCCAGCTTTCGGCTGTGATGGTGCGTTCTGTCATGGGGCTTGTGTAGGGGTACAACAAAGCTCACGCGACCCGAATGATGCGCAAATGCTCATGCCTTTTTGCGGGTCTCATTCCAGATGTTGAGATAGTTGGCCGCAAAGATCAGCAATGCACCGGCAAAGACCCATACTTCCAGCGGCTCGTCATAGAGCACCATGGCGACGACTGCGATGACGGGCAGACGGGCGAAATCAATCGGCACAACAACAGTTGCAGGCGCGATGGAAAGTGCAGTGGTCAGACAAAAATGCGCCAAAAGCCCCGCACATCCGACAAGAAAGAGGTATGGAAAACTGGCAGCTGTGGGCAGTGCGATGTCATCGTCAAAGCCTGCTGTGACCAGTCCCAGTACCAGCTGGGTGGTTGTGAGATAGAACAGAATGCAGGTGATCGAGTTATTCCGTGTCAAACGCTTTGTCAGCAGGATCGTGAGGGCAAAGAAAATCGCGGCGGAGGCGGCAATGAGCAGGCCGATTTCGAATGTTTCGGGATTGGGGCGGGTGACGATCAGAATGCCGACAAAGCCAAGCACGGCCGATAAGGCCCTGATCCGCGTCATCTTTTCGCCCAGTAGAAGCGGAGCGAGGAGGACCACCCAAAGCGGGGAAGTGAACTCAAGCGCGAAAACCTGCGCGAGCGGGATCACCGCCACCGCGTAGAACCACAGGTTTTGGCCGGTAAAATGGAAGATGTTGCGCAGGAAATGTTGGCGGATATTGTCTGTGTGGACCTCATGCCAGCGCTTGTTCAGCGTGGTGAGCAACAAGACGATGATCACACCGACAAGACTGCGGTAGAACATGATCTCAAAGGTGTCGTATTCCCCAGAAAGTTCGCGCCCGGCCACGGCCATGAACGAGAATGAGGCGATTGCCCCCGTCATCCAAAGCGCGGCCTTGAGCACCACATTCATGGGCGGCTCACGTCAACAAGGGCGGCTGGCGTCGCTTGGGTTATTCCCACTCGATGGTGCCAGGAGGTTTCGAGGTGATGTCATATGTGACGCGATTGATGCCCGGCACTTCGTTGATGATGCGGGTTGCTGTCTCGCCCAGAAACTTGTGGCTGAAGGGGTAATAGTCGGCGGTCATCCCATCGACGGAGGTCACGGCGCGCAAGGCACAGGCAAAATCATAAGTGCGCCCGTCGCCCATGACGCCAACAGTGCGTACAGGCAGAATCGCCACAAAGGCCTGCCAGATTTCGTCATAAAGCCCATGTTTGCGGATCTGGTCGATATAGACAGCATCCGCTTCGCGCAGAATGTCGAGTTTGGCACGAGTGATCTCACCAGGGCAGCGGATCGCAAGACCCGGACCGGGGAAGGGGTGACGACCGATGAAGCTGTCTGGCAGGCCAAGCTCGCGGCCAAGGGCGCGCACTTCGTCTTTGAACAACTCGCGCAGCGGCTCTACCAGTTTGAGGCCCATCTTTTCGGGCAAACCGCCGACATTGTGGTGGCTTTTGATGGTGACCGAAGGACCGCCAGAGAAGGAAACGCTCTCGATCACATCGGGATAAAGCGTCCCTTGGGCCAGAAACTCTGCGCCCTCGATCTGGTTGGCGTATTTCTGGAAGACGTCGATGAACAGGCTGCCGATGATCTTGCGCTTGGTCTCGGGGTCGGATTGCCCTTCCAACTTACCGAGGAAGAGTTCTTTTTCATCAGCATAGATCACTTTAAGATTCATGTTGTCGCGGAACATGGCAACAACGTCTTCGGCCTCGTCCTTGCGCAGCAGGCCATGATCTACAAAAACGCAGGTGAGCTGGTCTTCGATTGCCTCATGTAGGAGTGCGGCAGTTACAGAACTGTCTACGCCACCGGAGAGACCACAAATCACCTGCTTGTCGCCGACTTGTGCGCGGATTTTCTCGATTGCGATGTCTTTGTAGGAATCCATCGTCCAATCGCCGGAGAAGCCTGCGATGCGCACGAAGTTTTCATAGAGTTTCGCGCCGCGTGGCGTGTGGTGCACTTCGGGGTGGAATTGCACGCCGTAAAAATGGCGCGTGGCATCGGCGAGGATTGCGTAGGGCGCATTGGGGGACGTGCCATAGACCTCAAATCCCGGTGCGATTTTTGCAACGTGATCTCCATGCGACATCCAGACAACTTCGTCGCCCTCTACAAACCAGCCCTCAAGCAGGTCGAGGTCCGCTGCCTTTGTCACTTTTGCACGGCCGAATTCCGCTGTGCCACCGCCGCCTGAAATCTTGCCACCGTGCACTTCGCCGCCCAGTTGGGTCATCATGGTCTGCTGGCCATAGCAGATGCCAAGGACCGGTATGCCCATGCTAAACAGGCTTTCCGGCGCGCGCGGCGACCCTTCACGGGTCACGGAATCAGGGCCGCCCGACAGGATCACAGCCTTGGGGGCCATTTGTGCCAGCACCGCGTCAGTGACGTTCTGATAGGGATGGATTTCGCAATAGACATTCAACTCGCGCAGGCGGCGGGCAATCAGCTGGGTTACTTGGCTGCCGAAGTCGATGATGAGGAGGCGGTCATGGGTATGTTGTGTCATGCGCTCTGATTATGCGCGCAGGCGCGGGGTGGCAAGGTGGATTTGACGGTGGCGCTTCACTGCGCTGTACCGATGGTGGAGCGGGCGACAAACCGCAGGCGGATAGAAATAGACCCGCTTGGGAAGGATTATGTCGCTTTTCTACCAGCATGGCCGCAATCTGCGCGAAGCGGCGGGGAAGAGTAGGCTACTCGGAGCTAAGATTATAATTGAGGGGATAAGACATGGCAGAAGCAGCAAGACGCGCCCGTGGCGGCGGCGGAGCAGCGCGGCGCGCCGCGCGCACGGCAGTCTCGTTCGAGACAGCAAAATATATCGAGCGGAATATCCCCAACTTCGAGATCCTAACCGAAGAGGCTTTGGACATCATCGAGGCCAACGCGGAGACGATTCTCGAAGAGATTGGCGTTAACTTTCCCGATAACCCGCGTGCGTTGGCGCGCTGGCGTGAGGCGGGGGCCGATGTTCAGGGCGAGCGCGTGCGCCTGCCAAAAGGTCTGGCACGCGAGTTGATCAAGACAGCACCGTCTTCCTATACACAGCACGCCCGCAATCCCGACCGTAATGTCGTCGTGGGTGGCAAGAACCTGGTACTGGCGCCTGTCTATGGTCCGCCCTTTGTGCGCGATGTCGCAGGCGGTCGCCGCTATGCGACGATGGGAGATTTCCGCAAATTCGTGAAGCTTGGTTATATGTCCAAATGGCTGCACCATTCGGGCGGTACCGTGTGCGAACCAACGGACGTGGCCGTGAACAAGCGCCACCTTGATATGCTGCACGCCCACATGACCCTGAGCGACAAGCCGTTCATGGGCTCCGTGACCGAGCCGAGTCGCGCACAGGATTCGGTTGATATGTGCGGGGTCCTGTTTGGCGAGAAGTTCGTGCAGGAAAACACCGTCATGACCTCGCTCATCAACATCAACTCTCCGATGACATTCGATGATGTAATGATGGGGGCGCTTGAGGTTTACGCGCTCAACAATCAAGCCTGCATTATCTCGCCATTTATCGTGGGGGGGGCCATGGCGCCGGTTTCGGTTGCAGGGACTTTGACGCAGGTGCTGGCCGAATCTCTGGCGGGGATTGCCTATAGCCAGCTGATCAAACCGGGTGCGCCTGTTATTCTGGGGGCTTTTGTGACCTCGATTGATATGAACTCCGGTGCGCCGACTTTTGGCACGCCAGAGGCGGCACATATCACCTATGGGGCGGGGCAACTCGCACGCCGTTTGAATCTGCCGTACCGCTCTGCGGGATCGTTCTGCGGCTCCAAGCTACCCGATGCGCAGGCCGCTTACGAGACATCCAACAGCCTGAATATGGGTTTGTTGTCAGGTGTAAACTTTATGCTGCATGCCTGCGGGTGGCTTGAAGGGGGGCTGGTTTCCTCGTTCGAGAAGTTTGTTATGGACGCAGACCAGCTTGGCACGTTGCACCACTTGGCCCAAGGCATACAAATCGACGAGAACGCGCAAGCCATGGATGCGATCCGCGAAGTGGGGCCTGGTGGTCACTATTTGGGGTGTGAGCATACGCAAGCGAACTTTAAGAGCGCCTTCTGGAAGTCTGATTTGCTTGACTATAAGCCATTCGAGACATGGGAAGACGAGGGCGCGCGCGATACGCAGACCCTCGCCGCACTACGCGTGGAAAAGATGCTGGCCGATTACCAGCAGCCTGCGATGGATCCTGCAATCACCGAGGCGCTGGACGCATTCGTGGCCCAACGGAAAGCGGCAGAGCCCGACAGCTTTATGTAGGTACTCGTAGCTTCACTGGACCAGTTGTGGGCCTGATTTCAGGGCCCGCAACTCGCGCGCCTCTCCTACAATCGCGATCAGCACATCAACATGGCGGGCAATGCTGTAACAGGGGTCCGATGTCGTGCGTTGCGTTTCCATATCAGCCTCCACATCGACCAAACGCATCAGCGCATCCGCATGGCGCGGCAAAACGCCATATCCCAGCAGACGCGGCAAATGCACAGCGCGGCGATAGTCCTGTGCACCGATACGGGCGGCCCGCATCAGGATGCGCGGACGGTGAAGGCTGGCGAGCAGGCTGTGGATATCTTTCACGATTTATGTCTCCTTAAGGAATGTGGCAGGCAGTTTGCATGCTGTGATATCCTCATATTTCCATAGTTTTCGGTCTGTTG
>CAWVWS010000107.1:0-11122 GCA_963933905.1 uncultured Sulfitobacter sp.
ATTGAGCTAACAGCCACCCGCACACCTGACGCATAGCCCATCAGCTTTTTAGTATGACATAAAAAAGGGCCGCGGAAAGGTATCTTCCCACGGCCCTTAATCTCTAGATTAGAAAAGCTTACTCTGCTTTCATGGCTTCCAGTGAAATTGTCACTGTAATCTCGTCACCCACAAACGGTGCAAACTTCTCTACGCCAAAGTCTGAGCGCAGCAGCGTTGTTGTAGCATTAAAACCTGCCCATGGCTTTTTCGCCATTGGATGCTCGGACAACTGGTTCAGGTTTGTGGCCAGAACAACGGATTTTGTCACATCGTTCATGGTCAGGTCGCCTGTGATGTTGGCAGTGCCTTCGCCTGTCACTTCAATCGACGTGGACTTGAAAGTGATCATGTCGTCATCAGAGGCGCCAAAGAAATCGTCGCTCATGAAATGCGCGTCGCGCTTTTCCCAGCCTGTGAACATGGATTTCGTCGGCATCGAGACAGCCACGGAAGAGTTCGCCGGGTTGGCCTCATCAAACATGATCTCGCCTTCAAAGCCGGAGAACATGCCATAGGTCGTGGAAAAACCAAGGTGGTTATAAGAGAATACAACCTGGCTGTGGCTGGCATCCAGAACGTATTTTTCAGCAGCCATCGCCATTGAGGCGGAAGCAGACAAAAGGGCAGCAAGAACGAGAGATTTCATAGCGGTACTCCGTGTAAGGTTAAATCTTACAGGATTATCTGGTGCAAAAGCCGTTAAACTCAATCCCCAAGACACGAACATCGTCTGCGCGGTGACGAACGAAAGTCACGCCAAAATCACCGTTTTGTGCGGATTGTCGCTCAGGCGAGCTTTCCAACACTGCGCAGTGCCGTTAGCAAGGAGGCATGCACGGTTGCATTGCTTAGCGTGATATCGGCCAGCAATCAGCTGCCCTTGTTCCAGAGGATAATGTGGCGACCGTTAAGGTCAACCGCGTCCAGATCAGCGAAGGCACAGCAATCGATGATACGCGCAGGCTCTGCCCCGCGGCGGCGCATAACGCGTACTTCCATGTTCTGGATGTCCACTTCGACCATAGGCTTTACCGGAGGAAGGCTCATACGCCACAGACCCGCCGAAACAAAAAGCGAAACAACCATCAAAGCGGCCTTGAACAGCAAGACTTCATTGTCCCAGGTAGCCTCTGGCGCAAACCAGACCAAGATGGCAACCATCGCAAAGGTAACAGCACCCATACGCGCCGCGAGACGCATCACAAGGCGGCTCCCGTCAAGAACATGGGCAGTCCCCAATGCGGGTTTCGGCTGAAAGCTGTGGTCGGCTGTAATAGTCATGTCTTTTCCCTCGTGTTCTTTTGTTAACCATGGAATGACTGAGCAATAGGACCAAATCAGGGCACAGTCTGGGCATGTCAGGGGCAGTGAAATGCGCTACGAGGTGAGCAAATTAGCAAGACCTGAAAGACCCCTGCACTGACGGCTTGTGCTGCGGTGTAAACGGTGTATATGCAGTGCTTCCTTTGCAAGACGATTTAACCGCGCAGACTCTCGTGACGGGGCAGCAAAGGATCATCGCCCCGCCTATGAAATGCGCCTTGAAATAAGTGGAGCACACATGCCGCTATATGAGCATGTAATGATCGCTCGCCAAGACTTGTCTAATACACAAGCCGAAGGCCTGATCGAACATTTCGGTACCGTCCTGTCCGACAACGGCGGGAAACTCGTGGACAGCGAGTATTGGGGCGTCAAAACGATGGCCTATAAAATCAACAAGAACCGCAAGGGCCACTATGCCTTCCTGCGCTCCGATGCACCGGCAACTGCCGTGCAGGAGATGGAACGCCTGATGCGCCTGCATGACGACGTCATGCGCGTTCTGACCATCAAAATGGACGAGCACAAAGAGCTGCCTTCCGTTCAGATGCAAAAACGTGACGAGCGCCCAGAGCGCCGTGAACGTCGCTGATTTTAGGTTGATGAAAGGACTCTAAACCATGGCCGCAAAACCATTTTTCCGCCGCCGCAAAGTCTGCCCCTTCTCGGGCGACAACGCACCGGCGATCGATTATAAAGACACACGTCTGCTTCAGCGCTACATATCAGAGCGTGGCAAGATTGTGCCGTCCCGTATCACCGCAGTATCCGCGAAAAAGCAGCGTGAATTGGCCCGTGCCATCAAGCGCGCCCGCTTCCTCGCCCTGCTGCCCTACGCAGTGAAATAAGGAGTAGAGATTATGCATGTTATCCTTCTCCAGCGTGTTGCGAAACTTGGCCAGATGGGCGACGTCGTTGACGTCAAACCAGGCTATGCGCGCAACTACCTGCTGCCACAGCAAAAAGCGCTGACCGCTTCAAAAGCGAACATCGCTGCTTTCGAGGGCCAGAAAGCCCAGCTCGAGACTCAGAACCTCGAGTCCAAAGCAGAGGCCGAAGCAATGTCTGCCAAGCTTAACGGCCAGCAGTTTGTTGTGATTCGCTCTGCTTCCGACGCAGGTGCGCTTTATGGCTCCGTAACAACCCGTGACGCTGCCGAAGCCGCAACAGCCGAAGGCTTTACCGTGGACCGCAAGCAGGTCGTTCTGACCGCCCCGATCAAGTATCTGGGCATTCACGACGTACAGGTTGTTCTGCACCCCGAAGTAGAAGCCACAATCGAGCTGAACGTTGCACGTTCACCCGAAGAAGCCGAACTTCAGGCCGCAGGCAAATCCATTCAGGAACTCGCAGCGGAAGAAGAAGCCGCAGCAGAATTCGAGATTTCCGAATTGTTTGACGATCTCGGCTCCGCCGCGTCCGACGATGATGAACTGGATGCACCGGCACCTGCCACAGCAGACGAGAACGAAGAGTCCTAACTCTTCCTCTTTGATTACAGAATTAAACGCCGCGCAGTACGCCTGCGCGGCGTTTTGCATTGCACCCCAAGCGCAGCACCAGCAACAAATGATTGACCCTTGCGTAAGGATCGCTGTTCACTGCACGCAGCAGCAACAGGAGCAAAGCATGGAGATCATCCCCCTCACAGGCGGCCTCGGAGCAGAGATCATCGGAGCTGACATGCGCGATGACGCACAGTTTGCTAAGATCAGACAAGCTTTAGTTGATCACTCCGTCATCACTTTGCGCGCCCAAACGCTCACTCCCGAAGACCACCTCTGCTTTGCCCGCCGCTGGGGCGATATCAACGTGAACCGCTTTTTCTCCGCCTTGGAAAGCCATCCAGAAATCGCGATTGTGCTTAAAGAGGCGGACCAGACGGGTGCCATCGGCGAAGAATGGCATACAGATCACGCCTATGACCAGATCCCCGCCCTCGGCTCCATCCTGCACGCAATCGAGACGCCGCGCTTTGGCGGCGATACCGTTTTCTGCTCTATGGCAACCGCCTATGAGGCCTTGTCCGATCCCTTCAAATCCATGCTTGAGGGCCTCAAAGCATGGCACTCCTCCCGCCATGTCTTTGGCGCAATCGAAGCTGGCTCCAACGCCAGCAAAACAGGGCGCATAGGGAACAGTAAAAACGCGACGCAGGACGCGCTCCACCCTGTCGTGATCAAACACCCCCTGTCTGGGCGTAAGGGCCTTTATGTAAATCCCCAATTCACAACGCATATTGACGGCCTGAACAAGCTGGAATCAGATGCGATCCTAAAGTGCCTCTACACCCATTGCCAAAAGCCCGAGTTCCAATGTCGCGTGCGCTGGCAGAACGGCGATGTAACAATGTGGGATAATCGCGCCACATGGCACAAAGCGATCAACGACTACCACGGCCACCGCCGCTATATGCATAGGGTCACAGTCGAGGGCTGCGCACTTACTGCCGCATGATTTACTGGGACCAATGGCAAAAGCCCGCCACTCCCTGCGCGGAGCGGCGCCAGTCGTGGCTTTGCCAGCTTGCCAAGGTTTCCACATGCCCCTTACCTAGCGGCAGATCAACGATAACGGATTCCCGATCATGCCTGCCTTTTATCGCCGCGCCTTCCTGCTTGGCGTAATCTCTACTGTTTCAGCCTGCTCTGCCCGCAGCCCCCTCAACACTAGCCGCACCTACGCTTCCCCTGCACCCGAATGAGACACCCGCCCTGCGCGCCTCAATCAACCGCTGGGCCGATCATTACGCGGTTCCCCGCAAGCTGGTGCACCGCCTTGCCATCCGCGAAAGCACCCATAACCCTGCCGCCCGCAACGGCCCTTATTATGGCCTGCTGCAAATCCTGCCCCAAACCGCCCGCACCATGGGCTTTCGCGGCACACCCAGCGATTTGCTCAATGCCGATATCAATCTCAAATATGCGGTGAAGTACCTGCGCGGCGCATGGCTGCTGTCGGACGGTAGCCACAATACTGCCGTCAAATGGTATTCGCGCGGCTATTATTATGAGGCAAAACGGCGCGGGATGCTTGTCGAGACTGGTTTGCGCCCCGCATAGAGGCGCAAATTGACGCATCGTCTGGTACAGCGGCTCCCTGCCCCCATATGTGGAGAAACGCAATCAAGGGAGCCAAAAATGTTCGACCTGACCAAGCGCCACGACGGTGATCTGGCCACGCATACACCACCAAAAGACCTCAAAGACCGCATCGCCCTGCGCACGGTCAAAGCCATGCGCATTGTCGCAGACAGCTTCTTTTCCAAACGCTATGGCCACCGCGCCGTGGTGCTCGAAACAGTCGCCGCTGTGCCCGGGATGGTGGGTGGTCTGTTGCAGCACCTAAAGTCCGTGCGCCACATCCGTGACGACCAGGGCTGGATCCGCGAGCTGTTGGATGAGGCCGAGAATGAGCGCATGCACCTGATGACATTCATCAAAATTGCAGAACCGTCCAAGTTCGAGCGGTTCCTTATTATGATCGGTCAGGCGGTTTTCTATAACCTTTACTTCTTCCTGTACCTTTTCGCCCCCCGCGTAGCCCACCGCGTTGTGGCCTACCTCGAAGAGGAGGCAGTCATCAGCTACACCCAGTATCTGGCCGAGATTGACGCCGGCAAAGTCGAGAATATTCCTGCGCCGCAGATCGCCATTGATTATTGGGAACTGAGTGAGGATGCCCGCCTGCGCGATGTCGTCATCGCCGTGCGCGCGGACGAGGCAGGACACCGCGACCGCAACCACGAACTTGCTGATGAAATGGCTGCCTGAGCCAACATTCGTGTCTATCCGCCTGCGCCCCTGAAGGGTGCAGGCGATATTTTTCGCGCCCCCTTGTAAATCGCACTCGCGCTGATGACTTCATCGTCATCTCGCCTGCCTACAGAAACTTCTGCGAAGGTATTGACGCGTTGCACAGGGTGCGCATGGTGTCTCTTCTTTTCTCTATTATTGCCGGTTTGATCGGTCTGCTGATAGGTGGCACGCTTCTGGTTCAGGCAGCGGTCGCCATCGCCGCCCGCTTGGGCGTCTCTCCTCTTCTCATTGGCCTTGTGCTGGTCGGGTTTGGGACATCCACGCCTGAGTTGCTCACAAGCCTGAGCGCCGCTCTTGCAGGCGCACCGGGTATCGCCACTGGAAATGTGGTGGGCAGCAACATTGCCAACATCCTGCTGATCCTTGGCCTCACAGCTTTGCTGCGGCCCATGGTGCTGGCCCGCGATGTGCTGCTGCGCGACGGGATTGCGATAGCGTCGTCATGGTGCCTATGCTGCTGTCAGGCAATGTGGGGCGGATTGAGGGGGCAATATTGTGCGCCCTCTTGGCGGCTTACCTGCTCTACAGCATCAGGTCTGGATCACCAGTCGCAGACGATCTGCCCAACGTCACCCAAGCCGCCCTGATGGGTCGCTCAATCATCCTCTTCACCGCAGGCCTCGGCCTCACGCTTCTGGGCGCGCATCTGTTGGTGAGTGGCGCTTCGGACTATGCCCGCCTCTACGGCATTTCAGAGGCTGTGATTGGTGTTACCATTGTTGCAGTAGGCACTTCCCTGCCCGAACTCGTCACCTCCCTGATCGCAGCTCGCAAGGGGCAAAGCGATCTGGCCCTCGGCAACATCGTTGGCAGTAACATATTCAATATATTGGGGATATAAGGAACTACGGCACTTGTGCATCCGCTGGAGGTCCCCGACGTGATCGCAGGGTTTGACCAGTGGGTCATGCTGGCAGCGACGGTTGCAGTGCTTGTTCTCGGGCTGGTTTTCGGCCGCTTGTCACGTCTGGTAGGAGGAGCATTTGTTTTGGCTTATGCGGCTTACCTCCTCTCCCTGCTCATCGCCCTGTGAGATACAAACGGGAGATGAAAAAAGGCCCCGCAGTTTCCTGTGGAGCCTTTCCAATTTAAAGCCTGAGAGAGCTTACTCGTTCTCGAGCTCTTCGACAGCTTTTTGCAGATCGTCTTTGGAGACTTCTTTATCCGTCACGGCTGCCTGCTCGAACACATAGTCAACGACTTTGTCTTCAAAGATCGGCGCACGCATTTGCTGCTGCATCTGCTGGTTTTGCTGAACGAATTCAAAGAACTGGCGCTCCTGACCCGGATACTGACGCGCCTGGTTCATGATCGCTTGGGTCATCTCGGCATCAGTCACTTCGACTTCGGCTTTCTGACCCAGCTCGGCGAGCAAGAGGCCAAGACGTACGCGGCGTGTTGCCAGCTTTTTGTGCTCGTCTGTGGTCTCGATCTCGGGGTGATCGTGGCCTTCGACTTCCGGGTTGTCCTCATGCCACAACTGGTGGGCAATCTGACCCGCTTCAGCATCAAGCAAGCTTGGCGGCAGATCAAAATCAACCATACCGTCCAGCGCGTCAAGCAGACCACGCTTCATGATCGCACGGGATGCACCAGTGTACTCTGCTTCGAGACGCTCACCGATCTGCACTTTGAGCGCGGCAAGATCTTCGGCACCAAACTTGGTCGCAATCTCGTCGTTGATCTCGGCGGCAACAGGCTCTTTCACTTCTTTGATCGTACAAGAGAACACTGCCTCTTTGCCTGCCAAATGCGGAGCTTGATAGTCATCGGGGAAGTTGACAGTGACGTCTTTTTCTTCTTCGGCTTTCACGCCGACCAACTGCTCTTCAAAACCCGGGATGAAGGAGTTGGAGCCCAGTACCAGCGGATAGTCCTCGGCAGAGCCGCCCTCAAACGCTTCGCCGTCAACTTTGCCCACAAAATCCATAACGACCTGATCGCCGTCTTTCGCTTTGGAGCTTTTCTTGCGTGCTTTGAAGTCTTGTGCTGTCTCGGCCAGCGATGCCAATGCCTCGTCGATGGAAGCATCATCCGCCTTCACAACCATTTTCTCCAACTTGATGGAAGTCAGGTCAACGTCAGGAATGTTCGGCAGTTTTTCGTAGGTCATTGCGACCTCGACATCGTCGCCTTCTTTCCAGTCGTCATTGGCCATCTTGACGTCAGGCTGCATCGCAGGACGGTCGCCGGAGCTGTCAAAGTGATCGCTCATCGCGCCATCAATGGCTTCCTGCATGGCTTCGCCCAAAACGCGGGGGCCAAACTGCTTTTTCAAAAGCGGCATCGGCACTTTACCTTTGCGGAAACCCTTCATCTCGACGTCGGGCTGCGCTTCTTTCAGCTTTTCCGTCACTTTCGCGTCCAGCTCTGCTGCTGTCAGCGTGATGGTGTAGCCGCGTTTCAGACCTTCGTTAAGCGTCTCTTTGACCTGCATGTGTGCTCCATAGCGTTTGGCCGCGCATGGGCGCGCGGAGATAAAAATTTGTGCTCTTCTATGGGCGGGAAAGGACGGGTGCAAGCACCGTTTGCCTCTTCGCGCGCCAGAAGTGCGCTGTCTTACATGCCCAGCGCTTCTTTATACATGTCGAGCACGGCTTCTTCTTCGGCGATGTCGTTGGGCTCGCGCTTGCGCAGGGCGATTACTTTACGCAGGACTTTGGTGTCATAGCCACGGCCCTTGGCCTCTGCCATAACTTCTTTTTGCTGCTCGGCGAGGTCTTTTTTCTCGGCGTCCAGACGCTCGATCCGCTCGACAAACTGGCGCAGCTCATTGGCGGTTACTTTATACGTTGCATCACCTACGGCGTCTTCGGTGACGGCAGGGTTGGTGCTGAAATCGCTCATGGGGTGGCTCCTTGTGCGGTGCGGAATTGGGGACTGATTTGAGGCGCCTTGCTACCCTGCCCCATGTCCCCCCGCAAGGTGCTCTTGCCGCGATGCGCAGATTATCCTATCTCCGGCCCATGGAACAAACATCATCCTCCGCTTTCGACATCCTCATCTGGTCTGGCACAGGCATTTCTGTGCTGGGGCTTTTGGGGCTGGTCTATTGCATCATTCGCGTGAGCCGCGCCAAACGTGCGGGGCTAAGCGACGAGGAGATGCGCGCCGAGTTGAAGAAAGTTGTGCCGCTGAACCTCGGAGCGCTGTTCTTGTCCGTTATCGGCCTGATGGCTGTAATTGTCGGCATTTTTCTAGCCTGACCAAATGGCATGGATTGCGCCCTACGCTTTACGTGACCGCTGGACAGCTATCTGTTGCTTGGGTAAGCATTTGAGATGGATATTCGTCAACTCACCCCCCGCTATTACGTCGCCCCGCAGATTTCACCCGATCAAATGGGTGCGCTCAAAGAGGCTGGCATTACCAGAATTCTGAGCAACCGTCCCGACGAGGAAGTGCCCCCCGCCTATAGCGCCGCCGCGATGCAGGCCGCAGCAGAAGCAGCAGGTCTGGAATTTGTTCATCAACCCCTGACGCACCAAACGATGAACGAAGAAGTTATTGCCCACAACCGTAGCATCGGGGCCGATCAGGACGGTGTGACCCTTGCCTATTGCGCCTCTGGCACGCGGTCTTGCATTGCCTGGGCCTTGGGTCAGGCAGGGCTGCAAACTGCTGATGCGATCCTTACGGCCGCGCGTGCCGGTGGCTATGACATCGACAACATGCGCCCCTATCTCGAACAGCACCAGCCATAAGCCTTTAGGCCCCCTGCCCTTATAAACACAGTACGGATCAATCCGGTGGGCGCGTCCCCGCGGGAGAACGATCAGGCCTCCAGCGCTTCATCTGTTTCGGTTGCAGGTTTCTGCCATTCGGACATTTTCGCATCGGCAGCATAGGCTGCTTCATCCATGTCCGGCAATTCGGGCAGATCATCAAGGTTGCCAAAGACGTCCATGTCCGAGAGGCTTGGCAGGCCACTTCCCGCGATGTCATCCATCGGGGGTAGATCGTTCTGGTAGGCCAGTACGTCAGGTAAGTCCAATTCGTCACGGTCAGCGGCACGCCTGCGCGGCTGCGTGTGCTCACGGGCATTGCGCTGCTCGACCTGAACCGCACGCATCCCGTCGATCTGGCCAAGCGTTCCATGCGCAAGTGCACGACCGTTTGCATCAATGACCAAGGCTTGCGCCATACTCGACAGATTCAGGTCAATCAGATCCCCAACCTTTAACGCGCTTGCCTGCTGCAACGGCATCTTCACCCGTGTCAGCGCAATAATCAGATCAGCCTTCAACCCCATTACATTCTGCGACAGATTGGTTTTGGAGACTGGCCGCTCTTCATCATCGCTATCAGGGTCTGGGGGTGCCACCTCGCGCACAGGGTCTGGCAGGATCACGACCAGCTTTCCCGCACGCATCCCCGCAGCCATGTCCAGCGTCATTTCAATCACCGTATAGTCGCTGGCATCCAGTGCCAGTTGCGCTTGCCGCAGCTCCTGCGCCCAGACGCCAAAACGATATCCTTTGAGGATCGCCGCCTCAGTAGGCTCTTCGGGAAGCAATGCCGCCCCCGCCAGCAGCGCCTCTACAAACGGGGCGCAAAGAGCGGCATCAGTTGCAGTCGCACTGCGGGTCTCCCCCCCCTCGGGTGCGGGCCGCACTTTACCCATGGTTTGTTGCTGGATCAGCCCTGTCACCAATACAGGATCGAGCAGCACAGCAGCCACCTGCGTTCCCGGCCCGTCCATCAAAAGCATCAGATCATCGGCATTCAAGCAGGCAGGCACCTCATCCCCACCAAGCGCGCGGCGCGTAATCCCCAACGCGCTGAGAGGCAGCCCCATCAAACGGTCCGCCTGTTTGGCAGCGGTCAACCGCAGGGCACGCGACAATGACATGGTTCGAGCCGCTTGCGCATCGCGGGCGATGCGCGCTCTGCGCTGTAGCAATGTGGCTGTCTGCTCCGCGCTCATAAACCTGTGTTACCCCTTCACCGTGGCACTGTCTTGCGTGGCGCCGCATTCATATGGGTGTAATGCCCTGCACCCCTTTGAAGGAAACGCAAGCACCACCCGACAGGGCACCTTTGCATCGGTCTTAAGGCACAATGGTTACCAGTGCATTTATGCGCACAGCTATCCTTGCGCGTTTTCACTTGGCGCGAGGCGTGACAAGCGTACTTCAAACCTCACACCCGCCTTGAGCGGCACATAGCTGATTTCACCGCCCAGCCGTGTGATAATCTCGCGGCAGATTGCAAGGCCAAGCCCCGCACCGCTCCCTAGGTCACTGTTAAGTCGTGCAAACTTCTCGAACACAAGGTTATGGGCATCATCGGGAATGCCACTGCCGTTGTCGGTGAAATGCACGATGACTTTGCCCCCCTCTTGGCGCACCGAAATTTGCAAAACAGCCTGCTCTGCATCGCAGTATTTTATCGCATTTGTCACAAGGTTGATAAAAACCTGCGCCAGTCTGTCACCATCGGTGAACAGCATAACAGCTTCGTCGACAGGCCTCCGGCGGACCTCGAGTTTGCGGGCGGAGCTGGCCTGCGCAGTGGTCACGGCCTGTTCAATGACGGTGTGCAGGCTTATCCGTTGCGCATTAAGCGAGCCTTGCCCACTTTCCAGCACAGAGAGATCCAACAGATCATCAAGTAGCCGCGTCAAACGAATAGTCTCAGAGTGGATGATTGAGGCATAGCGCGTCTTCTCCACTTCGCTGAGCCCTTCCATATCGCGCAATATCTCGGAGAAGGAGCGGATAGACGTCATCGGCGTGCGCAGCTCATGGCTGATCTGGCTCAGGAAATCATCCTTTTGCAGCGACAACTGCGTCAGCTTTTCATTGGCATTGCTCAACTCTTGCGCGGTCTGGGTCAGTTCCAGAGACTTCGCCTCAAGACGGCCCGAATACTCAAGGATTTGCGCGGATTCGTCGGCAACCGCCATCAGGTCCTCAACCGAGATCGCCTGACCGCCG
>CAWVWS010000108.1:0-10927 GCA_963933905.1 uncultured Sulfitobacter sp.
TGCAGACCTCTCATCCTTCGAGGCGATCTCGGCCATAGCGATAAGCGCAGTATCATCGAGCTGCTCTGCCAGAAGAGGCAGGGCATTGGCATCGGCAAAGCTACGCAAATCAGCGAGAACGTCTAAAATCCAATCACTACGCATTTCGATGTTCCCTCTTAAATGGTTAACGAGCCGTTAACATAACCCCACCACGTCTTAAAACAGCTCTCCAATTCGCGAATTTCCACTCCCCAGATATAGTGAGGGAAACAATCTCAAACCATTGTTCGCATTGAACTGGTTTCAGAAACGTAAACGTCCCGCGAAAAGCATCAGCGATTCGCGGGACGTGAATGGTCGTCAGATTGCGACTGCCAATCTATTTACGTGCGTCCAGCGCATCCTCAAGTGTGCGCAGACCTGTCTTTGGCGCCTGTACCAGAACGGCCATATTGCCCGGCTTATGCTCGTTGCGCAGCATTTTCATGTGTGCCTCGGGCAGGTCATTCCACGCAAAAACCTCGGACATGCACGGGTCCAGACGGCGCTCGATCATCAACTTGTTTGCAGCAGACGCCTGCTTGAGATGGGCAAAGTGCGACCCTTGCAAGCGCTTCTGATGCATCCACATATAACGGACGTCAAAGGTACAGTTAAAACCGGTTGTACCGGCGCAAATTACAACCATACCGCCCTTTTTCACCACAAGGCTGGAGACGGGAAACGTGCTCTCGCCCGGGTGCTCAAAAACCATATCGACGCTGACACCTTTACCGGTGATGTCCCAGATCGCCTTGCCGAATTTACGCGCCTCTTTAAGCCACGTATTATATTCGTCGGTATTCACAGTGGGAAGTTGCCCCCAACAATTGAAATCCTTGCGGTTGAGAACCCCTTTGGCCCCCAGATCCATCACAAACTGTCGCTTGCTCTCGTCCGAGATGACGCCAATCGCGTTTGCACCGGCGGTGTTGATCAACTGGATCGCATAGGATCCCAGACCGCCCGACGCACCCCAGACCAGAACGTTCTGACCAGGCTTGAGATCGTGTGGCTCATGACCAAAGAGCATACGGTAAGCAGTAGCCAGCGTCAGCGTATAGCAAGCACTTTCTTCCCATGTCAGGTGCTTGGGCCGTGGCATCAACTGCTGACTTTGCACGCGGGTAAACTGGCTGAACGAACCATCAGGCGTCTCATATCCCCAGATGCGCTGGGTCGGGGAGTACATCGGGTCGCCACCGTTGCACTCCTCGTCGTCGCCATCATCCTGATTACAGTGAACCACAACTTCGTCGCCCACTTTCCAACGGGTCACACGGTCGCCAACGGCCCATACAATACCCGCGGCATCGGACCCTGCGATGTGATAGGGCTGCTTGTGGCTGTCAAAAGGGCTGATGGGTTGGCCCAAGGCCGCCCAGACACCATTATAGTTAACGCCAGCCGCCATAACGAGAACCAGCACATCCTGGCTGTCCAGCTCAGGCACATCAACCACTTCCGTCAACATCGCCGTATCAGGCTCACCGTGGCGTTCGCGGCGGATCAACCAGCCGTGCATTTTCTTTGGCACATAGCCCATAGGGGGCATTTCGCCCATATCATACAGGTCTTTTTCAGGTGCTTCGTATTGTGCAATTGTCGTGTCTAGTGCCATGTCGCCCTCCTGCGGGAATAAGGGATGCCGCAGCGCGGAACAGCGGCTCTCAGCGAGTTGAGTAAGCCCGTCTGCGCAACATTGCAACCACTGGCGCGTCTTTTTTGAAATTTTATGACCCAGCAGGTGCAGAAATAACCTTCGCAAGCGCAGCATCACTCACGGCATAACCGTCAGGCAGATAATGGGCAATCGAGTTGGCATAAAACTGCGTTGCAGTCTCCTGCCCCGCCATGATGCGCCATGTGCCGCCTTGCATCTCTATCAGACCGTGCTGTTCCATATGCCCACACGCCTGCGCCAATTCAGCAGACAAATCACTCGCGTCAATGACAATGCTTTTCGGCGGTAACTGCTCCAGCAGGGCGCACACTTCCGTCTCAAGGGCGCTGGCATCCAGCGCACCGCGCTTTCGCAAAACCGCCGCCACCAGCGGGACCGCCAGCACAGGCATCACCGCTTCGATCCGCGACATCAGAAGTTGTGACAGCCCGTCCACATCCTCTACTTTGCCAAACTCCCGCAGGCTAAGCGGTGTGCCAAAGGCAACCGCCGCTGTCCCGAACCGCGTGTCATGCCCCCGCAAACGCCGCCAGAATTTGCGCAGGATAAACGCCACTACCACAGAAATGCGTGCGCCAAACCTGCGATCCCCCCGCGCATGGGCCGCAATCAGCACGCGGTCTTCCAGCACACGGTCATAGTTGATCGCCACAGGCACAAAGACGAGGTCGCGCCCGCCTTCAGGCTCGAATCCGTCCACCAGATAGCTGAGCAGGCCAACTTTGGGCGGCTGCAATACCCCTGTCAGGCTCAGCCCCCCCTCGGGATAAAAGGCCTGCGTATCGCCCCCACTGGTTGCCATCTGCACATAGCGCGACAACACCTTGCGATAGAGAGCGCCCCGCGAACGGCGGCGGATAAAATATGCCCCCCACAACCGGATCAATGAGGACAGGGGCCAAACCCGCGCCCATTCCCCAACCGCATAAGACAGCGTCGATGTTTTGGACGCCAGATAAGCCACCAGCACATAGTCCATATTGCTGCGGTGGTTCATCACAAAGATTGCCGTTGAATCCTTGGGGATCGCGGCAAAAATCTCGTCATTCTGTTTTGCGGTGCGGATACGGTAGACAGATTCCGCCAGCACCTTGGCCACCCGCATGGCAAAACTGAAATAGGCAAAGGCAGAAAAACTCGGCACGATCTCCCGCGCATACTCCCGCGCCTTCTGGAAAGCTACGTTTTCGGGCACGTTATTCTTTTCCGCATAAAGGGCGATTTCACGCGAAACTTCGGGATCATAAATTAACCGCTGGATCATGTCATAGCGCCGCGCCAGCTTGAATGGCTGGATCGGCCGCTTGAGCCGCTTGTTCAACCGCTCCACCGCCTTCTCGAAACGCCGCCTGAAAAACCAGCGCACCGAGGGTAACAAAAAGTGGCTGAGCGCCGTCACGGCCGCAAACAGCACGATCAGCACAAAAAGCCAGAGCGGAAGGGTCACAGTCTGCGTCATCGTCCATACCCTTGCAGCGCCCACCTATAAGAACAATAACTAACTCTGCAAAACGGAGCCAAGTATGACCGATTTCACACTCTCCTCGGGCTTCACAGATGCCGATCGCACCACCGTGGCACGGCTGTACTGGGCTGCCTTCTGCACCAAACTGGGAGCAATTCTCGGGCCAGACGCGCGGGCGCAGTCGTTCTTTGCCAAAATCATGTCACCCGAATTTGCAATAACAGCCCAAAAAGCCAATGGCGCAGTGATCGGCGTCGCAGGCTTCAAAACATCAAAAGGGGCGCTCACAGGGGGCGACCTGCACGACATCGCACGGCACTACAGCTGGGTCGGTGCGCTATGGCGTGGCCCGCTACTTGGCCTGCTGGAGCGGGATTTGGCCAATGATACCCTACTCATGGACGGGATATGTGTGGACAGCAGCGAACGCGGCTTGGGCGTCGGCACAGCACTCCTCACCGCGATCAAAGCCGAAGCTGTCGCACGCGGCCTGGCCCATGTGCGCCTCGACGTGATCGACATAAATCCACGCGCCCGTGCTCTTTACACCCGCGAAGGCTTTGTCGCGGGGACACCGCAAAATATCGGCCCGTGGCGTTACCTCTTCGGCTTTTCAACCTCTACACCGATGACATGGACCGCAGGGTAGACATGCCGCAATGCAGCGAATTGACACTGCATGAAAGTTTCCTATATCTAACCCACAACGCAAGATTATTACAAAACTGATTCAGGAAGGCCCGCCATGACAGATGCCCCCAAGAAAGATCGCCCTTGGCTCATCCGCACCTATGCGGGCCACTCCACTGCCAAAGCCTCCAACGAGCTTTATCGCAATAACTTGGCCAAGGGTCAGACAGGCCTTTCAGTCGCTTTCGACCTGCCCACGCAGACGGGTTATGACAGCGACCATATCCTTAGCCGTGGCGAAGTCGGCAAAGTCGGCGTGCCAGTTGGTCACTTGGGCGACATGCGGGCACTCTTTGACAATATCCCGCTGGAGCAGATGAACACCTCAATGACGATCAACGCCACAGCGCCTTGGCTGCTATCGCTATACATCGCGGTCGCCGAGGAGCAAGGCGCTGACGTGACCAAGCTGCAAGGCACCGTGCAAAACGACCTGATAAAAGAATACCTGTCGCGCGGCACCTACATCTGCCCACCTGCCCCGTCCCTCAAAATGATCGCGGACGTGGCCGAGTATTGCTACACATCCGTGCCCAAATGGAACCCGATGAACGTCTGTTCCTACCACCTGCAAGAGGCTGGTGCTACGCCGGAGCAGGAACTCTCCTTTGCCCTCGCCACCGCCACCGCCGTTCTCGATCAGCTGCGCCCCCGCGTGGCCGAAGAAGACTTCCCCGCCCTAGTTGGTCGTATCTCTTTCTTCGTGAACGCAGGCATCCGCTTTGTGACCGAGATGTGCAAAATGCGCGCCTTTGTCGATTTGTGGGACGAAATCTGCGAGACCCGCTATGGCGTGACTGACCCCAAATACCGCCGCTTCCGCTACGGCGTTCAGGTCAACTCGCTAGGCTTGACCGAGCAGCAACCTGAGAACAACGTCTACCGCATCCTGATCGAAATGCTCGCCGTAACGCTCAGCAAAAAGGCACGCGCCCGCGCCGTTCAACTCCCCGCATGGAACGAAGCCCTCGGCCTGCCACGCCCATGGGACCAGCAGTGGTCCATGCGCATGCAACAAATCCTTGCCTATGAAACAGACCTCCTGGAATTTGACGACCTGTTCGACGGCAACCCTGCCGTAGACGCCAAAGTCGAAGAACTCAAAGCAGGCGCACGCGCCGAGCTGGCCCACATCGACAGCATGGGCGGCGCCATCGACGGCATCGACTATATGAAATCCCGCCTCGTCGACAGCAACGCAGAGCGCCTTGGCCGTATCGAAGCAGGCGAGACAATCGTCGTCGGCGTTAACAAATGGCAAAAAGGTGAGCCCTCGCCGCTGATGACAGGCGACGGCGGCATCATGACCGTCGATCCCGCCGTAGAGGCCGAACAAATCGCGATGCTTGATGCATGGCGCGCCCAGCGCAATGAGGGTGAAGTCAACGCCGCCCTCAAAGATCTCCGCGCCGCCGCCGCCGAGGGCCGCAACATCATGCCAACCTCTATCGTCGCTGCAAAAGCTGGTGTCACCACAGGCGAATGGGCCGAACAAATGCGTGCCGTACACGGCGAATACCGCGGCCCCACAGGCGTCGGCAAAGGGCGCTCCAACAAGACAGAAGGCCTCGATGATCTGCGCATGTCCGTAGACGTCGTGAGCGACAAATTGGGCCGCCGCCTCAAATTCCTTGTCGGAAAACCCGGCCTCGACGGTCACTCAAACGGCGCGGAACAAATCGCCGTGCGCGCGCGTGATTGCGGCATGGACATCGCCTATGAAGGCATCCGCCTCACCCCCTCCGAAATCGTCGCCGCCGCAAAGAATGACGAAGCACATGTTGTTGGCCTTTCCATTCTGTCCGGTTCGCATATTCCGCTGGTCGAAGATTTGATGGCCCAAATGCGCGATGCTGGCCTTGGCCATATTCCTGTTATTGTTGGCGGGATTATTCCTGACGAAGATGCAAAGCGCCTTTTGGCGATGGGTGTCGCGCGAGTCTATACGCCAAAAGATTTCGAATTGAATACAATCATGGCGGATATTGTTACGTTGGCAGACCCTGAGCCAGTTGCCGCAGAGTAAGCTGGAAGGCCATAAGATAAGACTGTAATTCCAGATCAGTTCGGATAGGGGGCTTCTTAGGAAACTAAGGGGTCCTATTCCGATGAATAAAGAACTTAAAACGATGAGCCGCAAAGAGCTCGAAAAGCTCTTGGCGGATGTGAAGAAAGCGCTGCAAAGCGCACAAGCCCGCGACAGACGTGATGCACGCAAGGCGGCCGAGCGTGCAGCCGCTTAATTTGGTTTTAGTTTGAATGAGTTAAGTGACGAAAAGCCAAAAAAGAGACGGAGCCAAAAGGCCCCAAAAAGCCAGTGAAGAAGTCAAAACCAAAATACGCTGACCCCGCTGATGCATCCAACACTTGGACCGGAAAAGGCCGTCAGCCAAATTGGTTTCGTGCAGCGGTAGAAAAAGGAATCGATCCTACTACGCTGGAAATCTAATTAACCTTCTATTAACGCGGGAATAGCGGCGGAAAACCGCTACTCCCGCGTGTAGGATTAAACCGCCAATGCCGCACGACCAAAAATAAATTTCCAGCGGCTTCCGTCCTTCATAACGATTTCGCCCCCGCCAGAGCGGGGCGTCTCGTATATCGCTGTCCCGACACCCGTCATTCCATTTGAGCATTTCACAGGAAACGTGGTTGTGCCCGTCTGCCCATTGGGACGGTACCGGCCCTGACACGAGGTTGTTCCATTGGTTGCCTGAAACCAACCGCCTTCCAGAAACGTCGCCGTAGCCGCTCCCTTAAAAACTTTATTTCCTGGCCCCACAACGGCCACAGGATGGCTCACGTCACAGGCGGTCAACAAACCCAAACCAGCCACAGCAATCAGTGCAATAATTTTCATGTCTTTACCCTTTGTATTGGTTACACACCGACAAAACGCGATCCCTGACAGAGGGGCCAGTAAGGGAAACCTCCATTGGAACTTGCCCCCGCTGCACAGGCTGGGCATCTTGGGGCGAGCCTCAACCGGAGAAAATGATATGACCGTCCACATCGGTGCCACCCCTGATCAAATCGCAGAAACCGTGCTAATGCCTGGTGATCCCTACCGCGCCCGCTGGGCCGCAGAGACCTTTCTCGAAGGCGCTGAACTGGTAAACGAAGTGCGCGGGATGCTGGGCTTCACAGGCACATGGCGCGGCCACCGCGTCACGATCCAAGGGTCAGGCATGGGCATGCCGTCGCTCTCGATCTACGCGAACGAGCTCATATCGACCTACAACGCCCAAACCCTCATCCGCATCGGCTCCTGCGGAGGCATGCAGCCCCATGTGGGCATCCGCGATGTCATCATCGCCATGACCGCCAGCACCATTACCTCACCCTCATCGGGCATCATGCGCGAGTTGAACTACGCTCCCTGTGCCGATTGGGAATTGCTCCGCGCAGCTGTCGCCGCATCCGAGGCGCGCAGCACCAAAACCCATGTGGGCGGCATTTACAGCTCTGATGTCTTCTATGCCGAGCGCCCCGATCTTGACGAACAAATGGTCCGTCATGGTATTCTAGCCGTCGAGATGGAAGCCGCCGAACTATACACTCTCGCCGCCCGCCACAACCGCCGCGCCTTGGCTGTGCTCACAGTGTCGGATCACTTGCAAACGGGCGAGGCTCTCCCATCCGAAGAACGCGAACGTTCCTTCGGGGATATGGTCGAGATTGCACTGGAGGCGGCATTCAACGAAGGTCCCGCAGGCTGAGATTGCGGAATTTGAGTTTAATTGGCCAAATGAAGGGATGGGCTATGCCCCGTGGCTGCGGTCATAGCCGTTGGGAGATGGTGCTTTCCATCCTCTAAGCATTGTGGGGTCGGGCGCAAAAACTTCGACCAGCAGCGGGTGGCATTGCGCCTCATCGGACGAATGCACCGTGCTGCAATCACCACCGGGGCATGCGCTCAATGCGCCCAGAAGATCAATCTCGGCAAAGAACTCAAGCCTGTCACCGGGGCGCACGGGACTGGCCTTCATAAAATACTGGCCTGTGTCGCGGGTGAAACCTGTGCACATAAAAACGTTGAGCACATCGTGAACATGCGGCTCTGCCTCCGCTGTTGAGACACCGAGGTGGGCAGCCAAAGCGCGGGTAAGGTTCGAATGGCAGCAATGATGATATTGGCCACCTGACAGCAGGTTATGTGTGTAGGGATCACAGCGCGTGCCGATCACGTCATGTACGGAACCGCCAAATGCGTCTTTGCCATACCACCCAAGGCTGTCATGCGTGATCGTCGCCATGGGGCGCAGCGCGGGAAAGCTGGACCACATCCGCTGCCCCCGCGTGATATGCGTGCCATGCAAGGCGCGGGTTTTGCCTGAGTAAAAACGCTCATTCAGATCAGCTGCATTCCACAGGTTCAGATCGCCCACCTGCGATCCCTCAATACTGGTGATGCGGAAGAAATTACCTGCTGGAACAGTGAATGTCGCCGCATCGCGTGCAGGCACAATCACCTCGTCTGTTTTCGTCAGTGTAGCCCGCGCAGCGTCCAGCATCGCCATGTCAGGCGCGGGCAGCGTCTCCACCGGATAGCAAATCACAGGCTCTACGGCGCGCCGCGCCTCGGCATCAGATGGAATGGTCATGCGTTACTCCCTGCAATCCGCCCCGAGAACAGGCAACCGCCCAAAAACGTCCCCTCCAGCGCGTTATATCCGTGATAGCCGCTACCGCCAAAGCCGCTCGTCTCACCCGCAGCATATAATCCATCTATAACCTCGCCAGAAGATGTTAACACACGGCCCTTTATATCAGTATGTAGCCCGCCCAGCGATTTGCGCGTGATGACGTTCAAACGCACTGCAATCAGCGGTCCATTGGCCGCATCCAGAATGGCATGAGGCTTGGCCGTGCAGATCAGCTTGTCCCCCTTGTACTGGCGCGCACCGCGGATCGCTGTGATCTGGGCATCTTTGCAAAACGCATTATCGAGCTGTAGATCCCGCGCCCGTATTTGCGTGCGGATATGGTCGAGTTTGACCGGTGCATTGGGCGTCAGGTCATTCATGCGGCCCACCAGCGTTTCCAGATCATCGGCCACGATAAAATCTGCGCCCTTTTCCTTAAACGCCTCCACCGTAGGCGTCGCTCCCTTGCCCAAACGCGCGCTCAATACCTCGCGCCAACCGCCATCCGTCAGGTCCGCATTCTGTTCCGATCCAGACAGCGCAAACTCCTTTTCGATGATCTTTTGCGTAAGGATGAACCAGCTATGCTCACCTACACTCAGGATGCGTTTGAGCGTGCCCAGCGTGTCAAAACCGGGCATGAACGGCGCTTCCATGCGGTCGCCCTTGGCATCAAACCACATCGACGAAGGACCGGGCAGCACGCGAATACCGTGATTGGGCCAGATAGGGTCAAAGTTCTGCAAACCCTCGCAATAGTGCCACATGCGGTCCTCGTTGATGAGTGCAGCCCCCGCTTTTGCCGCGATCCCGTGCATACGGCCATCGACATAATCAGGCACACCCGCAACCATGGTTTTGGGCGCTTTTCCCAGCCGCGCAGGCCAGTGTTTGCGCACCAGCGCATGATTGCCCCCGATGCCGCCCGTGGTAATGACAACCGCTTCGGCGCGATGCTCGAACTCTCCCACCACTTTGCGCGAGGTAGATACCCCCCGCGCAGCGGTCGTATCTTCAAGGACGTCACCGCGCACCCCTTTGACCGCGCCATTCTCGACGATCAAACCCGATGCACGGTGACGGAACCCCATCTTAAGCCGCCCGTCTGCCGCATAACGCACCATGAGATTGGCGAATGGTTTCACTACACCCGTGCCCGTCCCCCATGTGATATGAAACCTCGGCACCGTATTGCCACGCTCACCGGCAAGGGCACCGCCCCGCTCAGCCCAACCGACAACAGGGAACCAACGCATGCCAAGGCCATACAACCAGCTGCGCATATCTCCTGCCGCGAACTCCACAAACTTTTCCGCCCAGAGGCGCGGATTTGCGTCCTCCTCGCGGTCAAACTGCGCCGAGCCTTACCAATCGCTCCACGCCAATTCCGCACTGTCACGAATACCAAGGCGGCGCTGCTCGGGACTGTCGACCATGAACAATCCGCCCAATGACCAGAACGCTTGCCCCCCAAGGCTCTGCGGCGCTTCTTGGTCCAGCATAAGCACACGACGCCCCCGCGAAATCGCCTCATGGGCCGCTGTCATACCAGCAAGGCCGGCACCTATGACAATAACATCCGCTGAAAAATCATTCATTCCGCTTGTCCCTATATACTTGGGTCAAGGCTACACAGGCGGGTGCCGCTCTGTCGAGGATTACGCAAGGGTCAGAGCGGGGAGTTGCCCAATCCGCGCTTGCAGGTGTTTGGCGCTCCCTTTGTCGCCGTAAAGGCTTCGGCCCCGCAGGCAGCGCAGCGATACTTGCGCAATGCCCCCCTGTTGCCGCTGCTGTCCTCACGTCAAAGACAGCCGCGCACAGCACGGTTGCGCCACGCCAGATAGGCAACGACACCTACAACGATGGGCAAAGGGAAAAGAACCATCAGGTGAACTGCACATCAATGGCCCACAGATGGGGCCGCTCGCGGGAGCGGGCAATATAGGCGGCACCATCACCCCATCCGTTCCAGCCCGCCTTCGGTTCATTCTCGATTTGCATAACTAAATCCCATGTATCTTGGGTCTTTGCATGCACCCACCAAGGCTCTGACTGAACCGTCCCCGGCCATCCACCTAGCTTGGTCTGCTGGACGGTGCGCGACCAGTCGTAGGCATAAAAGTCCACTTCAGCCGTATCTAAAACAGCACCCGCCATGTCGTGATTGGGATAATCCGCCGTCTGATCCGCCCATTGCCCCAAACGCGGCGAGAGCGTTGATTGATGCTTTGGCACATTGGGGATCGTGAGCCCCTCAAGTGTGGAATAAACGCGCAGCGCCCAAGTCGCAGCAGGATCAGGCTCGGCAATGTTGATAATCTGCGTCGGCGCATGAGCATCATTATCACGGATAAAAACCGTGATCAGCGCCAGATCATGCAGTGCATCAGGGACAAAGGGCGCTTGGGTCAGGTTCAACTG
>CAWVWS010000109.1:0-10809 GCA_963933905.1 uncultured Sulfitobacter sp.
CGGCACAGCCGATACCGACTGCAAGCCCCCGCTGGTTGCGCAGCTTTTCTGACAACCGCCCCAACAGCGGGTCCTGCACCACATCCAGCAACCGCAGCCCGAACAAAACAGCACCAAGAGCGGTTAGCGAGACGCCGTACTCATCAACGTAAAACTTGGGCGCGTGGATATAGATAGGCAGACCCGCACAGGCCAGCAGCGCCGCAAACAACGCGTAAGCGGGCAACCGTTTGGTGGCTTGCGCAGTCATCATTTGGAGATTTCATCGCGTGGCGGTGTCGGGCGGTCGCGAAACAGCGCACCTTTGATCCAAAGCTTGAGCGCCTGCCAATGAATGAGTGCCAGCACACGGCGCGCGCCCAGAGGGCGACGAAACAGGCTCCGCAGAATGCTTGCATTGCTCAGCGGCTCACGCTTGCCCGTCAGGGTCGCGATCAGGCCACCCGCCGCGCGCCCATAGTCGATCCAGACGCCAATGCGGTCGTCGGTGATATCAAAGCGGAACGTATAGTCACCCTCTACAGGCTGGAACGGCGAGACGTGCATCAATTTGGTCGCGTGCAACTGGTCGCTGCGCGCAATCTCGGCCATATCAGGGTGCTGGCACAGATAGCTGTGGCGGTCGCCATAGGTGTTCGTCACTTCCGAGATCACCGCAATCAGCACACCATCCGCGCGGCGGCACAGCCAGAAACTCACCGGATTGAACACATGCCCAAGCACACGCGGCTGGGCGAGCAGTTCAACCTTTTCCACCCCTTGGATTTGATATTGTGCCAGCACATCACGGACCCAAGCAGCTCCACGCCCCTGCTTGGGCGGTCCGCCATGATCGGTATCGTGTAGTGAGGTGACACCGCGACCATTGCGCGCAAACAGGGTGGGCGTTTCGACCTCTGCCTCGGCATCAACCAATACGTAATCAACCGAGTAGCGAAACGCGTTCTCGATCTTGCCCTTACGCCCGTGATAGGTCTGACCGACGATATGATCGACGCGGCTGTTCACTCTGCGGCCATGGCCTGCATGCGGCTCTTCTGCATCGCCTCAACCACTTCCATCGCAGTCGCCAAACCGTCCTCGTGAAACCCGTTGCGCAGCCACGCCCCGCAAAACCATGTGTTCCGAGTGCCGTTCATAGCATGCACTTTTCCCTGCGCGTCCCATGCCCCCAGATCATAGACGGGATGGCGCAAGGTTACGCGGTCATAGATCAGCTCTTCACGGATGGTGCGTTTGGTGTTCAGTGTCACAAAATGCGGATCGTTCTCGGGAATGGACTGCAGCGAATTCATCCAGTAGGTCAGGTCAATCCGGTCGGACTTCACCTTTGCATCCTCTGTATAAACCCAAGACGCCCACGCCAGTTTGCGCTTTGGCATAACAGTGGTATCGGCATGCAGAACCACATCGTTGGGCTGGTATTTAATCGCGCCCAAAGCCGCCTGCTCCTCCGCGCTGGCATCGGTGAGCATGGCAAGTGTGTCGTCGGAATGTGTGGCCATGACCACTTCGTCAAACCGCTCCCATTCGCCGCCGCGTGTCTTGATTTCGACGCCTTGCGCGTCGCGGCGCACACCCTCAATCGCGGCACTCAGGCGGATATCGACACCGCGTTGTTTCATCGACGCCTCGATACGGTTCACGTATGAAATCGAGCCGCCCTCGACGGTGTACCATTGATGCTGTCCCGAATAGCCCAAGAGCGCGTGGTTCTGGAAAAACTGGATCAGAGCATGGGCAGGGAAATCCATGATCTTTTCCTTAGGCGTGGACCAGATCGCACCAGAGAAAGGCAGTAAATAGTGATCGCGGAAATAGTCACCCGTGCCCAGCTTTGCCAGAAAGTCGCGCAAGTTCAGCGATTTGTCCTGCGCCAGCGTCAGTGCGTGTTTGTTGAACTTTACCACATCGCGCAACATGCTGAGGAACTTAGGGTTCAGCGCATTACGCCGCTGCGCGAAGATCGCGCTTAGACTGGTAAGGGCATATTCCATACGTCCAGCCCCGAAAGACGCACCAAAGCTCATGTTGGACTTCTTCACAGGCACATCCAGCTCCGCGAACAGCGCAGCAAGATGCGGATAGTTGGCGTAGTTGAAAACGATAAAACCCGTATCGACAGGCTGATCCCCATTCTTGCCTGCCATCTTTGTGCGCGCATGACCACCAAGACGTGCAGCACTCTCGAACAGGGTCACATGATTGCTCAGCGCCAGTTTGTGGGCGGCCCCCATCCCAGTTATCCCTGCCCCGACCACGGCAATACGGCGGGAGGGGCTGGTGGTGTGGTCTATCGCTTCTGTGGGCATGCGCGGCTGTTACCTGTCTTGTGTTCAATCAGTGGCTATACGGGCCAGATAGCGCGCTGGATGTAAATGCGTTGGAATTTCTTTTTTGATCCAAGAACCGCTTTGCCGCGTAATAAGGACATGTTAGTTAGCACCCAGACCTCATCGCGCAGAACGCCCGACGGCATCAGCCGCCGCGCGACACCAGCTTTGGCGGGGCCAAAACAGCTTTCAAGGCACCGGTGCGTGAGCGACAAGACAGATAAAACATCTCTTTGGGTTGATGAAATGCTCCGCGTCCGCGACAGTCGGGATCGTGCGGCCTTTGCCAGCTTGTTTGCGCATTTTGCCCCGCGGATCAAAGGGTTCTTGATGAAGTCAGGCACCGATGCGACCGCCGCCGAAGAATGTGCCCAAGACGTTATGACAACACTTTGGCGCAAGGCGGATCAGTTCGATCCCACCCGTGCGTCAGTTTCCACATGGATATTTACCATCGCCCGCAACCGCCGCATTGACATGTTGCGCCGCGACCGCCGACCCGAACCCGAAGAGCTCACGTGGGGACCAGAGCCGGAGCCGGAACAATCGGCCGTATTAGAGATGCAGCAAGAAAGTGCGCGATTGGTCAAAGCAATCGCCGCCCTCCCCGAGAACCAGCGCAAGCTCATCGAACAAGCCTATTTCGGCGAGTTGACCCAAGCTGAAATTTCTCAAATCACCGGTCTGCCCCTTGGCACGATCAAATCCCGTATTCGCCTCGCGCTGGACCGCCTGCGCCACGCCATGAAGTAGCCAACATGACACAAACACAAATCAAACATCACCTCGATGACGCCACCTTGATGGGCTATGCCTCTGGCACTCTGCCCGAGGCGTTCAACCTGATCGTCGCCACGCATCTGTCGCTCTGTGATACTTGCCGCGCACAGGCACTCGCCTATGACGCTGTTGGTGGCACGTTGCTGGACAATACGGGCAGTGAAATGTCCGCAGACAGCCTTGCGCGTACCTTAGCAACGCTTGACGACGGTTTTGACGCCGCACCTGTTGCCACAGCGACAGGCGATCTGCCTGTGCCGCTGCTCAGCTATGTCGGCGGTGACCTCGACAGTATCAAATGGCGCCCTGTAGGCATGGGGGTCAAGCAGGCGATCCTGCCGACATCCAAAGGGGCTACTGCCCGTCTGCTGTGCATCCCTGCGGGGACTGCGATGCCAGACCATGGCCACCACGGAAAAGAGCTGACGCTCGTTCTCAAAGGCGCGTTTCAAGACGATGACGGCTATTTCGCGCGCGGCGACATCGAAGTTGCGGACAAGGACGTACAGCACGTGCCCGTTGCCGACATTCACGAGGATTGTATCTGCCTTGCCGTGACCGATGCGCCCTTGCGCTTTGACGGCTGGCTGCCGCGCATTTGGCAAAAGTTCGCTAGGATTTAACCAACGCGTCAAACGCAGGCATACCCCGCGCCATGAGCGTGAGGTATGTTTGCGCGTCAATATTCGCACCGCAGACGATGATCCCGACACGCTTCCCCTGAAGCCTTGCACGCAGCGGCCCCATCACGGCCGCAATCGCCGCCCCTGCCGCAGGCTCCACCGCCAGCTTGGCCTCTTGCTGAAACGCGACCATACCAGCGCAGATCGTATCATCGTCGAGCAAGACAATCTCATCCACATAAGCCGCACACAGCGCATGGCCCAGCGGCAGTGACATCGGCGCGCCAAGGCTGTCGGCAACTGTGTTCACTTGATCCAGATGCACAGGCGCACCTTTCGTCATAGAGGTATACATACCCGCCGCCCCCACAGGCTCCACGCCAAACACCTGACAGGCGGGGTTCATCTGCTTCACTGCTGCCGCGATCCCGCTGATCAAACCACCCCCGCCAATGGACACGACGACGGCATCCAAGTCAGGCGCATCTTCCATCAGTTCCAGCCCGACACCAGCGGTACCAAGTGAGGTCAGCGGACCTTCGAACGGATGAATAAAATAACGCCCCTCATCCCGTACCAGACGATCCGCTTCGGCAAATGTCTCCGCCCCCGGGGCTTTCATAATGACTTCGGCACCCTGCGCCTTTGCCATGGCCACACGGAACGGATTGGCGTTCGACTGGATCACGACCTTGGCTGATGCACTCACTTGTCGCGCCGCCCATGCCGCGGCAATCGCATGGTTTCCCGCGCTGGCGGCCGTGATACCCCGCGCCCGCTGCGCTGCATCGAGGCCTCGCGCCACCGACAGCGCCCCACGCGCTTTGAATGTGCCTGTGTGCTGAAAACACTCCAGCTTGAGTACGGCCGCACCGCCACCAAGCACATTTGCCATGAGGCCGCTATCAAGCGTGAGGCAAGGCGTGCGCACTACATCTCCCACCAGAGCAGCACTATTCCTGCGGATCGCATCCAGCGACAGGGCACTGATGTCAGAGGCGTGTTCGGTCATAGAACAGGTGGTCCTTTCACAAGGGGCAGAGGCGTATCGTCGCCCTCAACTTCTTCAAAGTCAAAGTTATCCAGCCGCGCCGCCCGTTTCCCTGCACGCTCCGCTGCCGTGCCGATCCCCTCTAGGTCCTCCCGCGCTTGGCGGAAATGGGTATCAAGTTTGGCCACACGCGTCACGATCAGTTCCACATCACGGTGCAACAGCCGCAGGGTCTTGCGGATCTCGCCCGCCTGCTCGCGCATCCGTGCATCCTTCAGAATCGCGCGCATGGTGTTGAGTGTCGCCATGCAGGTCGTGGGCGAGACGATCCACACCCGCGCATCAAACCCCTCGCGCACTAACTCGGGAAAGTTGGCATGCAACTCGGCATAGACCGCCTCGGAAGGTAGAAACATCAGCGCACCATCTGCCGTCTCGCCGTCCAGAATATACTTCTCGGCAATATCGCGGATGTGTTTGCGCACGCTTGTCCGCATGTTCGCCACGGCTGACTTCAACTCCCAATCCGTCTTGGCACGGTGCAGCGCCTCATAGGCTTCCAGCGGAAATTTCGCATCAATCACAATCGGCCCCGGCGGGTTCGGCAGATGGATCAAACAATCCGCCCGCCGCCCGTTCGAGAGGGTCTTTTGCATCGTGTAGCTGTCTTTTGGCAGCGCCTTATAGACGATGTCGTTTAGCTGGATTTCACCAAAGGCTCCGCGCGTCTGCTTGTTGCTCAGGATATCTTGCAGCGACAGCACATCGCCCGACAGCTTGGTAATATTATCCTGCGCCTTGTCGATAGAGGCCAGCCGCTCCTGCAATTGAGTCAGGCTGGTTGTGGTCCGCTGTGCCGAGCCGTGCAGCGACTGGTTCGTCCGCTCCTGCATCTGTGCCAACTGCTGCTGCATCTGAAGCTGCACCGTAGCGAGGCGGGTTTCAAGGCTTTGGATCAACTGCGTCTGCGCGTGGGCCTGCGTGTCGGACACAGTTTGCAGATTGCCGCGCAACTGCTCCTGCCCGCTACTCAAGCGATACAATTGATGGGTCAGCGGTGCAGGGATACGCGTGGGGCGGAGGAGGAGCACGACGAGTAGAACGAGGATGAGCGCGAGGAAGCCCAATCCAATGACAACTGCCAGAACCGCAGGGTCGCTCAGATCAAACTGTGCATCGCCAAGCTGGATCATGTGCGCCCGAACAGCCGTTCAATATCGCTCAGCTTCAACTCCACATAAGTTGGACGGCCATGGTTGCACTGGCCCGAATGGGGCGTCGCTTCCATCTCGCGCAGCAGCGCGTTCATCTCTTCGCCACGCATCCATCGGCCTGAACGGATAGAGCCGTGACAGGCAACGCGACTCAGGATCGCTTCTATACGCGCTTGCACCAGCAGGCTCTCGCCCTCCCCCTCCAGCTCATCCAGAATATCGCGGATCATCGCTTCGGCATTCACTTCGCCCAAGATCGCAGGCGTCTCGCGCACAGCAATCGCATCGCCGCCAAAGGGCTCGATCCCGAGGCCAAACTTCACCAACTCTTCTGCCACTTCCAAAATCGCAGCACGCTCGGAGGAGGAAAGCTCGACAATCTCGGGGATGAGCAGCGCTTGGGACGGAACACCATTCTCCACCATCTGGTTCTTGAGTTTCTCATAGACCAACCGCTCATGCGCCGCATGCTGGTCCACGATCACCATGCCCGTCGCCGTTTGCGCAATTATATAGTTCTCATGCACCTGACCGCGGGCTGTCCCGAGGGGATAATCCACACGCTCCTCGGTCCCGTCCGGTCCCTCCTCGCGCGGGATCTCAACCCGTCCCCACATGCCTTGGGTTTCGGCAAAGCCTTGGGGCGCTTGTGCCTGATGGGCCGTGAACCGCGCCCCTGTTGAAGGACGGTCCATCTGGTAGACCCGCGCCTCACCCTGCCCCTCGGGGCGCATCGCGCCAAGGGTCGCATCGGCCACGGTGGAGGACGCACGGTGCCCCGCATTGGCCAGCGCATGGCGAAGGCCCGACACGACCAAGCCGCGCACAATCGCAGGCTCGCGAAAGCGGACTTCGGACTTGGCGGGATGGACATTCACATCCACCAGATTGGGATCGCAATCCACAAACAAAGCCGCCGCTGGATGGCGATCACGGCTCAGAAAATCGAAATAGGCGCCGCGCAATGCGCCAATCAGCATCTTGTCCTTCACAGGACGGCCATTCACAAACAGATACTGCGCAACGGCAGAGCCGCGTGAGTAGGTCGGCAGAGCTGCAAAACCCGTCAGGTGAAAACCGTCCCGCTCTGCATCAATTGCGAGGGAATTTTCCGCAAACTCGCGGCCCAGAACCTGACGCAAGCGGCCATGCAGGGCCTCGAACAAATCGCCCTGCTCGGCCTCCGCGCGGAACACGTCGCGGCCTGCGCCATCGCCCGACACATCGCGCAGGACAAAGCGCACAAACGGTTCCGCCATGGCAAGCCGCTTAATCACATCGCCAATTGCCTGTGCCTCAGCACGGTCGGTGCGCAGGAATTTCAACCGCGCAGGTGTAGCGTAAAACAGATCGCGCAGGGTCACGACCGTGCCTGCACTCAGGCCTGCAGGTTTCACGGCGGCGTGCTTGCCCCCCGTCACACTAATCTCGGCCCCGTCATGGCCCGCGGCACGGCTGGTAATTGTCAGGCGGCCAACAGCTCCAAGCGAAGGCAAAGCCTCCCCGCGAAAGCCGAAGGAGTGGATGTTAAGCAGATCGGTGCCGTCAATCTTGGAGGTGGCATGGCGCGACAGGGCCAGCGGTAAATCCGCACCCGCAATGCCGCAACCATCATCCGTGACACGGATCAGCGTCTTGCCCCCGTCCGCATATTCAACCGTGATGCGCGTGGCCCCTGCATCAATGGCATTCTCAACCAGCTCTTTGACAGCAGAGGAAGGGCGCTCCACGACTTCACCCGCCGCAATGCGGTTGATTGCAGTCTCGTCAAGCTGACGGATTATCGGCTGGGATGCGCTTATATTGGGGTTCAATTCGGCCATGCCGCAACACCTAGCATAAGAGGCTGCGATTCTGAAAGCAGCACAGGGTGGTTATCCACCGCTAATTTGAGGTGTTGGCGGTCCCTGCGGGATTAGTTTCATTGACCAAATGAAGGTCAGCGTTACGCAACAACTGTGTATCGCGTCTCAAGAAGGACTTCTTGAAGATTGGGCGTCGCCCCGATGCGGTCCACCACTGCGAAAAGACCCGGAGCGGCAAGCGGCGTCAACACACCATGCCATATGCCACGGTGAAAATTGACCCCCTGATGGGGTGCCGTAAGAAAGGCGCGTGGGGTGTCAGGTTTTCCCCCTTTATCCGCTGCCACGATCACCAGAAACGGATGTGCGGTCATGGGAATGAAGGCTTGGCTGCCCTCTGGATGCCGCTCCATCAGATCAAAATCATAGGGAAGGCTGCGCGGCTCCGCATTGAACAGGCTCAGCCCCGCGCGCGCCTCGGGGCCGAAATCAAGGGCCGCGCGGTCATGGTAGCGACCGCACAGGCCCGCGTTGATGATCTTGTCAGGTGCGCCATTCATGTCCAGCACATCGCCAAAGGGCGCGAATGCCTCTGCCGTCAGAGGTGTGGTAAAGATCTCGACACTCATAGCGGCATATGACGGTTCACGTCTTTGTAGAGCAGGTAGCGAAAGGGCTCATCACCCGTCGCTGTGCAGGCCTGCGGACAGAAGGCACGCAACCACATGAAATCACCTGCAACCACTGGCACCCAATCCTTGTTCAGCAGGTAATCTGCACTGCCTTGCAGAACATAGAGGCCATGCTCCATCACATGTGTTTCGGCAAAGGGGATCACGCCACCGGGTTGAAATGTCACGATATTGACGTGCATGTCGTGGCGCAGATCGTCAGGCTCGACAAAGCGCGTGGTCGCCCAAACTCCATCGCAATCAGGCATCACGGTGGGCGCTACTTCTTGGTCAGACGTGACAAAGGCTTCGGGCAGATCAACACCTTCGGCCCCGACATAGCGTTTGCGGATCCAGTGAAACTGCGCCACCCCATCGCTGTCGTTCCAGATTGTCCACATCGCTTCTGGTGGGATATAGGCATAGCCCCCTGCCTCCAGCACATGGCGCGATCCGTCGATGTTCAGTGTGATCTGGCCAGAGGCCACAAAGATCACCGATTGTGCTTCTTCATCCACTTCGGGCGCATCGGTACCACCTGCGGGAGCAAGTTCGACCGCGTATTGGCTGAACGTCTCGGCAAAGCCCGACATGGGACGGGCCAGCACCCACATGCGCATCCCTGTCCAACCGGGCAGGAAGCTGGTGACGATATCGCGCTGGGTGACGGCAGGAAGCACCGCATAGGCGGGTGTGAAAACGGCGGTCCCTTCGGGCGAAACAGTCTGATCCGGCAGGCCGCCGGGAGGAAATGCATAAGTCATAAAATCTGATCCAATCTGATGCGCGCAATGCGCTCTACCTGTTTACAGGCGGTGGTAAATTCGGTCTCGGTGTCATTGGCAATCCGCGCTTCAAAATTGCGCATAATTCCCGATTTTACGCGGTCTTTCACCGCGATGATAAAGGGGAATCCATGTTTGACGACATAGGCGGTGTTCAACGCGGCAAACCGCGCACGTTCATCATCAGTGAGCGCATCCAGACCCGCACTTGCCTGCTCTGCTGTGCTTTCTGCCGTGAGGCTTTTCGCCGCCGCAAGCTTTCCCGCAAGATCGGGGTGGGCCGTCAGCACGCCGAGGCGCTCGGCATGGCTGGCAGAGCGGAACATCCGCGCCAGCGCATTATGAAGGCCCGCAGCACTGTCATGCGCAGGGCCAAGTTCCAGATCGAAGGCCCGCTCAGCGATCCACGCGGAATGCTCGAACACGCCGCCAAACCGCTCCACAAATTCGGTGCGTTCCATCCTGCTGGGGCGCAGGCACGTGGCAGGCGGATGATGCGCACGCCAATGATCGGCAATCTCGATGCGTCGCGGGGTCCACACGCCTTCGAAACCTCTGATATACTCAAGGAACCGCGCCAAGGCCTGTACCCGCCCAGGACGGCCGATCAAACGGCAATGCAACCCGACCGACATCATTTTGGCAGCACCTTTTACCCCTTCGGCATAAAGCGCGTCGAAGGTATCGCACAGGTAAGTGTAGAACTGATCACCACTGTTAAACCCCTGCGGCGTGGCAAACCGCATGTCGTTGCAATCGAGTGTATAGGGAATGATCAACTGATTGGTGCCTGCAATGTCCGACCAATAAGGTAGATCATCGTCATAGGTGTCCGAGACATAGTCGAACACACCCGTCTGCGCGGCAAGGCGTACGGTGTTGGCGCTGGTGCGGCCACAATACCAACCGCGCGGGGCCTCCCCTGTGACTTCGGTGTGCAGGCGGATCGCTTCTGCCATATCCGCGGCCTCGGCTTCCTCGGAATGATCGCGGTAATCGATCCATTTCAAACCGTGACTGGCGATCTCCCAACCCGCTGTTTGCATGGCTTCGACCTGCTCGGGCGCACGGGCCAGCGCAGAGGCCACGCCGTAAACAGTGACAGGGACACCCGCCCCCGTGAACAAGCGGTGCAGCCGCCAAAACCCCGCACGAGCGCCATAGTCATAGATGCTTTCCATGTTCCAATGCCGCTGGTTTGGCCAAGGGGCCGCGCCCACAATCTCGGACAGGAATGCCTCAGATGCTGCATCGCCGTGAAGAGTGTTGTTTTCGCCGCCCTCTTCATAGTTGAGGACAAATTGCACCGCGATCCGCGCAGCGTTCGGCCACTGGGGATCAACAGGTTTTGCGCCATAGCCGGTAAAATCTCTGGGATAGCGTTTCATTGAAATTCCTTTGGCCCACTGTCTCGCCACCTTGCACAAAACCGCCCCGCCGCGCAATTTACAAACACCTTGATCTGCTGGAAGAGCTGGTCCCTGAAAAAAGTTGGGCCGGACATTTCTGTCCAGCTCGATGCTCGCCCGATTGTCACTGAGACTTCTTTTTGTTTTATTTCAGCTAGGTATGATTAACCGCTGGCCTATCTGGATCCGTTCGGGCGA
>CAWVWS010000110.1:0-10586 GCA_963933905.1 uncultured Sulfitobacter sp.
GTCTTTAATTCCAACGGCGGCACGGCCAAATTTCGAAGGGGTGCCTGAGTTCAACTAAATCGTTCAGCAGTTGAAACTTGAACTCGAAAGTTCTGTCGAAAACTGGGAGAGCTTTGATCCATTTTATAGAGACAAGTTTGTGCGACTGTTCGCTCACGAAAAATGTATTAGGAAATTTCTTCATTTAGCCAATGACATAGGAAAAAGGTTCCTGACCTTGCAGCCCCTTACATGGGACGGGAAAGCATGGTTGATATGGCAAGGCTTACAGCTAACAATCAATCTGACAGCGATTCAGCGATTTATGGTGCTTTCGAAGCATCCTATTTTTTCTCTGCTGCAACATCAGGTTTTCATCCGTTGCTGGCCAGCCCGTCTGTCGCTCTGGCGCAACATCATGGCATTCCAACTTTTCTTCTTGATTGGACACGAAACCCCATAACCTCGTGTCATTTTGCATCATCAGGAAATTCAGGAGAGAATGGGCTGGCCGTATGGGCGCTAAATATCTCACCACTATATAGTGAACGCGGGCGCTGGATGGATGATCTAGGCTATTCACTCTTGGGCATCAATGCGCCTAAAAAGTCTGACAATGAGTATTTATCAAATCAATCGGGTGTTTTGACATTCCTGCCAGAACCAGACGAGCTTTGGAACAAGAACCGCGTTTATCCAGATTTAGAATTGGCGCTTAACGAATATTATAAGCAAAAACACCCCAGTGTATTGGGCGATGAAGCGAGTGAGGGTGCAGTTGCCGCGGCTAAAAAGCGGTTCCCTGACAATAAGACTCTCTTAAAAAAATGATCCTGAAATCCGATGAAGTCCCTGCGTTAAAAAGGCTTTTGCTACGCGAAGGCGTTTCGAAGGCGAATATGATGCCATCACTAGACAACATCGCGTCGACTTCGCTGGAAATGCTCAAACAAAAACTGTGAGTTAATTGTATGATTGGTAGCTAACGTCAGCTTCGTCCGCGTTGTGTGAGTTCAGGCACGGTGCAACGAGCAGCAGATGTACGATTATTTTGCAACGCCAATCATTAACATAATTTCGCCTAGAGGCCATTGAACGCATAAGAGCCGCCTCAGATGGAAGCGGCTCTTACGCGTTCTTCAGCTAAGCTGTCTATTCAACCTCTGCAGGACCTTCGTCGCCTTCATCTTCGTCAGCTTGATCGGCAATCCAAGCCACGGAGACGACAACTTCGTTCTTGCCCGTGTCAAAGACCTTCACACCCCCCGCAGAGCGTGAGCGGAAGGAGATACCTTCGACTGGTACGCGGATCGACTGACCCTTGGAGGTAGCAAGCATGATCTGGTCGTCCATCTCAACGGGGAAGGAGGCGACGAACTCGCCGCCGCGCATCGCTTTGTCCATCGCTGTGACACCCATTCCGCCACGTCCGCGCAGGGGATAGTCGTGGCTTGAGCTAAGCTTACCCGCGCCGCCTGCCGTAATGGTAAGGATCAGGTTTTCGGCGGCCGACATTTCGACATAACGCTCATTGGAGAAGTTGGGATCGGCTGGTGCCGCTTCTTCATCGTCCTCAGAGACTTCATCAGAAAGACCCGCCATGGCGCGGCGCATCTTGAGGTAAGCCGTCCGCTCCTCGGAGGAGGCGTCGAAGTGACGGATGATCGACATGGAAACAACTTTGTCATCGCCAGACAGTTTGATCCCGCGCACACCGACAGAGTTGCGGCTGTTGAAGACCCGCACATCAGTAGCGCGGAAACGGATCGCGCGGCCAGAATTGGTCGTCAGCATCACATCGTCATCATGGCTGGCGATACGTGCATTGATGAGGGTGGTGCCTGCATGCTCGTCCTCGAATTTCATCGCGATCTTGCCGTTACGCATGACATTTGTGAAATCCGACAGCTTGTTGCGGCGCACGGTGCCTGCCGAAGTGGCAAAGACTACCTGCAAATCGTCCCACTCCTCCTCGTCGCGGTCCACGGGCATGATTGCCGCGATGGAGACGCCCACAGGGATCGGCAGGATATTAACGATTGCCTTGCCTTTTGCTGTGCGGCTGCCCTGCGGCAGGCGCCAAGTTTTGAGCTTATAGACCATGCCATCGGTGGTGAAGAACAAGAGCTGCGTATGCGTGTTGGCCACAAAGAGGGTCGTTACGACATCCTCTTCTTTGGTGGCCATGCCGGACACACCTTTGCCACCACGCCGCTGGCTGCGGAAATCGGCGAGCGGCGTGCGCTTGATATAACCGCCCGACGTCACGGTCACGACCATATCGGCACTCTCGATGAGGTCTTCGTCGTCCATATCACCGGACCAGTCGACAATCTCGGTGCGGCGCGGCACAGCAAACAACTCACGCGTTTCGGCCAGCTCGTCGCGGATGATCGCCATGATACGGTCGCGCGAGCCGAGGATTTCGAGGTATTCCTTGATCTTGCTCGCCAGCTCTTCCAGCTCGGTGGTCACTTCGTTTACACCAATCTGGGTCAGACGTTGCAGGCGCAGTTCAAGAATCGCGCGGGCCTGAATTTCCGACAGGTTATAGGTGCCATCAGAATTCGCTGTATGCGTGGGATCGTCGATCAACGCGATATAGGGCAGGATGTCTTCGGCAGGCCAGCGGCGTGTCATCAGTTTTTCCCGTGCCTCGGCAGCGTCAGCAGAGGAGCGGATGGTCGCGACGATTTCGTCGATGTTTGTAACGGCAACGGCCAGACCACAGAGGATGTGTGACCGCTCACGCGCTTTGCGCAGCAGGTGCGCGGTCCGGCGGGCGACAACTTCTTCACGAAAATCGATGAAACATGTGAGGAAGCGGCGCAGGGTCAGCGTCTCGGGGCGCCCACCGTTCAGCGCCAGCATGTTACAGCCAAAATAGGTTTGCATCGGCGTAAAGCGGAATAGCTGGTTCATCACCACTTCGGCGGTTGCATCGCGCTTGAGCTCAACCACAACCCGCACACCATTGCGATCGGATTCGTCTTGGACGTGGGCGATGCCTTCGATCTTCTTGTCGCGGGCTTGCTCGGCGATCCGCTCGATCATAGTGGCTTTGTTCACCTGATAGGGGATCTCGTCGATTACGATAGCCCACCGGTCTTTGCGGATTTCTTCGATGCGGGTCTTGGAGCGCACGATGACGGAGCCGCGCCCCTCAAGATACGCCTTACGCGCACCAGAACGGCCCAGCATGATGCCCCCTGTGGGGAAGTCCGGGCCGGGCACATATTCGATCAGGTCTTCAGAGGTCAGATCAGGGTTCTCGATCAGCGCAAGGCACGCATCAATCACTTCGCCAAGGTTATGGGGCGGAATGTTCGTGGCCATACCCACCGCAATACCACCAGCGCCATTAACCAGCATGTTGGGGAAGCGGGCGGGGAGGACAGTCGGCTCACGATCCTTGCCGTCATAGTTATCTTGAAAATCAACAGTTTCTTTGTCGATGTCGGTCAGAAGGAACGCGGCGGGCTTGTCCATGCGCACTTCGGTATAGCGCATGGCTGCGGCGTTATCGCCGTCCATGGAGCCAAAGTTACCTTGCCCGTCCAGAAGCGGCAGCGACATGGAGAAATCTTGCGCCATGCGCACCAGCGCATCATAGATCGCACTATCGCCGTGGGGGTGGTATTTACCCATCACATCGCCAACCGCACGCGCCGATTTACGGTATGCTTTGTCGTGTGTGTTGCCTGCTTCGTGCATCGCATAAAGGATGCGGCGGTGAACAGGTTTCAGACCGTCGCGCAGATCGGGGATCGCGCGTGATACAATGACTGACATCGCATAGTCGAGATAGCTTGTGCGCATCTCGTGCTCGATCGTCACCGAAGGGCCGTCATAAACGGGCCGCGCGGGAAGGTTTTCGTCTGCGTTTTCAGGTGTTTCCGGCGTATCGGTCAAAGTCTGTCCCAGCTTGGCTGATGTCATCTATATCTTGCGTTTTACTATAGCGCGAAGCCCATATCAGGTGCAATCCTATTGCGCCCCAGTTCTGCTATGATCTTGGGCGGTATCGGTAAGATGTTGTTCTCAAATAGCAATAACTCCCGACTGCATATACGCTGTTGCGCGGCGCGAGGAAGGGGCCATGGCCCTCTGACGCCACGTTATGGTTTAGTCGTCAAATTCATACACTAAGCTGGCGAAAACCAAAGGGAGAGATGCGATGCAACGCCTGCTTACAGATCACAAAACCATCACCGCAACACGGCTTGAGGATGTGACCCCGGATGCCTGTGGCGCAGAGCAGGCGCGGCTCAAACTGGAGAGTTTCGCACTTACCGCCAATAACGTGACCTATGCCGCATCAGGCTTTGCTATCGGTTATTGGCATTTCTTCCCCACGAGCATTGAGGGTCAGGGGCTGGTCCCTGTTTGGGGTACTGCGGAAGTCGTGGAGAGCCACAGTGACGGTCTGGTGGTAGGCACACGCCTCTACGGCTTTTATCCGCTGGCGGAGGAGTTGGTGATCACTGTACAGGCCGATGGTTTTGGCGGCTTTGTCGATACGGCGGCTCATCGCGCCGAATTGCCAGCGGTCTATAACCGATATACCCCCGTGCGCAGTGGCGAGGGGGCTGAAGACCATATGCGCGCGCTGCTTCAGCCGCTGCTCGCGACCTCCTATTTGTTGTTCGACTGGCTCATGGACAATGACCGCTTTGGTGCGGAGCAGATCATCATTAGCAGTGCCTCCTCCAAGACAGGGTTGGGGTTGTGCAAATATCTGGCGGAGCCTGCGGACCGGACTTATAAAATTATCGGCCTCACTTCAGAGCGGAACCGCGCCTTCGTTCAGGGCTTGGGCGCTTGCGATCAAGTCCTGACCTATGACAAAATCGCCAAACTGCCGCAGCAATCTTCGGTCTATGTTGATATGTCCGGCAATGCAGCTGTGAAATCAGAGGTGCACAGCACGCTAGGCGCGCATCTCAAACACTCCTCCGCTGTGGGGATCAGCCATTGGGATCAATTTAATCCTCAGAATGCTGTGGAAGGCGTGAAACCGCAGTTCTTTTTCGCCCCCGCCCAGATTGCAAAGCGGCGGGAGGAATGGGGACCTGGTGTGATGGAGAAGCAGATCACCCAAGCGTGGAAGCGATTGGCCGCTGATGCGGGAAGCTGGCTGGACGTGAAAGTCCACAACGGGATCGGAGAGGCGGCAGCGGTCTATGGTGCGCTGGCAGACGGGTCAGCCAACCCGCGTGACGGTCACATCATTCAGCTTTAGGGATCAGGCGGAGCAGCTTGCACCGCCCAACACGCAGAACTTTGCACAATGGGGATGGTTGAGCGCCACATCGCGCTCTGCCGCTTCCAGTGTCTCGCCCAACTCGAATTCGGGCGCATGGGGCAGCAGCGTGCAGGCCAGCACGGCGGGGCGCTCAGCACCGCGCCGCTTGACCACCATGCGCGAGGAGGCGCACATCACCGCATCGGGTGACTTATCCAAGATGCCCCAACAAGCGGTGGTAATTTCAGGCACTTCCACCGCTTCATCCATTTCTGGAAAAAGGACAGTTATTGCAGGGTTATAGGCGTCGATCTTAAACCCGCGTTCGGCGAAGAAATCGGCATATCCCCGACGACTGTCTTCATCACTGTCCGCAAAAACAGAACGCCCTGCCACAGCCATGGTAAACACGTTGTCGGACAGCCACTTCATACCCGTGAGGGTTTTATCAAAGGAGCCTGCACCACGCTCTGCGTCATGGAGATCGCGGCTGTAGTGATCTACCGAAATTCGCAGAGTGAGCTTTCCCGGATAGGCAGCGTTGAGGCGGACCAAACCTTCGCGCATCTTCTTGCGCATCATTGGCAACATCGCATTGGTCAGGATTAACACGGCATAACCCCGCTCGAGCGAGGCCTCGGTCATCTCGATCATCTGCGGGTTCATGAATGGCTCACCACCAGTAAAAGCGATCTCGCGCACGCCCCATTGCCGCGTCTCAAGCTGGCCAAGGTAATCGCGCACTTCCTCTGCTGTGATATAGACCAGTGAATCATTGGTCGGGCTGGACAGGATATAGCAGTTGGCGCATTCAATGTTGCACAGCGTGCCCGTATTGAACCACAAAGTCTGGGGATCGCTTAATGCGACAGTGGCACGGGCTTCACCCTTGGCTGTCAGCTTTGGGTCCACGAATTTCCCGTGATTGGCCAATGGGATATCTTTCATCGGGAACGCCCTCGTTGTCTCATACCGCTTCGTTTCACCTTGGGTAGGGCATTGCTGGAGGCAAGAAAAGACCCTGTAAGGCTCTGCACGTTCTTGTGAACGGTGAAAATTTGTATATGTTTGCGCTAACATTGTGTGATATTCACCCTCCAGATGTGTTTTGGCGATGCCAAACATGCGCTGGCGGGATAGGGTCACAACAAACCAGCACATGTCAAACGACGTAAGAAATATAAGGCAAAGTTTATGGTCTCTCGCGTAATTCCTGTTGATTTGTTTGATCTGGTGATCTTTGGCGGCACAGGTGATCTGGCGCGGCGCAAGATTTTGCCCGGACTGTTCCGCCGCTATTGCTCTGGCCAGATGCCCGCCGATGCGCGGGTCATCGGTGCTGCGCGCAGTGATCTGGACACTGCCGGCTACCGCACCATGGTCCGCGAGGCGATTGACGAGTTCGGCGGCGGCCAGCCCTATGAGGCGGCCCAGCTTGAAGGGTTCCTGAAGCAGCTCGAATATGTTGCCATTGACGCCTTGGGCGAACAGGGCTGGCCCGAATTGCAGGCCTTTATGGCCGGAACGGACCGTGTGGAGGTCTACTATTTCTCGGTCGCACCTTCCTTGTTCGGCGATATTGCAGAGCGCCTTCAAAAATGGGGCATGGCCGATGATCAGGCACGCATCGTGGTGGAAAAACCCTTTGGCCGCGACCTCGAGACTGCGCACGCGTTGAATAAAACGCTGGCCGCTTACTTCAACGAAGACCAAATTTACCGGATCGACCACTACCTCGGCAAAGAGACAGTCCAGAACCTCATGGCTGTCCGCTTTGGCAACATGCTGTTCGAGCCGTTGTGGAACAGCCAATATGTCGATCATATCCAGATCACAGTGGCTGAGACAGTCGGTGTGGGGGGACGTGGCGAATATTACGATCAATCGGGTGCCATGCGCGATATGGTGCAAAACCACCTTATGCAACTCTTGTGCTTGATCGCGATGGAGCCGCCTGCACGGTTTTCGCCCGATGCTGTGCGGGACGAAAAGCTCAAAGTGATCCGCGCTCTCGATCCTGTAGCGCCTTACCACATCGTGCGCGGCCAATATGAGGCTGATCCAGCAGACCCGGAGGGCAGCCCAAGCTACCGTACAGCCGTGGACAACCCGCGCTCACGTACCGAAAGCTTCATTGCTCTGCGTACCCAGATCAGCAACTGGCGGTGGGCGGGCACACCGTTTTATCTGCGCACAGGCAAACGGATGGCTGCGCGCTCCTCGGAGATCACAGTGGTGTTCAAAGACACACCCCACAGTATTTTTGGTGATGATGCAGGCCGCCACCGCAACGTGCTGTCGATCCGATTGCAGCCTAACGAGGGGATCACTTTGGGCGTGACGATCAAAGAGCCGGGTCCAGGCGGGATGCGTCTGATCGATGTGCCTTTGGACATGTCTTATGCCGAAGCGATCAACCCTGACGATGTAGAGCATGTTGATGCTTACGAACGGCTAATTATGGATGTGGTTCGTGGTAACCAGACCTTGTTTATGCGCGGGGATGAGGTTGAGGCCGCATGGGCGTGGACTGATCCGATCATTGAAGGCTGGCGCACCCGCAACGAGGTGCCAAAACCCTATGAAAACGGCAGCAATGGCCCCATTGATGCGACAGAACTGCTGCGGCGCGAAGGCCGTGCATGGCGACAGGTGACAGAATGAAACTAATTGAATATCCATCCGCCCCACAAATGATGGCTGATGTCGCAAGCGCGCTTGCAGTCTCCCTTCAAAAGGCACTGGCGGCATCTGCCCAAGTAACATTCGCCGTGTCGGGCGGGACCACGCCAGGGCCGGTATTTGATGCCCTAAGCGAGATGGACCTTGAGTGGTCGCGTGTGCATGTCCTGCTCACGGATGAGCGTTGGGTTCTAGAGACGCATGCGGAGTCAAACGCAGCCCTGATCCGCGCACGTCTTCTTAAAGGCAAAGCGGCCAAGGCAGGTTTTACGCCCTATTTCACAGCGCAGACCGATATTGATGCCGCAGCGGCCGCTCTCTCTGACAAGCTCTTGGCGCTGCAACCGATTGATGTGATGCTTTTGGGCATGGGCGCAGATATGCATACGGCCTCGCTTTTCCCCGGAGCAGCGGGTCTGGAAGAGGCGATGGCCCATGACGCGCCGATGTTCTTGCCCGTTCGTGTGGCAGGGCAGGCGGTGATGCGGTTCAGTTTAACGGCTCCCGCATTGCGAAGCGCTTTGGATACGCATCTATTGATTACAGGCACTGACAAACGCGCGGCTTTGGAGCGTGCCACATCGCTCTCCGAGGCGCTGGCCCCTGTGAACACAGTGCTGCCAAATGCCACCGTACATTGGAGCGCATTATGACGCTTTGGGACGCATTGGCAGATAGATACCAAGCCGTAAAAAACCGCCCGATCAAGACCTTGTTTGAGGACCCAGACCGCGCCAAAAGCTTTTCCGCGCAAGCGGGCGATATGTATTTCGACTTTTCCAAAACCAATATTGATGCGGATATCATTGAGGCTTTGCTGGCGCTGGCGCGCGATATGGATGTCACTGGCAAGCGCGAGGCGATGTTTCGGGGAGCACGCATAAACGAGACCGAAGACCGCGCGGTGCTCCATACTGCGCTGCGCAACCTCGATGGTGGTCCGGTGATGGTCGACGGGGCAGATGTGATGCCCGAAGTCCGCGATACATTGACCGCCATGCGCGCCTTTTCCGAAGACATCCGCAAGGATGGCTTTACCGATGTGGTAAACATCGGCATCGGTGGATCCGATCTGGGGCCTGCGATGGCGGTCTGCGCATTGGCGCCTTATCATGACGGACCACACTGCCATTTTGTCTCCAACGTTGATGGGGCGGATATCGCGGACAAATTGCGCGATCTTGATGCTAAAACGACGCTTGTGATCGTCGCCTCAAAAACGTTCACCACGATCGAAACGATGACAAACGCTCGCACAGCGCGTGCGTGGATGATCGACCACGGCGGTAATCCGGCCAAGCAATTCGCCGCCCTGAGCACGGCACCGGATAAGACTGTCGAATTCGGCATTGATCCTGCCCATGTCTTTGGATTTCAGGATTGGGTCGGGGGCCGCTATTCCATGTGGGGGCCCATCGGTCTGTCTTTGATGATCGCCATTGGACCTAAAGCTTTTGACGCCTTCCTGCGCGGGGCGCAGGATATGGACAGGCATTTCCTTGCGGCTGATTTGCATGAAAACCTGCCTGTGCTATTGGCGCTTGTGGGGATCTGGCACAACCAGATTTGCGATTATGCCACCCGCGCGGTGCTGCCCTATGACGAGCGTTTGAACATGCTGCCCAGCTACCTTCAGCAGTTGGAAATGGAATCAAACGGCAAAGGTGTGGTGCGCAGCGGTGCCGACAGTCCGCGCCACACAGGTCCCGTCGTCTGGGGCGCTTCTGGGACCAATGGGCAACATGCCTTCTACCAGCTAATCCATCAGGGGACGCGGGTGATCCCTTGCGAATTTATGCTTGCGGCCCAAGGGCATGAACCTGAGTTGGCCCATCATCATCAGCTGCTCGTGGCCAACTGCCTTGCGCAATCAAAGGCGCTGATGCAGGGACGCAGCCTTGATGAAGCGCGCGCAATAGCAGCGGCAAAAGGGTTTGAGGGCGACGACCTTGAGCGGCAGGCCCGCCACCGCGTTTTTCCCGGCAACAGGCCATCCACAACGCTGCTCTATCCCCAGCTTGACCCGTTCACCTTGGGCCAGATCATCGCGCTTTATGAACATCGCGTTTTTGTCGAAGGGGTCATCCTCGACATCATCTCATTCGATCAATGGGGTGTCGAGCTGGGCAAAGAGCTGGCCACGACATTGCAGCAAGTGGTCGACGGGACGCAGGATGCATCTGGAGAAGACGGATCAACCGCTGCTTTGGTCGATTTTATCCATCGCCATAGCGCCTGAAACGGCGCTACATCATGTCGGGAGCGCGACCAACACGGTTGGCCAAACGGGCCACCGTTAGCCCCTGCACAATGATCGAGAAGATCACCACGACATAGGTACAGGTCAGGATCAGCGGCTTCCATTCCCCCTCGGGCAGCGAGAGGGCGAGGGCGACTGAAATCCCCCCTTTGAGCCCGCCCCATGTCATAATCGGAATGACACCAGCATTGAAACTGCGGAAGGGGCGCAGAAGGGTAATCGGCACAGCTACGGCAACAAAACGCGCGAGCAATGCCAGGGCAATAGCAGCAGTCGCAGTCAGCAGGACATCATCGTCAAAGGCGATGGCAAAAACCTCGAAACCAATAAGCAAGAATAAGACCGCATTCAAAATCTCGTCAATCTGGTCTTGTCCCGCTTACGTTCCGGTCTCCTAACTCAATTATGCAGCCTTTCGTT
>CAWVWS010000111.1:0-10581 GCA_963933905.1 uncultured Sulfitobacter sp.
CAGACATAAAACCTATAAACAACCTTTCGGCAGCGAATTAAACTTCATCGGGATACTTCAGGCCGCCTGCGCCGTCTTGCTGATCGGCGTCTTCACCGCACTCATACTTGTCCCGACAGGTGCGAATTTCAGCCGCCCGCCACAGACGGCAAGTCCCGCGCCGCAAGCTGTGCAACCCGTTGACGGACAACTCCTGATATCGCTCCACCCTCCTGCCGCGCGTCCTGCAACGTGGTGAACCAATGCTCGGGCGGGTTGCGGCCACGGCTGTTGCCTTCAAACGAAAGCGCGCGCAGGACATGTTGCGCCGCATCAGGAAGTACCCCTCTCAAATCGTGACCGTTGAGCACACCCCAAACACCCGTCCAAAGCCGCCCGACGGTCCACGGATTATACCCGCCACCGCCCAGCACAAGCAGACGTGGCGCGCCCAATCCCATGAGCCCGCGCAACATATCCCAATGGGCATTATTGCTGAGCCCCAGATGGGCCAGCGGATCATCCACTACACCGTCCGCACCGCACAGGAACACAATCGCATCAGGCTCGAATGCCTCGACTTTGGGCAGGATCAGCGCGTCACGCACATGCGCCATCTCGGCATCATTGAAACCGCGCGGCACGGGCAGATTGATCGCATTTCCCTTCGCGTCATCGTCAATCAATCCTGTGCGCGGCCAAAGGCGCTCTTCATGAACCGAAATCATCAGACACTCGGGATCACCGGAAAACCCCTCTGCCACACCATCGCAATGGTGCGCGTCAATATCGATATAGGCGATCCGGCGCACACCGTGGTGGCGCAGCGACAGCATCGCTAGAACAGGATCATTGAGATAGCAAAACCCGTTCGCCCGCCCGGGCAGACCGTGATGCGTCCCCCCCGCAGGATTGTAAATAACCCCGCCATTGCGCAACAACTCCCCAGCGAGGATTGAACCCCCTGCCGCAGTCGCCGGACGACGAAAAATTTCAGGAAACACTGGGTTGGTGACTGACCCTATATCGAACCGCGCCAGATCATCCGCAGTCGCCTCCTGTGCCGCCTCCACGCGTTGCAGCGCCGCGATGTAGTCGGGGTCATGCCAGACTTCCAATGCCTTCGGCTTGGCGCGGGGCGATGTGACGAACTGTTCAGGAGCAAGCCAGCCAAGCGCATGGCTCAGGTCCATCACAGTTGAAACGCGCGGCACCCGCAACGGATGGAACCGGCCATAACTGGAACCGCGAAAAATCTCGTGTCCGATGAAAAGAGGGTGCTGCACTTACGTTTACCTGGCTTGGTGAATTCAAAACATAGCGGCGGACAAGGTGATCGACACCCCGATAACAGTAAATTTCTTCCTCACATGAAAAAGGGGCCGCATGATGCGACCCCTCCTCGGTGTTATATGGTAGCATTAGCGTGTGCCGCTTTGACCTGCTGCCGCCTCAGACACCATTGCGTCCCAGTTGCGTGAGCAAGTGCGATTCAATAGCGCGATTTTTTCCACCATCGCGCTCTCGTCGTCGCCTGCCATCACAGTGGATGTTGCTGTTGCTGTACCGTTGTTGTTCGCTACAGTCTGTACAGAGCCGGTTGTGCTTTCTTCAGCCTTGGCGCCTTCTGTCGCATTGGTTGCCGTCGCAGTACCGTTGTTGTCAGCGATTGTCGCATCGGACACACCGGATATCTCGGCGATTGCCATCATTGCGACCTTGTCGCGGTCCGCATCGGACAACTCATTGTACTGCTCGCATGTCATGCTGCTTACGTCGAGGTGAGCCGCGGCAAATGCGGGCATAGCAGTGCTGAGGGCAAGGGCGGCGATTGCTGTGGTCTTGAAAAGACGTGTCATAATAAACTCCTTCAATGCAACACGGTAAGTGCGCTGCTTCGTTGATAAGACAATGCAAAGCTTGCCGGCTTCGTTCCGATTTTTTTGATAAACAATGTTTGGAACCAATGCCTCCTTAGCGCGTTTCAAGTGCCGCCGGATCAGGCAGTTCAGGCTGGACCCCTCCCCCAAGTGCGCCTAGGCTTGGACGGATGTTGCGGTATACTTTCAAACGCTTGTTGTCCCTGATCATCAGCCTCGCAATCGCGTCGCTGGTGATTTTTGCCGTGATCGAAATCGCACCGGGTGATCCCGCCTCCTACATGCTGGGCATGAACGCCCAACCCGAGACATTGGCCGCGTTGCGCGCCGAACTTGGCCTCGACGTATCCAAGGGTGAGCGTTACATCACGTGGATCACTGGCATGCTGACGGGGGATTTCGGAACCTCCTACACCTACCGCACACCTGTCGCGGATATGGTTGCCGCGCGGCTTTGGGTATCTTTGCCGCTGGCTGTCTATGCCCTCACGCTTTCGACCCTCATCGCCTTCCCTGCGGGCATCTATGCGGCGGCACGGCGCGGACGTGCAGGGGACATGGGCATGATGGGGGCGACCCAACTTGGTGTCGCCATCCCGAACTTCTGGTTCGCGATGATCCTTGTCCTGCTCTTTGCGATCAAACTACGCTGGTTTGCGGCGGGCGGCTTTGTCGGCTGGGACGAGGGGTTTCTCGCAGGGGTCCATTCCCTAACGCTCCCCGCCATCGCCCTCGCCCTGCCCCAGGCAGCGATCCTTGCCCGCGTTATGCGCTCGTCGCTGTTGGATGTGTTGGGCGAAGATTTCATGCGCACCGCCCGCGCCAAGGGTCTTACCGAATGGCAGGCGCTGCGCCGTCACGGTCTGCGCAACGCAATGATCCCCGTCCTGACCATCATCGGACTACAGTTCTCGTTCCTGCTCGCGGGGGGCATTATCATCGAGCAGGTCTTCTACCTGCCCGGCCTTGGGCGTCTGATCTTTCAATCTATTTCCGCACGCGATCTGATTGTGGTGGAAAGTGTGACAATGCTGCTTGTCTTTGCCGTGATCTTTGTGAACTTCTGCGTTGATCTGGCTTATGCCGCCGTCGATCCCCGCTTGCGGGAGCGCACATGAACCGCAATCTGATCCTTGGCGCGGTGTTGTCAGGCATTTTCATCCTCGCCGCACTGGTGTCCTTCTTCTGGACTCCCTTCGACCATGCTACCCTGAACATCCCCAACCGCTTGCAATCGCCGAACGGCACGAACTTGCTCGGCACAGATCACTTTGGCCGCGACATCCTCAGCCTGATTATGGTAGGCGCACGGACCTCTATCGCGGTGGCATTGGTAGCCGTCGGCATCGGGATGAGCCTTGGCATCCCCCTTGGCCTCTGGGCAGCGGCGCGGCGCGGCAGCCTCATCGACGAAATTATCATGCGCGGCAACGATCTGGTCTTTGCCTTCCCCTCCCTCGTTATCGCGATCCTGATCACTGCCGTCTTTGGCGCAGGCGCCATCAACGCCATCATCGCCATCGGCATCTTCAACATCCCCGTCTTTGCCCGCATCACACGCGGCGCTGCCCTGTCGCTGTGGGAACGGGAGTTCATCCTCGCCGCCCGCGTCTCTGGCAAATCCAGCCTGCGCATTTCGGTTGAGCATATCCTGCCCAACGTCACCAATCTGCTCATTGTACAAAGCACGATCCAGTTCTCCCTCGGCATCCTTGCCGAAGCGGGGCTAAGCTATGTAGGCCTTGGCGCACAACCACCCCTGCCCTCCTGGGGTCGCATGCTGGCCGATGCCCAAACCATGGTGAGCATCGCACCGCATATGGCGCTTATGCCCGGCTTTTCGATTATCCTCACAGTGCTGGGGCTGAACCTGATGGGAGACGGTTTGCGCGACACGCTTGATCCACGGCTCAGGGTGACACGCACATGACCCTTCTGTCTGTTCAGAACGTCTCTCTGTCGATCCACAGTTATTCCATCCTGCGGGACGTCAGTTTTGACATTGCGGAGGGCGAGGTTGTCGCCATCACAGGCGAAAGCGGTTCGGGCAAATCCATGACGGCACTGGCCGCGATGCAGCTGCTACCGCGCGGGGCTGTGCCGCAGGGCCACATCATGCTCGACGGCACAAACCTCCTCACCCTCAGCGAAAGCGACCTCTGCGCCCTGCGCGGCAATGACATCGGCATGGTATTTCAGGAACCGATGACCGCCCTCAACCCCGTCAAAAGCATCGGCGATCAAGTGGCCGAAACGATCCTCATTCACCAACAAACCACCAAGGCGCAAGCGCTGGAGCAAGCAGCCCAGACCCTCACGCGCGTGGGCCTACCGCAAGAGCAGTTTCCCCTGTCACGCTTTCCCCATGAGTTGTCGGGCGGCCAACGACAGCGCGTTGTGATCGCCATGGCCATTGCCCTACGCCCGCGCCTCCTGATTGCGGATGAGCCGACCACCGCATTGGACGTCACGACCCAAGCGCAAATTCTCGAGCTGCTCACCACCCTTGTGCGCGAGGACGGGATGGGGCTGATGATAATCACCCACGACCTTGCCGTTGTCGCTGACATGGCCGACCGCATCATCGTCATGCGTGAGGGCCAGATCGTGGAGCAAGGGCAGACCGGAACCCTCCTGCGCGAGATGCAGCACCCCTATACACGTATGTTGTTCGCAGCGTCTTCGCATAAGGTCGATCTACCCCAAACAGAAACTGCGCACCCCCTGCTCGAAGTCACAAACGTCAGCCGCGACTACCGCACCCCGCGCAAAACACTGTTCAGCAAAACGGGCAGGTTCCGCGCGGTGAACAATGTCAGCTTCACGCTGCACAAAGGGGAGCGTCTGGGCCTCGTCGGCGAAAGTGGTTGCGGCAAATCCACCCTCACCCGCGCCTTACTGGGCCTTGAGCAAGTGCAGGAGGGTGCGATCACCCTCGGCGGCGAACCCGTTTTCACCGGCAACAAACCCAACCTCGCCGTGCGCCGCCGCATGCAGGTCGTGTTTCAGGACCCCTTCGGCAGTTTCAACCCCCGCCACCGTGTTGCCCGCCAGATTACCGAGCCTTTTCACCTGCTGGAAACCCCACCCGTCGGCGCAGCACGCCAAAAAGCGATTGATGAAGCGCTGACTGCTGTGGGCCTGACCCCCGCTGATTCAGATAAATACATCCATGAATTTTCAGGCGGCCAGCGCCAGCGCATTGCAATCGCCCGCGCCCTCATCATCCGCCCCGACCTCATCGTCTTTGACGAAGCGGTGAGCGCGCTGGATGTCTCTGTACGCGCCCAAATCCTTGATCTTCTGGTAGAGCTATGTGAGGCCTACAATCTCAGCTATCTCTTTATCTCCCATGACCTCAGTGTCGTGCGCACCATTACCGACCGTGTATTGGTGATGAAACAGGGCGAGATCGTCGAGCAAGGCGAGACCGAAACCATCTTTACCAATCCAAGTAACTCCTACACAAAATCCCTCATCGAGGCGGCCCCCGTGCTGCCCGACCTGAAAGGCCTCATCGCATGAAACCCATCGACCTCGCCGACAAACTCAACGCATTTTCAACATATTATGATCCCCATATTGTGGCCGAATACAACGATAACGACGTTATGGTCGCCAAGTTTTCCGGTGAATTTCCATTCCACCTGCATGAAGACACCGATGACTTTTTCTATGTCCTGAAAGGTGAATTCACGATGGATATTGAAAATGAAAGCCACACCGTCAAAGCAGGTGAGATGTTCGTTGTGCCGCGCGGCGTCAAACACCGCCCCCGCGCCGTTGAAGAGTGCCAAGTCATCCTGATCGAACCGAAAGGCACCCCAAACACAGGCGATGCGAGCACCGCCAGCAGCAAACCGAGGCTCTGATAGCATGAAGGTCGGCCCCACAAACAGCCTTGCAGATGTCGGCGGCCTGCGTGTCGGCAACGCACAGGATGCCACCCTGAAATCAGGCACAACTGTTGTCATAGGCGATGCGCCCTTCGTGGCCTCTGTCGCCGTGATGGGCGGCGCACCCGGCACGCGGGAGACGGACCTTCTGGCCCCTGATAAATCCGTGGCCGCGGTGGACGCGCTGGTGCTATCGGGCGGCTCTGCCTTCGGGCTCGACGCTTGTTCGGGGGTGGTGGACGGGCTGCGCGCGGACGGGCGCGGGTTTCGTGTCGGTGCTGCACAAATCCCCCTAGTCCCGGGTGCGATCCTGTTTGACCTCCTCAACGGCGGGGCCAAGGACTGGACCGAGAATCCTTACCGCGCGCTTGGCCTTGCCGCATACTACGGCGCCACAGAGCAGTTCGAGATTGGCAGCGTAGGTGCAGGCACTGGCGCGTTGACTGCGATGCTCAAAGGGGGGCTTGGCACGGCATCCCTGCAACTACCCGACGGTAGTACCGTCGCCGCCCTCGTCGCCGCCAATCCTGTCGGTGCCGTAACCACGCCCGGGGATCGCCATTTCTATGCCGCCCCGTTCGAGATGGACGGCGAGTTTGGCGGCATTGGCCCTGACCCCGCAAGCGGTTTGGGCCTCAGCCGCGAGAGCCGCAAGATGAGCGCCATGGCCGCCCGCGCAAACACCACCATCGCTATTGTCGCCACAAATGCGACCCTAACAAAGGCAGAATGCCACCGTGTTGCCACCGCCGCCCATGACGGCATTGCGCGCGCTTGTGTGCCTGCTCATACACCAAACGACGGCGATCTGGTGTTCGCCCTGACCACAGGCGCACGACCTGCTGCTGATGTCCTGCTCACGGGCCATGCCGCCGCCCTTTGCCTTTCGCGTGCGATTGCGCGTGCAGTTTATACTGCAACCCCGGCGGTAGGGGATATTATGCCCTGCTGGAGGACTGCCAATGCCGGTATTTGAACAAGGCGGCATCGCGCTGCACTACGAAATCTCGGGAGAGGGTCCGCCCCTGTTGCTGATCGCTGGCATGATGAGTGACAGTGCAAGCTGGGCACCCCTTGTCCCTTTGTTAGAGAAACAATTCACCGTTATTCGACCCGATAACCGAACCACAGGACGCACTGTCCCGATAGATGCACCCGCCTCCGTCGATCTGTTTGCCGCTGATTGCGCGGCACTCCTGAATCATCTGGACCTCGGTCCTGCCCATGTGATGGGGCACTCGCTTGGCGGTATGATCGGAATGCGCTTGGCCTGCGCCAACAAAGGGGCGGTCAAGTCACTCACGCTCGCCGCGTCCGCCCCCCTGCGGCTGGAGCGGAACGTCGCGCTGTTCAAGAACCTCCTCGCTGTGCGGCAAAGCAATGCAGCCCCCGACCTATGGCTGCACCTCCTTTTTCCATGGCTGTTTGCCCCTTCTTTTTTCGAAATCAAGGGCGCAGCCGAGCAGGCCGCAATGCTGTCACTCGCCTATCCCTTTGCACAAAGCACTAAGGGTATGGCGCACCAGATCGCAGCACTGGACGGCTATGATCTCGAGGACATTGCGGACGTACCATGCCCTGTACAGGCATTGTTGGCAGGTGATGACCTCTTGATGCCAGCACATCTCGCTCGGCAAACTTTGGGTACTATCCCTGTCCACATGATCGCGGGCGCGGGACATTCGATTCACTGGGATGCACCAGATGCCGTTGCCACACATTTGCAGGGATTTATCACCCTGCATGAGGAGACACTGACATGACAACCGATCTCTATGGCCTTGAAGTGACATGCAGGAATGATCAAACACTGACTGCAATCAATGACTTCATCCACGGCTTCCTCAGCTATCAGCCAAAGGCGACCAACATCCTCGCGGCGGCAGACGCTGATCCGGACTGCGCACTGGCCAATGCCTATGCCGCGCTGCTCTGGATGTTCCTTGAGGCACCTGTCGCACCGCAAAAAGCCGCCCCCTACATCGCACGCGCCCAAGTAGCGCGAGAGGGGATCACCCCGCGTGAAGGGCTGATCATTGACGCAGCCGCCGCATGGACGCAGGGCGATGTGCCAAGGTTGCTGGAGATTTGCGACCAGATCACCACGGATCATCCACGTGACATGGCTGTGCTCAAACTTGCGCAATACCACCTGTTCAATCTGGGCGACGCCACCGGCATGTTGCGCATGGCGCTCAAGGCGCTGCCTGAGGCGGAGGACATCGCCTATGCCCACGGCATGATCGCCTTTGGCTATGAGCAGTGCCATCTGATCCCCCGCGCCGAAGAGGCTGCGCGTCATGCCATGACGCTCCAGCACGATGAGCCATGGGCGCACCACGCGATTGCACACGTCATGCTGACCGAAGGGCGCGTGGCAGAGGGTGCTGCGTTTATGGAAAGCGTGGCTGAGACATGGGGCGGGCTGAACAGTTTTATGCGCAGCCATAACTGGTGGCATCTGGCGCTGTTCTACATCAGCCTTGGCCGCCACGACGATGTACGCGCGGCCTATGACACCCATGTCTGGGGACTGGCCAAAGACTACTCGCAGGATCAGGTCGGCGCGACATCCCTGCTGGCACGGATGGAATTTGCTGGCGTTGATGTGGGTGATCGTTGGGGTGACGTGGCAGATCATGTCGCTACGCGGGGTGCGGATACGGTGAACCCGTTTCTGACACTACAATACCTATACGCCCTCGCCCGCACCTCACGTCCCGAAGCGGAGCCATTGATGCAAGCGATTGAGGCGCGGGCCGAGGATACCACCCAGCACGACCATGTTGCATGGCGTGATGTAGCCCTTCCCGCAGCGCAGAGCATTGTTGCGCACAGCAAAGGTGATTGGAGCACGGCCATCACCCAGATGGCACGCGCTTTGCCGCGCATGTCGGAATGCGGCGGCAGCCATGCGCAGCGTGATCTGTTTGAACAGATCCATCTGGACGCTTTGGTGAAAGACGGGCGCGCCTCCTCGGCGCAACAAGTGCTGGAGATGCGGCGGACCTATGATCCGGATGGCGTCCCACTGAATATGCTTTTGGGGGATGTCTATGACCAGACGGGCCTGCCCGACCTCGCGGCCGAAGCACGTGCGCGGGCAAATCAGACACTTGTGGCGCAGAATCCTTGAGGCGCACAGGACTGCACGCTAGGCTAGACTGAATTTATAAAAGGTTAGGCCAGAATATGAGCAAAGATTGGTATTACGCCGTTGAAGGCACCTCGAACGGACCAGTCAGCGAGGCGGAACTTCAAGAGCTTGTCGCCGTTGGCACAATTCGCAGCGATACCCTTGTCTGGCAGGAAGGCATGGAAGACTGGCTTCCTTATGCCCGTGCCCAAGGCACGCAGGGCTCGGCCCCCTTACCGCCACAGACGCCCGCAATCAGCGGACATGATCCAGCCCGCGATGATGCCAATACATTCCTGGGCGCGCTCAAAGACGGCTTTGCCCGCTTTGTCGATTTCAAAACCCGCTCAACACGGTCGCAGTACTGGTGGTTTACCCTGTGGTCAGTCATCGTCAGCATCATCACAGGGATCATCGACGTATCGCTTGGCATGGGGGACACCGGACCAGTGGGGTTACTGGCCTCGTTGGTATTATTTCTGCCGTCACTTGCTGTGGCAATCCGCCGGTTACACGACATCGGCCGCACCGGATGGTGGATGCTGCTTGTCTTTATCCCGATACTTGGCTGGATCGTCTTGCTCTTCTTTTATTGCACCAAGTCGCAAGAAACACCCAACAAATGGGGACCAGAGCCACAGCACTGAGCCAAGTCCCCTTGGCATCGTTGCCAAGGGGTAAACATTTCAGGCGCGCGGGCCGATGGTCACTTCAAGCTCTGCGATACCGTCAACGCCGCCAGTGATTACATCCCCCTCGACAACAGCCGCGACACCCGCAGGCGTGCCTGTCATCACCAGATCGCCAGGGGCAAGAGTCATCCCCTCGCTCAACGTTGCAATGTGGTCGGCAACCGACCAGATCAGATCAGCAATATCCGCATCCTGACGCACCTCACCATTCACGGAGAGCCAGATGCGGGCGTTTGTGAGGCTCGGCACATCTGCGATGGGTTTGAGTGGTGCGATGGGGGCGGACAGGTCAAACGCCTTGGACCAGTCCCACGGGCGGCGGGTCTGCTTGGCCTCTGCTTGCAGATCACGGCGGGTCAGGTCGATGCCGACAGAGGCACCCCAGATGTGATCCATCACATCCGCAGGTGCGATGTTGGTACCCCCTTTGCCAATCGCGATCACCAATTCGATCTCGTGATGCAGATCGTTGGTCAGCGGCGGATAGGGGATGGTGCAAGGCGTGTCACAGGCCGCATCGGCAGGTTTGGTAAAGAAAAACGGCGGCTCACGGTCGGGATCATTACCCATCTCGCGGGCATGCGCCTCATAGTTGCGGCCCACACAGAAAATCCGCCGCACGGGGAAGCGCTCATCCGTACCTTGCACAGCAAGGCTCGCCTGTGGGGGAGCAGTAAATACATATGTCATGATAGGGACCTCTCAATGCGGGACTGTTTAATGCTGACTAGAGCCAAGACGCCGCGCAATGTCCAGACACACAGAGACAGTTGTTTCGCGCGCGAAACAACCTATTGACTTTTATATATAATATTAACGATTTGGTAACGAATTAGTCGCCCAGTTTGGCATGAACTTCATCAAGATCAATCTCGCCGATCGGCATCTTATTCGCCGGATTGTCGAAATCATATTTGAACAGCTGGAAGTCACGCTTGAAGATTTCACGGACCAAGTGCATCGACAGATCGTCGAAATAATCCTCAACCGGATGCGCG
>CAWVWS010000112.1:0-10468 GCA_963933905.1 uncultured Sulfitobacter sp.
CCCCATCTATATGGGTATCGCCGCGGTGCAGAAGGGGGGGCGCATATAAGCGGAAATCCGCCCGCCCCGATTTGCGCGCACGCACAATAACACGCTCTGCTGCGCGCCCCTGACGTGCCGCAATGGGCAGCACTTCGATCCCGCCCATATCATGAGGCAGTGACGCCAGAACATCGGGCAAACGCTCGGCGCGGTGGATGATATGAAGCAGCCCTTTTGGCGCAAGGCGTTTGGCCCCGATTTCAATCCACGTAGAGAGTGGCGTCTGTTCTCCCAAGGCGGCCTCGCGCATGGGATCACCCGCTGCAATGGACGCCTCACGCCGCCAATAGGGCGGGTTGGCAAGGACATGGTCAAATTGTCGCTGCCGCAACGTCAGCGGAAGCGCGGCAATGTCCGCTGTTACAACTTCAAGCGCACCCGCACCGTTGCGGTGGGCAAGCGCGGCATAGGTTTTCTCACGCTCGACACCCGTGAGCGACAGCCCCCCGACACGCGCACCTAGACACAAGATTGCAGCCCCCACACCGCAGCCCAATTCAAGCACACGCTGCCCTGAAACCGCTGGTATAATGGCCGCAAGCAGTACAGGATCGACGCCAGCGCGATACCCTGACCGTGGCTGCCAAAGATGCAGCAGCCCTCCAAGGAAGGCATCATGCGTCAGATCATCTTCAGTCACTGTCCCAGATCAATTTCGTTGTCGTGCATCACGATCAGCGCAGCGGCATGATCATCCTCATGCACCATCAAGCGGCGCGGGAAAATTCCGATGCCACCCTCCAGGATGCTCATGTTTACGTCCATTTGAAAGCAGTCTATATCCTCGCCTTGCAACAGAGCTTGGGCAAAGGCCATGATCGTCGGGTCGGTACTGCGCAAAAGTTCTTTCATGGCAATGATGTAATCTGGGGCGACTGCCCTTGTCGAGCGCTAGGATGCGGGAAAAATGAGCAATCAATCGAGCCAGAAACCCCATGACCGTCTTGCCGCTGTGCTCAAAGACGATCTGGAAGCTGTGAGCGCCCTCATTCGGGAGCGTATGGCATCCGAGCATGCGCCGCGCATCCCCGAAGTCACAGCGCACCTGGTGGAGGCAGGCGGCAAGCGTTTGCGCCCCATGCTGACGCTCGCGGCGGCAAAGTTGTGTGGCTATGACGGCCCCTATCATGTGCATTTAGCCACGACAGTCGAGTTTATTCATACCGCTACCCTTCTTCACGATGATGTTGTGGACGAGAGCAAGCAGCGGCGCGGGCGGCCTACGGCCAACCTGCTTTGGGACAACCAGTCTTCTGTCTTGGTCGGGGATTATTTGTTCGCGCGTAGCTTTCAGTTGATGACTGAACCCGGCTCGATGCGGGTGATGAAGATTCTGTCCAACGCCGCCGCCACGATTGCCGAGGGCGAAGTGCTGCAACTTACCGCCGCACAGAACCTCGCCACCACCGAGGCGATATATTTCCAAGTTGTGCGCGGCAAAACCGCTGCACTCTTCTCTGCCGCGACTGAAGTGGGTGGCGTGATTGCGGATGCCCCAGAGGACCATGTCCGCGCGCTGTTTGACTATGGTGACGCGCTGGGAATCGCTTTCCAGATTGTCGATGACCTGCTGGATTATCAGGGGATCGAAGGGCAAACGGGCAAGAACGTCGGTGACGATTTCCGTGAACGTAAACTGACCCTGCCCGTGATCAAAGCGGTAGCTTTGGCCGATGACGAGGAACGTGCCTTCTGGGTACGCACCATTGAGCGCGGCAAGCAGGAGAACAGCGATCTGGAGCATGCCCTGATGCTTTTGAACAAGCACGGCACATTGGACGCGACGCAATCAGACGCGCTGATGTGGGCGAATAGGGCGAAGGAGGCGCTTGCCCCGCTGCCCGTGCATGAGATCAAGGATATGCTGGGTGACCTAGCTGATTATGTTATGGCGCGGATCAGCTAGGGCTGTGGCCCACTGTTTGGGCTGAGACGGCCCACCAATCAGGGTAGGCCTGCCTTATGCGTGCGGCGGCAGTGCCAGCTGCGGCACGATCCGGATAGATGCCGAAACAGGTGCTGCCTGACCCCGACATCCGTGCAAGCAATGCGTCACCCAGCGCTTCCAACACTTGCCCAATCACGGGTGCCACGGCGCGTGCGGGCGCCTCAAGATCATTCCTTTGGTCCTGCAACCATGCGATCAGGTCGCCCAAATCTCTACAGCCTTCAAAGGGGCCCATCGCCGAATTCTCTTTTGTCGCAAGACCCTTGAATACGGCACCTGTCGGCACCGCGACACCTGGGTTGGCCAGCACAATATTGCACAATGGCACAGGCCAAACCATCCTCAGCTGGTCCCCGATCCCGCGCATCCGCTGGGGTGCAGCAGACATACACACAGGCACATCCGCCCCGAGCGAGAGTGCACCAGCCAACCCGACACCATCGCTCACGCGGTCGCCGAACCGGCTGCGCAGCAAGGCTGCAGCATCCGCAGAGCCACCCCCCAGCCCCGCACCGTGGGGCAGATTTTTTTCAAGCCTGATATGTCCTTTGAGGTCCGCCAACGCGGCCGCACGCCAAACCAGATTTCGCGCATCTGTTGGAACCCCCTCGGCAAAGGGGCCAGAGATTTCCATGCTCATCACATCGCCCTGATCGAGCCAGAGGCGATCCCCGACATTTGCAAAGACAACAAGACTGTCGAGCAGATGATAGCCGTCATCCCGCTGCCCTGTCACATGGAGTGTTAAATTTACTTTGGCGGGCGCAAACCCCTCAATCGTCATTCGCCACCTTCAAAGGCTCAGCGCCCTCTTCTACCAAAACCACATCAAGGCCCACTTCGAGCTTGCGGCGGATGCGGTCCGGGTCAGCGTCAGTGTCCATGGTGCTGAATTCGACAAACGAAAGGGCGCGCTTCCACTGGAATTGCGCCTCGCGCTTGCGGCCCACGGCCCAATACACATCGCCAAGATGGTCATTCACAACGGGATCAACTGCCTCGAGCTCGACTGCCCGCTCCATCTGGACCACCGCTTCGGCATAGCGGCCAAGGCGGTAATAGACCCACCCGAGGCTGTCCACAATATAGCCGCTGTCAGGGCTGGCCGCGACAGCGCGTTCGATCATATCAAGTGCCTCGTCCAGCTTGCGTTGCTCCTCGACAAGTGAATAACCCAGATAGTTCAGGACCTGTGGCTGGTAAGGATTGATCGCAAGCGCTGCCCGAAAATCCGCTTCGGCGGCGACGCTATCCCCATCCTGGGAATGGGCAATGCCACGGGAAAAGTACAAGAACCACAACTGCACATCGCCCTCGTCAATCAGATCGAGCGCTTTTGTATAGGCTACGATTGCCGCCTGATCTTCGTCCTGTGCGCGGAAAATATCGCCAAGCGTGGAATGCACGACAGCCAGATCGCCATGGCTGCGCGCAAGTTGTTCGAGCACTTCGATCGCCTGATCTGCTTTCTCCAGACGGCGCAGCGCAGCCGCACGGCCCAATTCGGCCACGTGATAGGCAGGATCCCCGTCATCAACTTTGCGGTACTCTTCAATCGCAAGCTTGTATTGCCCCAAATCCTCCAGCAAAGCGGCCGACAAAAGCAGGGCATCGACATGGTCGGGACGCAGATGTCCAGCGATGCGGGCGTAGAGCAACGTGTAATAATCGCTTGCCTCTTCCGCCCTCAGCAGCGCCGCAAATGTATAAAAGACTTCGGCCAAACCCGCACGCGCGGTCGGAGCGTGGGTAAAGGGAAACCGCTCATCCGCCTCGAGACGTGCAACCAGCATATCAAGTTCGGAATCTGTAGCACCATTGAATGCGGTTTTGATCACGTCGATCGCATCCGCATTCCGGTCAAGTTGGGAAAGGATTTCAACCCGCGCAATCACACCGCGCCGTGTCCGTACAACAGAACCTGCGGCGTCAGACTCGAACACAGCAGCAGCGTCGGCGTAGCGTCCGCTCGTTGCAAGGGCGAGTGCCTTGTGGAACTGGACAATGGCGCGCATTCCCGCGTCTTCGGAAGTGGCCTCGAATTGCGCCATGGCGTCGTCAATGTCATCAGCTCCTATCAGGGCCCATGCCTTTATCAGCCCGTCAACCCACGGGCTCAAACCTTCCGATCTTATCTCTTGTGCGGCAAGTGCGGTGAAATCAGACGCATCAATCAGACCCGCAGTGACAACCATACGCGCAACCTGAGAGCGATGCCCCTCCGCCAGAATTGCCTCGCCCAGCGGCAGTGCATTGGCAATATCGCCTAGCGCAAGATATGAAAGTACCACGCTTTCCATCAATTCGGCGTTGGCAGGGTCACGTTTCAGCGCTGTGGCATAATATTGTGCCGCAGTCTCGAAATCGTTGCGCGTGGAGGCATTCCGCCCAGCCAGGTAGGACCCCGCCAGAGTTTCAGCCGAACCTGGCGCAGGTGCCGAGATGGTCAATGCCAGCCCAAGGGCTGCTGCACTCACAGATGTCAGGAAATGTCTCATATGCTCACGCCTCGTTCTTTTTTGGTAAGGCTAGCATGTTTGCGGTTGCGCGCAATGGCGGCCCCCTACCTCAATAGGCAGGAAGCCGCGATAATTGATCACATGTTCGGGTAGTTGGGCCCGTCACCGCCCTGAGGCGTAGTCCAGACGATATTCTGGCTCGGGTCTTTGATGTCACAAGTTTTGCAGTGCACGCAGTTCTGGAAGTTGATGACAAAGGCGTCTTTGCCGTCTTTCTCCACGAACTCATAGACACCCGCAGGGCAATAGCGCGCCGAGGGGCCTGCGTATTTTGCAAGGTTCACTTCGACAGGCACGGTCGCGTCTTTGAGCGTCAGGTGGGCAGGCTGGCTTTCCTCGTGGTTCGTAAAGGAGAAGGCCACATTGGTCAGACGGTCAAAGCTGAGTTTGCCGTCTGGCTTGGGATAAGCGATCTCTTTGTGCTTTGAAGCAAGCTCCGTCGCATCAGCGTCACTCTTGCCATGGTGCATCGTGCCCAGCAGGGACGCGCCGAACAGCGTGTTGCACCACATATCAAATCCACCGATGGCAAGGGATGCGGTGAGGCCATACTTTGACCACAGTGATTTGACGTTGCGGACTTTAAAGAGATCCTGACCAATCGAACCTTCGCGGACTTCTTTCTCGTAATCAGGAAGTTCTTCACCGGAACGGCCAGCTTTGATCGCCGCATGCGCCGCTTCGGCAGCGGCCTTACCCGAGAGCATCGCGTTATGGTTGCCCTTGATGCGCGGCACGTTGACCATCCCAACGGAACAACCCAGCAGCGCCACACCAGGTGCTACCATCTTGGGCATGGACTGGTATCCGCCTTCGGTGATCGCACGCGCGCCGTAGGCCACGCGTTTGCCGCCCTCAAGCAGTTCTGCCACCATCGGGTGATGCTTGAACTGCTGGAATTCCATGTAAGGGAAGACGTGCGGGTTTTTGTAGCCGAGGTGGACGACAAAGCCCACATAGACCTGATTATTCTCAAGGTGATAGATGAACGATCCACCGCCTGCTTTCTTGCCCAGCGGCCAACCCATCGTATGGGTAACGGAACCTTCTTTGTGCTTGGCGGGGTCAATTTCCCAGATTTCTTTCATGCCAAGGCCGTATTTCTGCGGCTCTTTCCCTTTGGCCAGATCGTACTTTGCAATAACCTGCTTGGAGAGGCTTCCGCGCACGCCTTCGCCAAGGAAGACATATTTGCCGTGCAGCTCCATACCCGGCTCATAGTTTGGCCCTTGCGAGCCATCGGAGGCGCGGCCCATCTCGCCTGCGACCACACCTTTGACTTCGCCGTTTTCGCCATAGACGATTTCCGAACACGCCATGCCCGGGAAAATCTCGACACCCATTTCCTCGGCTTGCTCGGCCATCCAGCGGCAAACGTTGCCCATGGAAACGATATAATTGCCGTGGTTGTTCATAAGCGGTGGCATGGGGAAGTTGGGAATGCGCACTTCGCCCGCTTCGCCGAGCATGTAGAAGTTATCTTCGACCACAGGCACATTCAACGGTGCGCCCTTCTCTTTCCAGTCGGGAATCAGCGCATCAAGGCCACAGGGGTCAAGCACCGCACCAGACAGGATATGCGCACCCACTTCGGAACCTTTTTCCAGCACAACAATATTCATGTCGGCATCAAGCTGCTTGAGACGAATGGCTGCTGACAGACCCGCAGGGCCAGCGCCTACGATTACAACATCATATTCCATCGCTTCGCGTTCAATCTCGGCCATACGTCTCGCTCCCCATGGGTAAAAATCGCTTTGAAACGAGGTAGCGGCTGGACCCCGCCTTTGCAATCACGACGGCGCGTTAAAATCGTCGCAGGAGTGGGTTTTTGCCAAAATTTTAGGCGGTGAGCGCTAACGCTCCACAGTGTTCGGCGCATCCCCCATCAAGTAACGTGGACCTTGACCATAGCGCACTGCGCCATCTTGCGGATTATACAGCTTGCAACTGTCAAGGCTGAGGCAACCGCATCCAATACAACCATCCAGATTGTCCCGCAGCTTGGTCAGTGTGGCAATGCGTGAATCAAGGCTGTCGCGGAACCCCTCACTTATAACGGTCCAGTCCGATTTTGTCGGGGTGCGCCCGTCGGGCAATTGATCCAGTTGAGCACGAATTTGCGGCAAGATGAAACCAAACTGCTGCGCGATCATAACAAAGCTGAGGCGTCGCAGATCAGCACGCGCAAACCGCCGTTGCCCGCCTGCATTGCGCCACGGCTTTATCAAACCCTGCGCTTCATAATACCGGATCGCAGACACGGCGAGGCCCGTGCGTCGCGCCAGTGCGCCAATAGTAAGTCCCTCAGACAGAGCCATAAGTTTTGCAAATTTTATCCTTGAACTAAAGTTAGGTTTAGCAATTACAATGAAAGGCGTCACGTCATTTCACAGGAAGAAAACCCCATGACAGCGCTCCTTGAACACGCAAATTACACAGTCTCGGATACCGCAGCCACAGCTGCATGGACGGAGAAGATATTCGGCTGGCATATTAGATGGCAGGGCGCGTCCCTCTCTAACGGCCACTCTGTGCACGTTGGCAAAAAAGAACGCTATCTGGCCCTTTACACGCCAAAGGAAACGCTGGCGCCAAAAGCTGAAAATTATACCCTCCTTGGGGGCCTGAACCATATTGCCGTTGTCGTCGAGGACCTAGAGGCAACCGAAGCGCAGGTACGCGCGCAGGGCTTTGTTGTGGGCACACATCATGATTACGAACCCGGGCGCAGGTTCTATTTCTATGATGCTGACGGGATCGAGTACGAGGTCGTTCAATACGATTAACCTGCGGACATTTGGCGAAACTGCGCTAGCGCCTGCGCCTTATCCGCTTGCATTTGACGTCCAACTTGGGTCAGGTAACGGGCAACACCAACACGCGCTCCGAAAATCCTTCGGGGCGCGCCTTAGTATGACGGACACGGACGCAATGGAAAAAATCCCTATGACCCGCGGGGGTCACACCGCCCTTGAGACAGAACTCAAGCATCTCAAAACGGTTGAGCGCCCCGCCATCATCAAGGCGATCGCGGAAGCACGCGAACACGGCGATTTGTCCGAAAACGCAGAGTATCATTCCGCCAAGGAAAAGCAGTCTTTTATCGAGGGCCGTGTTAAGGAACTTGAAGGTGCTATCTCGCTTGCCGAAGTGATTGATCCGGCCAAACTGTCAGGCACGATCAAATTCGGTGCAAAAGTTACGTTGGTAGACGAAGATACCGATGAAGAGAAAACCTATCAGATTGTAGGCGAGTATGAGGCCAATATTGAAAAAGGTCTGCTCAATATCAAATCGCCGATCGCGCGTGCGTTGATTGGTAAGGACGAAGGCGATAGCGTCGAAGTCCGCACACCCGGGGGTGTTAAATCCTATGAGGTTCTTAAAATCGTTTATGCCTGATTTTTGCGGTAAAACAGGGCTCAGCCTCGGGGGAAATTGTGTCTGATACACAATCCTCCGAAGCATCAAACCCGCGCCCTGCGACGGGCGCATTGCGTAAATCAGGCGCAAAGACAGGTGTTTCGCGCCCGACACCTTTGGGCATTTATGACAAGGCACGCTCAGACGGGATCACCGGCATCGAGATTATTGCGATCGCTCTTTCGGCAATCTGGCTTTTGGGTTGTTTGATCTTTTTCGTCTTTATGACCCAGCCACCGGTTCCCGAGGGTCAGGGCGGTCTGCGCTTTTTGATGACTATGCTGGCCGTGTTTATGCCCGTCGCCATGATCTGGGTCGGGGCAACTGCGGCGCGCGCCAGCCGCGTGATGCGTGAAGAGAGCCAGCGTCTACAAGCCGCTATCGACACGATCCGCCATGCTTATATCGCGCAACAACAAAGCGGAGGCATCCGCTCGGAGCCTTCGGTGAGCCGCAAACTTGACGAGATTGCAGCCGCGACACGCAAGACGGAAACCGCGCTCGCCACGTTCTCGACCCGCCGCGAGGACGCACCACGGTTGGCGCAACCCGCAGCAGCTGCCCCCTCCGAGGATCAACCCACCTTGGCGCTTGGGACACAAAGCGCTGATTTGGCGCCTCAGGTTGAAATAGATGACCTGATCCGCGCCTTGAACTTTCCCGAAACCGCAGAGGACGAGGCAGGATTTGCCGCGCTGCGCCGTGCCATGAAAGACCGGAACGCCGCCCAGCTTATCCAAGCAGCACAGGACATCCTGACACTGCTGAGCCAGGACGGCATTTACATGGACGATCTAACGCCAGACCGCGCGCGGCCCGAAATTTGGCGGATGTTCGGACAGGGATCACGCGGCCGGCCTGTTGCTACCTTGGGTGGCATCCGCGACCGTTCGTCGCTCGCCCTGACTGCGGGACGGATGAAGCAGGATCCGATCTTCCGCGATGCTGCCCACCACTTCTTGCGCCGTTTTGACAAATTGTTTGCGGAATTCGAAAAAGGTGCGAGCGACGGTGAGATTTCGGCGATGGCAGACACGCGCACCGCGCGTGCCTTTATGCTATTGGGTCGTGTCGCAGGGACCTTTGATTAAGGGCAGACCTGCGCACGGTTCTTTGCGTCAAACACTGCATTGAACACTGTGCCATCTGCGGCTTCGAAGGTCGCAACAGCGCCCGCCATCTCACCTCCTGTTACGCGAATTTGTCCCAGATCGGATGAGGCGAGCCTGTCATCCACATCAATGGAAAACACCGCGCGCGAGCCTGCCTTACCATCGCGTAGGGCAACCTTGATTGCCTCAGCCCCGTCCGCCACATCATTCACCTGTGTGCCGCCTTCATCGCGCAGCGGTTGGAACACTTCCACGCCCGTCCCGCCGTCTGCCGTGTCAAAGATCAACCGCCCTGCGGAGCCGCGCAGATCAACTTGCACAGCTTTGAGGGGTTGCGTCCCAACGGTGAGTTCAAACCGGTCGCGCGGCGCGCTCTCTACAAACCGCAGGCTTGCTCCTGTGCAATCCGCGCCTGCGTTGCACTACCCAACACCAAGAGAACCGCTGATAATTTTAACATCAATTCTTCCTTACATTCCAAAACTTCCAAACGGGATATAGCGCACCATATCTCCGACTTTGATCTCACCTGCGACTTCAGGTAGCTCGACCAAGCCTTCGGCCCAGCTTAATCCGCTGATACGCCCTGATCCCTCCGAGGCAAATACCTCGGCACGGCCCTCACGTATGCGAGCGCGCAGGTATTCACGCCGCCCCGCCTTCTTGCGCTTTTCAAAACCGGCAGGAACATCGAACCCTTGGGGCACTTGCCAATCTGCCCCCGCCAATTGCGCCAATGCGGGCCGTGCAAAAATGAGTGTGCACACCATCGCCGCAACGGGATTTCCAGGCAAGCCGAAGACTGGCACACCCTGCCATAGTCCCAGTGCCAGCGGCCGACCCGGCTTAATCGCGATGCGCCACAGCGCCATGGCACCGGCTTCCTCCAACAAGGCCGAAACGTGATCCTCATCCCCTGCCGAAGCGCCACCACTGGTGAGTATCGCATCCACTTCACGCGCCGCCGTGTCAAAAGTATGTGCGAGTTTTTCACGGTCATCGGGCGCACGCCCCAGATCAATGGCCTCATGCCCAAGTTGCGCGAGCAGCGCCAAAAGCATCGGACGGTTGGCGTCAAATATCTGCCCTGCGCCAGCGACCTCCCCAGCCTCCACCAGTTCGTCACCCGTTGAGAGCACGCCGACACGCAGCGGCACCCGTACAGCAACATCGGCAATCCCCGTCGCTGCCAGCAAGGCCAAGTCAGCTGCCATAATCTTGCGTCCCTGCTGCAAAACCCTATCGCCAACCTTGACGTCTTCGCCCGCCTTGCGGGTGTTCGCCCCTTGTTTGAGAGGGCCAGAGAACAGGATGTGACCCTGTTCAATCCGCACGTCTTCTTGTAAAATGACAGTATCCACACCCTTTGGCAGAGCAGCGCCAGTCAAAATGCGAATGGCGCGGCCGGCTGCCACTTCTTT
>CAWVWS010000113.1:0-10468 GCA_963933905.1 uncultured Sulfitobacter sp.
CAGAGCGTGTTCATGCCGAAGTGGCCCGCCGCCTGATCGCCGCAGACAAGGCCCAGTCAGACGAGACGCAAAGCAGCGGCAAGGCACCCGCCTCAGCCGCTTTGGCGCTGATCGGTGTCGGACTGTTGGCAAGTGTTGGCAGCTACTGGTGGTTGGGCGCACCCGGATATGGGGACATGGCGCTCAAGGATCGCATCGCCTTTGCCGAGGAAGTGCGCAAAACACGGCCTGCTCAGGAAGTCGCGGAAAACTCCCTCCCGCCTTTTGTTGACCCTGCCGATATGGACGCGCGGTACAAGACCCTGTTGGGGCAACTGCGCACCACTGTCGCCCAGCGGCCAGATGATATTCAGGGCCACACACTCTTGATGCAACAAGAGCGGCGTATCGGGAATTTCATCGCCGCAAAAGACGCCCAACTGCGCATTGCCACGCTCAAGGGCGACAGCGTGAATACGCAGGATCTGGCGGATCTGGGCGAATTGCAGGTTCTGGCGGCGGGGGGCTATGTCTCGCCCGAGGCGGAAATGAGCCTGCGCGCTTCGCTTGCAAAGGATGCAACCAATGGCACCGCGCGCTACTACCTCGGGCTGATGCTGTTACAGACGGGGCGGCCCGATCAGGCGTTTCGCATTTGGGACGATTTGTTGCGTGCAGGTCCCGAGGATGCGCCGTGGATACCTCCCATTGTTGCCCAGATCGAAGAGTTGGCCGAACTTGCTGGCGTTCGTTATGCCCTGCCCGAAATCGGCAGCAGCGCCCTGCGCGGCCCCAGTGCCGAGGATATCGACAACGCCCGCGATATGACCCCCGCCGAACGGATGGATATGATTGGCAGCATGGTAAGCGGCCTGTCTCAGCGCCTCGCCGAGGAAGGCGGCCCTGCCCGCGATTGGGCGCGCCTGATTTCCTCGTTGGGTGTGTTGGGAGAGTGGGAGCGTGCGCAGGCAATCCACGCCAACGCCATCGAAGTCTTTGCGGATGATCCAAACGCATTGGATATGATCAACGCCGCAGGCCGCGATGCGGGAGTGGTCGATTGATACATGAAGACATCAAGGCGTTCGCCGCTTCTGTGCCGCCCATGCGCGCGCTTATCGGCCTTGATCTGGGTGAAAAGACCATCGGGGTCGCAGTCACCGACAGCTTCTTGTCTGTCGCGACCCCGTTGGAGACTGTAAAGCGCAAGAAATTCGGACTGGATGCCGCGCGGCTGGGCGAGATTATCGCCGAGCGGGGCATCGGGGGTTTGATCCTTGGTCTGCCCTTTAACATGGACGGCTCCGAGGGGCCGCGCTGTCAGTCGACACGGGCCTTTGCACGCAACTTTGACCGCCTGCACCCCGCCCTGCCCATTGGCTATTGGGACGAGCGATTGTCGACTGTTGCGGCAGAACGGGCTTTGCTGGAGGCGGATACGTCGCGCAAGCGTCGTGCTGAGGTGATCGATCACGTCGCAGCAGGATATATCCTGCAAGGGGTTTTGGACAGGCTGCGTGTCATACGCCGCGTGCAGGAAGGGTAAAAGATGAGTGATGAAGTCTGGAAACGTGCCGAGGTCGAAAGCCCCTGCATCAAAATTTGCGTCATTCATCCCGAGAGCCGTTTGTGCACGGGCTGTCTGCGCTCAATCGACGAGATTGGCGCGTGGTCAAAGATGAGTGCGGAAGTGAGGCGTGCCGTGATGGATGACCTGCCATCGCGTGCAGGTGCGTTTTCTAAACGGCGCGGGGGCCGTGCAGCACGGCTGGCAGGTAAGTCGTAGTCAGGCCCATCCGCGTCTGCTGGACTGCGCAGGGAAGGATCAGACTTCGCGTTTGGCAGGGTTGCCGAACATGGCGACAGCAGCGCGGCGGCGCATCTGGCGCGGCATTCTCATCACGGTCAAACCGCCTGCATCATTTGCGGCGACCAGTTTTGCGCCCCGCGCAAAATCGCAGTTTGGCTCGTTCAACGCGGGATATAATCCCGCATCGGTGCCCGCTGCATCGTGATAGGCCAATCGGCCGAATGGTCCTGTAATGATCTGTTTCATCGCCCTGCCTCATGCTCAAAACTGCTCCTCTTGCGGGAGCGTGCGTTGAGCGTACATCCCAATTCGTTTGGGCAACAATATGGCAATGGCAAGATAATTGTGTGCAGAGGCGAAACGGTTACAATTGTGCCACACGCAAAAGACCCGCGCCAAGCAGGGTCGCGGCCACGGCAATCACCTTGCTGCGGTCCCACCGCTCCTTGAAAACAACCATGCCGATCAGCACTGCAAAAACAATGCTGGTTTCGCGCAAGGCGGTGACAAGAGCAATGGGCGCTTGGGTAAATGCCCAAATAACAATGGCATAGGCGGCAAAGGAGGCCGTCCCTCCGATGATGAATACGCGCCGTGCACGGGTGGCCATTGTGGTCAGCACGCCCGGATGGCGCAGGCGGATGTAGATCGCAAAGAGCACCGCATTGGCTGCTCCAAGATAAGCGTAGAATCCAACGGGACTGCCCGAAACACGGGCGCCATATCCATCGATCAATGAATAGGAGGCAATGAAGCAGCCCGTTGCCAGCGCCAATTTCACCGCCTCAGCGTTGCGCGCACCGTCAGCGCCCCTCAGCAGCGCCATGCTCATCAACCCCGCCGCAATCATGCCAACGGCAAGGGTTTCCAACAATGAGAGCCGCTCCCCCAGCACCACAACAGAGACAGCCGTGACCAGCAGCGGCGCCAATCCACGGGCAATCGGGTACACTTGGCTCAGGTCGCCTTTTGTATATGCGCCGAGCAGGAACACCTGATAGCCCAGATGCGCCAATACCCCTGCAAACATCCACGGCAAACTCTCGACCGAGGGCGTTGGCACAAACAAGAGCGCCAGTGCGGCAGGAGGCACATGGCCCAACATCACCGCTGCCATCGTCACCCGCTTGTCCGCACCGCCCTTGACCATGGCGTTCCATGCCGCGTGCAGGAATGCTGCGGTGAGAACGGCAAAGAAGACAGTTGTGGTCATGGGATTGCCAGCCACTCTGCTGAACCACCAGCACATTCAGGCCGGAAAAACGCGATCATGCGCCCCTCGCCCGCAGGATCAGGCGCATCACCCCACGGTTGGGTGCCGTGCAGGACAAATGGATGCAGCAGCGCGCTTTGACCGGGTTTGAGCAGGAGCGGTATCCGCTCGCAGGTGTCGAACACTTCGCGGCGGGCCGCCTGATAGGCGTCCGTGATATCAACCTGCGCGACAGCCCCCTCGCCAATCGAGCGCCGCAGAGCGGCCTGCATGATCCGGTGACTTCCCCGCCACACAACAGTTGGGCTTTGTCGCACATCATTCAGGGGCAGCGAGAGGATATAGGCGTGGTATTCGACCGCAAAGCGGCGGCGCAACGCGCCCACAGGCAGGAGCCCGTCCACGTGCGCCGCAGAACGGGTGCGGCGGTAGCGGTGGTTCGCGTCACTCTCCCCCGCATCCTGCTTTGGATAGTGTGCATAGATGATCGACAGTTGCGCCTGATGCTGTGGAAGGTCCGGCACGAAGGGCTGCCAAGGTCCTGCAAGGGGCACGCCAGCGATGCTGCCATCGGGTCCATTGGACAAGGCGTCAACACCTACAAACCACGTCTGTCCGTGGCGCAGATTGTCAGGACATTGCATTTTCGGATCAGCGGCGATCTCACGCGCCTCGCCCAATGCGGCCTGCGCCCAAGCAGCTGTACGCGGATCATGGTCAAAAACCGTGAAACCTTCGGGCCCCGTCACCCCATCAGCGCCTTGCGCAGCATGTTCAGCGCCACCAACACCAAAAACACGGCAAAGACGCGCTTGAGCGGTTTGGGGTCCATGGCATGGGCCAGTTTTGCCCCGATGGGAACGGTGATCAGCGTCATGGCAATCACCAGCATAAAGGCCACTAGATTAACCGCGCCAATGGTAAAGGGAGGGCGCGTTGCGGGATCAACTGTCATAAACAGGAAACCGATCACCGCAGGGGTGGCAATCACCACACCAAAACCTGCAGCAGTCGCCACAGCGCGGTGAATTGCGGTGTTATACAGGCTCATCAACGGGACACCAAAACTACCGCCGCCAATGCCCATCAGCACAGACAGGAACCCGACAGCAGGTGACAGGGCCGCACGGGCAGCGCCCTTTGGCATCGCCTGTCCCAACCGCCATTCTGCGCGGCCAAACCCCATGTAGAGACCGACAATCAGGGCCAGCACACCAAAGATCGCCTGAAGTGTGCTGGATCGCAGACCGGACACTACAAACATCCCCACCACAGCACCGATCATGATACCCGGTGCCCATGTGCGCAGAATATCCCAATCCACCGCACCCTTTTTATTGTGCCACAGAACCGAGCGGACGGAGGTGACAATGATCGTGGCCAACGAGGTTGCCAAACAGATTTGCATCAAATGATCGCCGCCATAGCCTAGCGTCTGGAACGCGTAGAAAAACGCAGGCACCAGCACGATGCCACCACCCACACCCAACAGCCCTGCCAGCACGCCGGCAAAGGCGCCGATCACCAAAAGCAGCACAGCCATCTGGATCAGTAAAAATGTCTCTGGCATCGGGGCGCTCCTTTTTGATTTGTCAAAGTGCTACACTGCACGCGCTTCACTTGCCAGAGCACTTTGATGCGCGATTTGGTCCAGCGCTTCTTTTACAAGGGCGGTTCCTGCCCCGTCGACATGCGCCCCCTCGGACAAGACACGCCGCCAGATACGCGCGCCCGGACGGCCTGCGAAAAGGCCCATCATGTGCCGTGTGATTTGTTGCAGCTTGCCGCCTTTGTCCAAATGCGCCTCGATATAGGGCAACATGGCAAAGACGACATCCTCGGCAGTCGTATCTTCACCACCGCCATAAATACGGCGGTCCGCCTGACACAAAATCTCGGCTGGTTGGTGATAGGCAGCACGCCCGATCATTACACCGTCCAGCCCCGCATCCAGCGCCGCCTCCGCTGCCTCCAGCGTGGTGATCCCACCATTGAGCGAGAGGTGCAGATTTGGAAACAGCTCTTTCATCCGGTGGACAAGAGGGTAGTCCAGCGGGGGAATATCGCGGTTTTCCTTAGGACTCAGACCGTTGAGCCACGCCTTACGCGCATGGATTGTCATGCGCTCGATCCCGGCCCCCACCATGCGGCTCAGGAATTCGGGAAGGACTTCTTCGGCGTCCTGATCGTCCACACCGATGCGGCATTTCACAGTCACTTCGACATCGATCGCGCGCTGCATGGCGCTCACGCATTTTGCAACAAGCGCGGGATCTTTCATCAGAACAGCCCCGAAAGCACCCGATTGCACACGGTCCGACGGGCAGCCCACATTGAGATTGATCTCGTCATAGCCCGCCTGCGCGCCCAGCCGAGCCGCCTCTGCCAGCTCGGCGGGGTCGGAGCCGCCCAGCTGCAAGGCCACAGGATGCTCGGACGGGTGATGGTCCAGCAAATGCAGCGCATGACCGCGCACCAAAGCAGGCGACGTCACCATTTCGGTATAGAGCAAAGTGTGCGCACTCATCAGCCGATGAAGATAGCGGCAATGGGTATCGGTCCAGTCCATCATCGGTGCCACGCTCAGACGCGCATGATGGTGTAAATTATATCTTATATTTTCAGTCACCTAGTCGACCCACGCGCTTAGACATCAGAGTTTTATAGGGTTACTGCAAAATTGCACGGGCAACAATGGGCTGGCATCCGCAAACACGAAAACAGGGATTTCAGAGGGCGCCATAGTCTCTTTGCACCCCCTCCTGCCGCAAGCCCCCACAGAGTAGGCGACCACACTTGGATGCATTGAATCAATGCGCGAGCCATGTGAGCCCTGTTTAACAGGTCAAACTGCCGAGTCACGCGAGATTGCGTTTAATTTGAGCAGGCGATCACAAATTTTCAAGGAAAAATCACCCCATAACCTCTATTCGCCAAGGTTGGATATGTGGGCGATGGCCTGCTGTTTGGCGATTACGGCAATGACGGCAAGCGCAGGGATCGAAGCAATGAAACCTGCATGGCGGGATTATTAACGACAATGTTCGCGACGGTTTTGAATACGACTTTTTGTATGGCGATACAGGTGACGACACGCTTGATGGTGAAAGCGGCGATGACCACCTTGCAGGCGACCTTGGCTACAACTTTGTCATCGGCAGCGGTGGCAATGACAAAGTTGCTTGAAGGGGGCAATGATACATTGCGCGACTTTGACGGCGATGACGAAATCGTGGTGGCTGACAACACAAATGATAAGGATGTGTTAAACGGGTACACTGGCACAGACCTGTTGAACATGTCCGGCATCACGCTGGACTTCTCCTAGATCGATCTGCTGACTGTGACATGATCGGTGAGCGTCGACAGTGGCGACATCGAGGCTATCCTAAATTTTTGAACTGTCTGGGCCACAATGGGCAGTGACATCGTGCGCGGCACAACAGGTGCGAATGCCGGGGACGACACCGTATTTGGCAAGATTGTGATGACACGATCACAGGCGACGCAAGCAATGACAGGCTTTATGGTTGAGGCGACAGTGGCCTGATCCGTGGCCGGTTTGGCGACGACATTATTGATGCGGGCGCGGGTGAAGATACTACTTTTTCTGGCGGGAATAACGATAAAGTCATCAGCGGGTTTGGCCGCGATATCGTCTATCTGGGCAATGGTGCGGACATATTTTGCGACAATGGCTAAGGTGGTGCATTGGGCCGTGAAACAGTTCTGGCAGGCAATGGCAACGATACTGTCTTTGGCAGATTGGGCCGTGACAATGTCTCGTTGGGTCAAGGCAACGACAGGTTTGTGGATGCCCAACAAGCTGGCCGCTTTGGCAATGACACTAGTACGGGTGGCGCGGGGGCGGATACATTTGTGTTCGGCACGTTGATGGCTGCGGATGTGATTACGGATTTCCAAATTGGCACTGACATATTGCAACTTGATGCCGCCCTTGACGGATCGCGCGATGCCGAACAATTTGCAGCAGACTTTGCAACAGTTGTCGCAGGCAACGTCGCATTCAATTTCGGAGCAGGCCAATCCATCACGTTGAACGGACTGACCAGCACCGTTGGCCTCGTGGATGATCTGGTTTTGATGTGATCAAGCCATAGATCGATGGCCGAAAAAGTATAGAGGACAGAACCGCAAAAGGGCAGACAGTGTCGACCGTACGTCTCCGCTGTCTGCCCTTCTGTTCTTTTTCCGTCGCTCAGGCGATGACCACGGTGTGGCTCACAGTGCCAAGGTCAGGCCTTTCCTCCCGTGTCAGTCTGCGTTGGCAGCGATGAAGTCCTTTGCGCTTTGGACAAGGGCCGCGCCATCCAGGCCTTTTGCGTCCATCTCGGTAATCCAGTCTGCGGTCACTTGATCGCCCACTTCGATCCAGCGGTCTTTCTCTGCGTCAAGCTCTGTGATGGTGTTACCCGCATCCGTTGCCACCTGACGGCCCACAATATCCGCCGCATCCATCGCAGCCCCGAACAGTGCCGAAACTTCGGGGCCAGAGTTGGCGTCAATCATCGCTTTGAGATCATCAGGCAGTGCGGCGTAGCTGTCCTTGTTCATGGTCATCACAAAGGTCGCGGTATAGAGACCCGGCTGGGACGCGAAACCAGAGTGGAACTCGGTCAGCTCGCTGATGCGCAGCGGCAAGGTGACTTCCCAAGGGATGATCGCCCCGTCAACAACCCCTTTGGACAGCGATTCAGGCACAGCTGGAACAGGCATGCCAACAGCAGTCGCCCCCAGCTTGCCAAGGAACTGCGTGGTCACGCGCGTCGGGCCGCGCAGTTTTTGCCCTTCCATATCGTCGAGGGTCTCGACGTTGATGTTGCTGTGGATCCAGCCCGGACCGTGGGTGTGCAGGACAATCGGATGGGTGTCACTGAACTCCTCCATGCCATTGGCAATGACATATTCATGGAAAGCCTTGGACGAGGAGGCGCTATCGCCAACCATAAAGGGCAGCTCGAACGCTTCGGTTTTCGGGAAGCGTCCAGGGGTATAGCCGATGACGGTCCATGTGATATCCGCAATGCCATCTTTCGCTTGGTCATAAAGCTCTGGTGGCGCACCTCCCAGCTGCATGGAGGGGAAGTGTTCGATCTTGATGCGGCCGCCAGACTCTTCTTGAACCTTCTTGATCCATGGCTCGATCGCTTTTGCAGGGATTGTCGCCTGCATGGGCAGCAATTGGTGCAATTTCAGCGTGACATCTTGCGCCCATGCCCCTGATGCCGACAGAGTCAAAAGCGATGTCGCCATCGCAGTCTTCTTCAACAGTTTTATCATTTCAATCCTCCCAGATTGTAGTTTTATTTAAGTGTAACAGGGAAATTCAGTGCCCCCCGAAAGCCGAAGCCACTGAACTGCACCTGCGACGGATCAGGCAAGCTCATATCGGGGAAGCGTTCAAACAACCTTGGCAACAAGATATCGGCCAGCATGCGCCGCGCGATATGTTTGCCCTGACAAAAATGCGGCCCGTTGCCAAACGCCTGATCTGGGCGCTTGCTGCGTGTGGCGTCAAACAGATGCCCGTCGGGCCATATATCCTCGTCATGATTTGCAGATGCCTGGACTGTCATCACCGTCTCGCCCTTGGGGATTGCAACGCCCCTGATCTCGGTATCAGTCGTCACCAGACGCGAGCTGACCTGAATGGGTGCGACCCAACGCACCCCTTCGTCAAATGCATCACCCCATGTGCTCTCTCGCACCACGTGGTCACGTTGTTCAGGGTTGGTCAGCAGGCCGTAGAGGATCGTAAGCAGCGCATCACGCGGCTCGTTCAGCCCGCCGCCAATGGCGATTTTGATGTTGGAGCGTATCTGGCTCAGCTCAATCGGATCTTCCGCCGTGACCATCGCACAAAGTGCGCTGGGGTTCGGCTCTGCGAAATGGCGGGGGATGACCTCATCCATGTAAGCGTCCATTTCGGCATTCGCACGGTCACTGTCCTCGAACAAGGCGGGGTCCCAGCCAAAATTCCCCGCCCCGTCGATCAGGGTTTGGGACCAGCGCTGCATGTCATCGTCATTGGCCTCTGGCAAACCCAACAACTGCGCCAGACAGCGCGCTGCGAAGGGTCCCGCCAAGGCAGGGCACAAATCCACAGTCTCGCCTTTGGGCAGGCCCGCCACGAATTCATCCGCGATCTTTTCATAAAGCGGCATCCAGTGCTGGGTTATGTTTTTGGCACTATAAGCTGGCGCCATCGCCATCCGCTCGCGCATATGCTCGGCCCCGTCCTTGCGCATCAGGGTATGGGCGAGGAATGCGCGCTTCATCGGCGTGTTGGGATCATCAGAGCTGAAGATTTCGGGGTTGTCCTTAACCCATTTCGTATCCTCGGCCTTAGTGAGAAGAATGCGCCCGACCGATGCCACCTTGATCACAGGGTGTACCGCCCGCAACCGTTGGTAGATGGGGTAAGGATCGCGCACCAAATCGGGAATGGCAATTTGGGTATCCACTGGCACATCCGTCATGTCAGTATCCTACTTTCACTCCGACGCCACCAGCGCCAGCCCCGGAACATTGCGCGTCAGCATCGGGCGGGTTTTGTTCAGGTGGTTAAAGTTGATGAGGGCAAGGCGCGCATGCTCACGGGTGAGCGCTTCTGCACGCGCGCCCTCCCCTGCGGTAATGGCCTCAAGGATGGCGCGGTGCTGGCGTTGGGCATAGCGCAGGGAGTCTTGGAAATCGGGGATCATGGCCTGATCGCTCAGGAATGCAGAAGGCGACGCCAGCGGCAGTAAACTCATCCGCTCAATCTCGCGCGCGACGATGGGACTGTTCGGAAATCGCGCCAACAGATCGTGAAAGGCGGCATTCTGGGTGACATAACGGTCAAAGTCCAAGCCATCAGGCGCCCCCAATGCCTGATCAATGATGTCCAACACGGCCCCTGCTTGCGCAAGCAATGCCGGATCAACGCCGCGCTCCGCCGCCAGCCGCGCGGCTGTCCCCTCAATGACACCGCGCATCTCGATGGCATCGGAAATATCATCCTTGGTAAATGATGCGACGCGGCAGCCGCCCGTCGCGATCCGCTCCAACAGGCCTTCGGCGACCAAACGGTCCATGGCCTGCCTGAGCGGCGTGCGCGACAGGCCCAACTGTGCAGCCATCGCAACTTCGGACAGGCGCTGCCCCCCTGCATATTCGCCACTCAAAACAAGCGAACGCAGCCCCCTAAGGGCGCGGTCCAACTGACTGAGGCTTCGGCTCGGCATAATAGGATCCACCAGATAAGTAAGAAGGAAGTAGGCATGATATCAGTTCAGAGTTGTATACATTATACCATAAATCAAATGAAATTATGACCGAACTGACCAGAAATATCCTCGAATGTATACAGATCTTTCATGCAGCTTCCCAAATCTGCGGCCTTTCATCGGTCCGACTCCCGCAAAAATCACTGCGGCACAGTACTTTTAGCCTCTTTGACCCTA
>CAWVWS010000114.1:0-10314 GCA_963933905.1 uncultured Sulfitobacter sp.
GTTCATGCCAATACTTAGCCGGCTGTCATGGTTGATTCTTTTTGAAACAGGTTAGTTCAGACCAGAGTGGTCAGGAGATTTACAATGCGTTTGGCGATTTTTGCAGTTGTGATGGTGCTCGGTGCTTGCGTGGGCAAGCCTGGGCTGGAGGATGAAAAGCTTTCTGAAAAGAACTTTAATCTTGAAGAATTCTTTGATGGCCGCGTGCTGGCCAAGGGGCAGTTTCAGGACGTATTTGGCACAGTGCGGCGGCGGTTCGACGTCGTTGTAACGGGCACATGGGACGGAGAAACGCTCAAGCTGGTAGAGGATTTCGACTATGAGGATGGCACCACAGAGCAGCGTATCTGGCGGCTAAAGAAAACAGGTCCGATCGTGGCGAACCAGACCTGGACAGGCTTTGCCGATGGCGTGCTGGGTGTGGCCACGGGGGAGGAGCGTGGAGATGCGTTCAACTGGAAATACCGTATTGATTTGCCTGTGCCTGATGGCACCTTGCGGGTGAATTTTGACGACTGGATGTGGGATATGGGCGACGGCCAAGTTCTCAATCTTGCCTATATGAAGAAATATGGCGTTGATATTGGCGAAGTGCTTATCACCTTTCAGAAATAGCGATTATTCCTGTGGTGTGATCACCTGTTCGCTCTGGATCAAGCCTGTTGCCGCATCGATACGGGCGGCATGTTTGCCATAATCGGTATTGAAAATAAGGTCTATCTGGCTTGGGCTTACGGGGTGTATCCTCAGGACGGATATCACACCTTCGGTAATTTTCGCGGGTTCACTCCAAGTCGAAACCACCAGATAAAGGGTCATGGTATCGCGCCTTGAAAGGCGACCGTCTCCGTTGGTATCACTCTCGACAATGCTCAAGATCATGCCGAGGTTCTGCTCGGGTTGGGCCTGTTTGCGAAAGGTAACAGGCCTGCTGTCAAGGATGAGGCGATTCCCTTTTGGAAACAGCCATCTGCTGGTCTGTGTTTCCGTGTCGATAATCCTGTAATTGACGGTGTTGCCGACGGACGATTTGCTGATACCTCGGTTGTCATATTCCTGCTCAACCCGCAGGGGCAAGGCATAGGGCGATCCTGCGGAATATTCGAGCGGCGCGCTAAAGTAGCGGCGCACTTCGGCAGGGTTCGGTTGATCTTTGTGTTCTGTTTCATCTGTCTGAATGGTGGGTGTGATAAGTGTATTCGTAGTTTGCGGTTGAAAGAGACTGCGGCGCAGGGATGAGGTCATCTCCCAGACAAAAACGCAGAGCATGAGCGTCACGGCTGCGGCGAGCACCAATGCGTTAAATCGCCATACCCATTTGAAAAATCCTGTGTCCATCTTTCATTCTTTTTCAGGCACCGGATCATAGCCATCACCACCAAAGGGGTGACAGCGTCCAATCCGCCGCGCGGCCAAAAGGCTGCCCTTTATGGCACCGTGACGTTCGAGCGCTTCGAGCGCATATGCCGAGCACGTCGGTTGATACCGACAGTTGAAACCGACCCATGGGCTGAACACAAGGCGGTAGGCGTGTACGGGCAGGGCGACGATTTTGGCAAGCAGGCTCATGTGCGCGTGCCGTGCAAGATGGCGAGAGCCTTTTCCATATCATCCAGCAGTTGTGCGAAGGGAATGTTTGCCGTGGATGTATTGCGCCCCACAAGGACATAGTCGTGGCCCTGTTTGCCCGCGATTGGCAGCACGGCGCGGGCAATTTCGCGCAGGCGGCGCTTGGCGCGGTTGCGGGCGACTGCATTACCGACTTTTTTGGAGCAGGTGTAGCCGATGCGGATGCCCTCCGCTTCGCCTTCAGGGCGCTTCACCATCTGGAGGATGAAGCCTGCCATCGCTACCCGCTTTCCCCGTGACGCACGTTGAAAGTCGCGGCGTTGGGTCAAAACGGTAGGGGGCGGACACGACAAAACCGCCGGAGACTTTGCCCCAATGGCAGTTGTGCCAATCAGGTCGGTCTCCGGCGGTGTCATAGCATTAAGCCTAAGACGCGTATTACGCGCTCAGCTCTTTCCGGCCTTGGGCGCGGCGTGCGTTGATGATCTTGCGACCAGCTTTTGTTGCCATGCGCGCACGGAAACCGTGGCGGCGCTTGCGGACGAGGTTCGAGGGTTGAAAGGTGCGTTTCATCGCTCCGTCTCCATCTAGTATAGTTTGCGCACAGCGGATTCGCAGATGCGCGTCAATTCAGACTCGTCCCCTAAAGCGCCGCAGCGCCCAAGTCAAACCCTGCAATGCCCCAAACACCCCTGATCTGCAATAAATCTCACATGGAGGGCGCTGATATGTTTCAATCAGCCTCAATAGGGCGCAAACAGGCCTGAATTCTCACACGGCTGATCAATCGCCCGTGAGGTGACTGTCGCTGCCTCTGCGAAAGGCGCATCTAGATAGTTACCAAACCGGATTGAGGCGCAGGACATGACAGATATGACACAAGATACGAGCAATAAATCAACCATAACGCGCTATGCGCCGCTGGCACTGATCGGAGTGGTGGCTTTTATCGGGGCTTTTGCACTGCGCGATTACCTCAGCTTCGATGCGCTGCGCGAAAACCGTGAGGCGTTGATTGCGTTTCGGGACAGTAACTTTTTGCTGACAGTTCTTGGATTTATCCTGTGTTATGTGCTGATTGTGACTTTTTCCCTGCCGGGAGCGCTGATTGCGACGCTGACGGGGGGCTTTCTCTTCGGGACATTCTTCGGGGCGGCTGTGAATGTCACGGCGGCCACGATCGGGGCTACGCTCATCTTCTCTGCGGCGCGGATGGGGCTTGGTGACAAGCTCAAGGCGCGTATGGATGCCTCTGACGGGATGGTGGCAAAGATCAAAAAGGGGTTGGACGAAAATCAGTGGTCGATGCTGTTTTTTATCCGCTTGGTGCCTGCGGTGCCGTTCTTTGTCGCAAACCTGATTCCCGCGTTTCTGGATGTGCCGCTGCGGCGCTTTGTAATCTCGACCTTTCTGGGGATTATTCCGGGATCGCTGGTCTATACATCCGTGGGCGCGGGTCTGGGCGAGGTGTTTGCACGCGGTGAAACGCCAAACTTTGGCATTATATTCGAGCCGCATATCCTGTTGCCGATTTTGGGGCTGTGTGTGTTGTCCGTCCTTCCTGTGATCATAAAGGCCGTCACCGGTAAAAAGGAAATCCTGAAGTGAAACAGATCAAAACAGATATCCTGATTATCGGTGCTGGCTCTGGCGGATTGTCGGTTGCGGCGGGGGCGTCCCAGATGGGGGCGGATGTTGTCCTGCTTGAGGGGCACAAGATGGGGGGCGATTGCCTGAACTATGGCTGTGTCCCGTCCAAAGCGTTGATCGCTACGGGCAAAGCCGCCTACGGCCAGCAGCATAGCGCGCAGTTTGGCGTGGCCGATGCGGCGGGTGTTGTGGATTACGCCGCGGCCAAGGATCATGTGCATGACGTCATCGCCACCATCGCCCCTGTAGACAGTCAGGAACGGTTCGAGGGGTTTGGCATCAATGTCATCCGTGAATTCGGCAAATTTATCTCACCCACAGAAGTGCAGGCAGGCGATACAGTGATCAAGGCGCGGCGCATTGTTATTGCCACAGGGTCGTCGCCTCTGGTGCCGCCGATTCCGGGGCTGGAGAATGTTCCTTACGAGACGAACGAAACTCTGTTTGATCTGCGCGATGCGCCCGAGCATTTGTTGATTATCGGGGGGGGGCCCATCGGCATGGAAATGGCACAGGCGCATATTCGCATGGGCTGTAAGGTGACAGTGATTGAGGGTGCAAAGGCGCTGGGCAAAGATGATCCAGAGCTGGCTGAAGTGGTGCTTTCGTCGCTCAAGGAAGAAGGTGTTGAGATTGCCGAAGATGCGCTGGCCGCCGAGATACGCGGCAAGGCGGGGGCGATTGAGGTCGAGACCAAGGATGGGCGCATCTTCAAAGGCTCGCATTTGCTGATGGCGGTGGGGCGCAAATCCAATACCGACAAGCTGGACCTGGAGGCGGGCGGGATCAAGCCAAGCCGTAACGGGATCGAAGTCGACGCGTCCCTGCGCACCAGCAATAAACGCGTCTACGCGATAGGCGATGTGGCAGGCGGCCTGCAATTTACCCATGTGGCGGGATATCATGCAGGCGTAATCATCCGCTCCATGCTATTCGGCCTGCCGTCAAAGGCAAAGACGGCGCATATCCCTTGGGCTACCTATACCGATCCTGAGCTGGCACAGGTGGGCATAACAGAGGCAGAGGGCAAGAAAAAGCATGGCAGCACCTTGGAAGTTGTCCGCTTTCACTACTCCCATAACGACCGCGCGATTGCAGAGCGCAAAACCAAGGGCTTCATCAAGGTGATGGTGGTCAAGGGGCGGCCTGTTGGGGCGTCTATTGTCGGTTACCAAGCGGGTGAATTGATCAATCTATGGGCGCTGGCACTGGCCAATAAAATGAAAATGAGCCAGATTGCAGCTATGGTAGCGCCTTATCCAACAATTGGTGAGATTAACAAACGTGCGGCGGGTGCATATTTCAGCCCGCGGCTCTTCGAAAGTGATCTGGTGAAGCGGGTCGTCGGATTTGTGCAGCGGTATGTACCATGATGGGATGGCGCGCGTCTGCGACGACGCCCCACCCTCCATCCCGTACGGGGTAGGGTCTGTAGCATGATCAACTCCCTCTCTGGCCGATTGCTGATTTTGACGACGATTTTTGTGATGATCGCGGAAATCCTGATCTTTGTCCCGTCGATTGCGCGGTTTCGCGAGGACTATATGCTTGACCGTCTGGAGCGGGCGCAGATTGCATCGCTGACATTGCTGGCGGATGCTATGATCGATGCCGATCTTGAGGCCGAGCTGTTGCGCAATGCGGAAGTGTTCAACGTTGTTTTGCGTCGGGACGAAGTGCGCCAACTGGTGCTTTCCTCACCGATGCCGCAGGTGATTACTGCCACGGTAGACCTGAGAGAGGATTCAGCGCTGCTGTTGATCCGCGATGCCATGCGCCGCCTGATTTCGCCGCAAAACGAGATGATCCGCGTCATTGGTGCACCTGTGCGGGACGCAGGGCTGCTCATCGAAGTGACAATGGAAACCGCGCCAATGCGGGCGGCTATGATCGACTATGGATTGCGCATTCTCGTCCTGTCGGCGGTTATCTCAGTCATAACTGCGCTACTGTTATTTGTTGCGCTGCGGATATTCTTGGTCAAACCGATCAAGGGTGTGGTGGCACATATGCAGCGATATGCAGCAGCCCCCGAAGACGCGCGGCGGATCATCCAGCCCTCGGCAGGCGTGACGGAATTGCGTGAGGCGGAGGAAGCTCTGAAATCCTTTCAGACAGAGCTGACCAGTGCCTTGCGCCAGAAAGAGCGTTTGGCGCAGCTGGGCTCCGCGGTGAGTAAAATCAGCCATGATTTGCGCAATATCCTGACCTCCGCGCAACTGTTTACCGACCGTATTGAAATGTCCGAAGATCCTGTGGTCACCCGGTTAGCGCCCAAGCTGGTCGGTTCCATTACCCGCGCGGTGCATCTGTGCGAAGCAACGCTGGCCTTTGGCAAGGCTGAGGAACCGGGGCCGACACTGACCCAAATACTCTTGGCGGAAGTGGTTGATGACGTGCTTTATGCCGAGCGGCTTGCGGCTGCGGAAGCTGATGTAGCTTTGACATCCCATATCCCCGATGGGCTGCGGATCAGGGCTGATCCCGAACAGATGCATCGTGTTCTGGGGAACCTTGTGCGTAATGCGCGCCAGTCGATTATGGCAACGGGGCGCGCGGGAGAGATTACGGTCGAAGCCACACAAACCGATGCTGAATGGCTGATCCGGTTGCAAGATACTGGACCGGGATTACCGCCTAAAGCGCAAGAACATCTGTTTTCGGCATTTCAAGGCTCCGTGCGCAAGGGTGGTTCGGGTCTTGGCCTCACCATTTCGGCAGAGTTAATACGTGGTCATGGTGGTACCATTAAACTGGTCCGCACGAGCGATGAAGGGACCGAATTTCTGATCACTTTGCCCAAGGGAGATGGCGCGATTTAGGGAAATTCGAGATAGAGCCATTTTGCGTCTTTAGAGGGCTTGCATTACTCCGTCGCTAATATTAAACCGCCCTTAGTGCACCCATAGCTCAGCTGGATAGAGTATCTGACTACGAATCAGAGGGTCGGGCGTTCGAATCGCTCTGGGTGCACCAACTCTCCTACTTTCTATCGTCCGAGCAACAGACTTCCGGTATGCTTGTGGTTCCACAACAGATGTTCGTGATATTAGCGTTTTAGCAAAACGCTTTAGCGGTTGGGATGTGCGTTGGCAAAAGCCGGATGTTTTGCGCAGGCGTCGGCGACGGCGTTGATCCGTGTACATCCAGCATAATCTGCGCCCCAGCGTATCGCGTTGTAAATTTGGGGCATCAGAACGACATCGGCAAGGCTTGGCGCATCTCCGCAGCAGTAGGGGGACTGGGTGAAGCCTGCCAACATTGCTTCGAACGCGGCCATGCGCGGTGATATGAAGTGGCGCATCCATTCGGTGCGTGCAGGCTCTTCTCCCTTGGTGGCAAAGCCTGCGACGGACAGATTGCAAACAGGATGCAGATCAACGGCAATGGCATGAGCCAGTGCGGTCTGGCGTGCACGCTCAGCAGGATCGTCAGGCAGAAGGCCAAGACCACGGGTCGTGTCGAGGTAGTCGAGAATTGCCAAGGACTGCGTGAAACGATGACCGTCGATATCCAGCACTGGCACAAATCCCTGAGGATTACGGGCAAGGTGGTCCGCGCTGCGGTTTTCTTTCGCCAGCAGGTCAATCGTTTCGATGCGGTAGTCGATTTTCGCGAGGTTAAGCGCGATGCGCAAACGGTAACTTGCAGAGGACTTTGGGTAATCCCACAGGACGACATCGCTCATTTTGCAGCCTCCAGTGCAGCGGTCAGCACGGTGCGATCACCAATATGATTTGCCAAAGTCAGGAGAAGGCGGGCGTTAAACGCATCGCTTTGCTCCTTGGTCAGACCCTCATGCGCTTGGATCAACTCGTTATAAAATCCGTCTGGGTCAGGCAGGTTGGGTGTAAGGTTGAACATGGTCACGCCTTTCCGATTGCGGTGCCAAGGGCGGCTTTGACTGCGTCCTCGTCAAACGTGGCCCAGCGGGCGACAACGTGTTGGTCGGGACGGATAAGATAGACCGCTTGCGCGGCATCGCCCAGATAGCGCGCTGCAATGGTATCGCAGGGGGTGGCAATCGTGATCGCTTTCGCGTGGATGCCATGTGCCGCAATATCCAGCGCATCGGTGCCAATCGCCAAGAGGTTAAAGCCACCGCCGAGGTGATCGAGTAAAAACCCCTCTCCCAAAGGCGCATCTGTGCAGGTCATGCCGGGTTGGGTGATTTCAGGACCGCCAAGTGCATCTTCTCCAAACAGATCAAAACCCACATAGTTGCAAGGTACTGATAAACGGCCAGAGTTCACCATCGGGCGGGCGAATTCATGTTTGTTGGCAAGCTCCAGCACCGCGTTGCGGAAGGTTTTGGAGACTTCCGACTTTGGCGTCATGAAGTCTGTTGCACGAGAAGAGTTCAGGATATTCTCGTCTGCCCCATGCTCACGCTCTGTCGCATAGGAGTCGAGCAGGCTGTCATCGGCCAGCCCTTTGATCACCAGATCGAGCTTCCACGCGAGGTTATCGGCGTCCTGCACGCCCGAGTTGGCCCCGCGCGCACCGAAGGGGGAGACCTGATGTGCGCTGTCTCCTGCAAAGATCACATTGCCATGGCGAAACTTCTGCATCCGGCGGCATTGGAAGGTATAGATCGAGGTCCATTCCAACTCATACTCGGGCACATGGCCTGCTTGTGAAGACAGCATCGCATCGACGCGGGCGCGGATGCGGGCGGGGTCGAGCTCTTTCTCGCGGTCAATGTCCCAACCGAGTTGGAAGTCGATGCGCCAGATGTCATCGGGTTGTTTGTGCAGCAGCGCCGATTGGCCGCTGTCCTTGAACGGCGGCTCGAACCAGAACCAGCGCTCGGTCGGGAAATCGGCTTTCATATGCACGTCAGCGATAAGGAAGTTATCCTCGAACACGCGGCCGTCAAAGCTCAGGCCCATCATGTCGCGGATAGGGGAGCGCGCGCCGTCACAGGCGATGAGGTAATCGGCCTCAAGCTGATAGGGGCCATCGGGGGTCTCAACCGTCAACGTGCTGTAGTTGGCGTGGTTTTCCAGTGCAGTTACACAGTTGCGGCCCCGAATTTCAATCGGTGCACTTTGCGCTTGCGCTGCATTGATCGCATCGACGAGGTATTTCTCGAAGTAAGGCTGTTGGAGGTTGATGAAGGCGGGATTGCGGTGACCCGTCTCGGGTTGCAGGTTGAAATCAAAAATCTTGTGATCGTCATGAAAGACTTTGCCGACGTTCCAAACCACACCCTTGTCCACCATTGGTTGGCTCGCGCCCAAGCGGTTGGCGATGTCCAGTGTACGCTTGGCAAAACAGATCGCCTTGGAGCCGAGGCCCGCACCGTCATGGTCATCGAGTACCAGCGCTGGCGTACCTTTTTGTCCGAGATCAAGGGCAAGGGCGAGGCCGATGGGGCCACCCCCCACGATCACGACAGGATGGCGGACGGGTGCTGCGTCTTGTGCAGGAACCTTGGCATAAGGATAAAGCTGAAATGCTGTTTTGTACCGTGTCGCAACCATGTGTCTTACTCCCTGGTATGGTTGGCGGGCGCTCCTCGCTCAGCTGCGCCCGCTCTTCGCTCTAGCCCTGCAAAGCGGCCCACATTTCCAGATCACGTTCGGCAGTCCAGATACGGGGATGGGTGATGCCACGGGCCTCATCATAGGCGCGGGCCACGTTGAAAGGCAGGCAGTGCTCGTAGATGGCATAATCCTTGAACTTGGGATCACACTCGGCGCGCACGGCGTCCCACGCTTGCTTGAGCGTGCCACCTTGGGCCGCGACTCGTGCGGCGGGAGCGTAGGTTGAGTTGACGAAATCACGCGTGCTCTCGATAGCGCGGTTCACGGCCTCTTTGCCGATGAGCGCGCCGCCGCGGCCAGGGGCGATAGAGTTCACATCGTAGGCCTTGATAGCGTCCAATGTAGTACCCCAGTCGGCGAAGTGCCCATCCCCGCAATAGCAGGCGGAGTGGTCCTCAACGATGTCACCGGTGAACATCACGTTCTCGTCTGGTACATGGATTACAATATCACCTGCTGTATGGGCACGGCCAAGGTGCATAAGGTCCACACGGCGTTTGCCCAGATGCACGGTCATGCGGTCGTTGAAGGTGGTGGTGGGAAAGGTAAGGCCTGGGATGGACTCGTATCCCTCGAACAGACGGGGGAAGCGTTGGAATTCACTGTCCCAATCTTCCTGACCGCGCTCCATCACCATGCCACGGGCGGCTTCGCCCATGATGATTTGATCCGCGCCATAGGCCGACGCACCCAGCACGCGCACAGCGTGGTAGTGGGTCAGCACCACATGGCTGATCGGCTTGTCGGTGACTTTGCGGACCTGTTCGATGACCTTGTTGGCAAGGCGCGGTGTCGCCTGCGCCTCAACGATCATCACGCTTTCGTCGCCGATGATCACACCAGAGTTCGGGTCGCCCTCTGCCGTAAACGCCCAAAGGTCGCGGCCGATCTCGTCAAAGGTGATTTTCTTTTCGGTCATGTCGCCTTGGGAGGCAAATGCTTTGGCCATTTTGATATCCTTACGGGTGTTTTATGGGAATTTGACGGCGGGTTTGATGGTCGCGGTGCAGGTGCCGAAACCGATGAGGTAGCCGTCCCCTTTTGCAGCGCCATGCAGGGTCAGCGTGTCGCCGTCCTCAATAAAACTGCGGGTTTGACCATTGCCGATGTTCAGTGGCTCCTTGCCGCCCCATGACAGTTCCAGCAAGCTGCCGCGCTGGTGTTTCTCGAAGCCGGAGATTGTACCCGAGCCAAGCAGATCACCGGGTGTCATGGCACAGCCGGAGCTTGCGTGATGGGCGAGTTGTTGTGCTGCGGAGTAATACATCTCGTTATAGTTCGTCTCGCAGATCGTGACCGCCTCGCCGCTTTCGGGCTGGAGTGTGACGCTCAGATCAATGTCATAGAGCATCGGCTTTGGTTCTTGGAGGTGCGTAAGCAGGTCGAACTCACGCTCAGGCGTGGATGTGCGGAACGGCTCCAATGCAGCGCGGGTAACGATCCAAGGGCTGATCGAGGTAGCGAAGGCTTTGGCTTGGAAAGGACCAAGCGGCTGGTATTCCCATGCTTGGATATCGCGGGCGGACCAGTCGTTGAGCAGGACATA
>CAWVWS010000115.1:0-10285 GCA_963933905.1 uncultured Sulfitobacter sp.
CCACAAGACGTCCGACACCACAAAACGCTGCTCGTTCATTCAAACCTCCATTTTGAAAGTTTGAATCAGAAATCAGGCACAATGGGAATCCTGAATGTCCACAGGCCCTAATATGTCAAGCCACCATTCATTTCCTTCCCGCAAAACATATCTGTTGAAGCCTAGCTGAGGCGTGCCTTTTTGCGCGGGCCGCTCAGCATCGCTTGATCCACGTACCGCACCCCAAATTCGGCCTTGTTTACGACGTACAAAACACCTGCCGAAGCTGCTTTTTCCCACATAAAAGGTGTGGGCCAATCGCTGACCATAATCACCGGAATGGAAGAAAGCTGCGGATCGGAAGCAAGCTCCAGCGCGAACTCCGCGCCCAGTCCATCAGGCATGTTATTGTCGAGCAGGATCAGGGAGATTTTTCCTGAAGCAAGCGACTTACGAGCTGATTGAAGGGTGGCAGCAACTTCTATCTGCATTTTCCCGCGAGAACGACCCACCACGCGGGTCATCATTTGCTGATCAAACTGGCTGTCTTCGACAATCAAACATGTCGCGTTTTGCGACTGCGTTGCGGTGGCGTACTGCTGCATAAGAATCCCCTGACGATTGTAATATTCAGAAGGTATCGCAGTGAGGGATTAAAATGATCTTAGCGCGGCTGCGGAGTTTCAGCCTTGTTATAGGTCTGCCAATCCGTGATTTCGGGATAATACAGCTCGCACCAACGGTGCACACGCGGATTCATAAACCGACGCCAGACCGGTGGCATCATCGCCATCACTGTCATCACAGGATAGCCATAGGGCAGCTGCGGTGCTTCCTCAGGGCCATAATTTTGCAAAACAGCAAAGCGGCGATCGGGTTTGTAATGGTGATCCGAGTGACGCTGTAGATTGATGAGCAGCCAGTTGGACGCTTTATGCGCAGCATTCCAGCTGTGGCGCGGTTGGACATGTTCGTATTTTCCGTCGCCCAGATGTTTGCGGGTCAGGCCATAGTGCTCGATGTAATTGACCAGTTCCAGCTGCCAGATCGCAACGCCAGCCTGCACCACAAACAGCCCCACACCCGACCAGCCACCAAGGGCAAAGGCCATGACGAACAACGCCAACTGCAAGCTCCAATAGCGCCAAAATGGATTGCCCACGTCGGTCCATGGCAGGTTTTTGCGCGCCAGCATCGCTTTTTCGGCACCAAAAGCACTGTGCCAACATTCACGCAGCACACGTGGGTAATAGCGGCGGAACCCCTCGTTATATCGCGCAGTCACGGGATCGCGCGGGGTCGCCACATAGCGGTGATGCACCAACAGATGCTCAGACCGGAAATGGGAGTAGAGTACCATCGCCAGCAGCGCATCGGCCATCCAGCGCTCCATCTTGCTCTTTTGATGCATCAACTCATGGGAGTAGTTGATCCCTACCGTTCCGGTAATCACCCCAAGGCCAAAGAATACGCCAACGCGCTCAAGCGTGCCGAGGTGTTCCGCTTGGGGCACATACCATAGCAGGCTGACCAAAAGGATAAACTGAACGGGCGCCCAGACAATCGTGATCATCTTGTACCAATACAGGTCGTCCTCGGTTGCACTGAGATCGGCGTTTTCCTTGTTTAGCCCGAGGGCCGCATCAAGCAGCGAAAACATATACCACGTTACAAGCGGTACGATCAGCAATGTCCAACCGCCAAACAGCGCGCCGATCCAAACAAGCGGGATCAATCCAAAGGAAATCCAGAACGGCAAGACACGGCTTAGCTTTGTAATCTGTGACGGGGGGATCGGTATATCTGTCATGGCTTCGACCTCAAGCTGTTATGCGGTTTATATCAAAGACCCGCTTTTTGTCATATGTGGCGTAACGTCATCGCGCAGCAGGTTGAACGCTTTGCGCATCACTGTCGGCAGGTCCGAGGGTCGGAAATCTGTGTGCGGCTTAAACGCGCCAGAATGCGGTTCCGCGTTTTGCGGCAACTCCGCCGTCATTACGCGCAGGACCAGATGAAAATGCGTGAAGGTATGGCGCACGTCCCCCTCGATTTCCTCCCAATCCCCCTGTGCGGGTGGCGTGCTTTCGGGATGAGGCAAACTTATCTCGATCCACTCCGATCCGGGCCAGCCGAGCATACCGCCAAGCAACCCTTTTTCGGGACGTGTCTCCAGCAACCACGCACCATCGCTGCGGCGACCAAGGTATACAGTGCCGTGTCGGACGGGTTTGGCCTTTTTTGGCAGCTTTTTAGGAAGCTCGGCCATTGTTCCCATCGCGCGCGCATCACAGGCATCCCGCAGAGGGCAAATGCCACAAGCGGGTGATTTGGGCGTACAGATCGTTGCGCCCAGATCCATCACCGCTTGGGCATAATCGCCAGCCCGTAGCGCGGGAGTGTGGGCCTGTGCGTGGATCATCAATTGCGGCTTTGCATCGGGCAGAGGTGTGTGCGCGTCATAAAGGCGCGCCATGACCCGCTCTACATTGCCGTCCAGAACAGCATGGGGCAGGTCAAAGGCAATGGAGGAGACTGCCGCCGCTGTATAGGGTCCGATCCCTGGCAGTTTGAGAAGGGCGGCGTGATCCGCCGGGAAGACACCATTATATTCGCCGACTACGGCACGTGCGCATTTCAGCAAATTGCGTGCTCGGGCATAATATCCAAGGCCTGCCCATTCAGCCATGACATCAGCATCCTCCGCAGCGGCCAGATCACGGACAGTGGGCCAGCGGGCTATAAATTTGCGAAAGTAATCCTTTACCGTGGCAACAGCCGTTTGCTGCAACATGATCTCGCTCATCCAGATCGCATAGGGGTCGGGCATTTGTCCTCCGGTACGCGCCTGCGGTGACACCCGCCACGGCATCTCGCGGGCATGGACATCATACCAAGCCAGCAACATTACAGAGATGTTATCCTTATCACGCACTGTTTATGAACCAATCCTGAATTGCTATGGTGGCAGGGCCTGCGCGTTGCGCTATGATACCTTTCAATATCATAGCGTGGCACCCTCACAGGTGCCAGCATCCACAGCAGAAAGCACGCAATGCCGCCCCGCCGCCCGACAACCAAAGGATTCGCTCGCACTGCCAGCCTTTTGACGAGCAAAATCCGCAAAGCCTCGGAGAGCCGTGGGTTTGCGCAGTCGCGACTGTTGACCAACTGGGCGGAAGTGGCGGGCGAAGATGCCGCGGCTATCTCACGGCCCGTAGAGGTTTCCTATGGCCGTGGCGGTATGGGGGCCACTCTGACCTTGCTCACGACAGGGGCAAATGCCCCCATCCTCGAGATGCAAAAGGAACAACTGCGCGCCCGTGTGAATGCCGTCTATGGCTATAACGCGATTGCGCGGGTCCGCGTGACCCAAACCGCCGCAACAGGGTTTTCCGAAGGGCAGGTCATGTTTGGCCACGCCCCGCAGAAAAAGATTGCCACTACTGATCCCGCGATCAAGGCCAAAGCGACCCAAACGGCCGCCCCAATCGGCGACGAAAGTCTGCGCGATGCCCTTGCGCGGCTGGGCGAGAACATATTGAACAAACAAAACCGCTGAGCATAGGCCAGCTTGACATGACACCGAATAAAGGACACATCAAATGAACCGCAGAAATCTCCTTCTTGGCTCCGTTGCCGTACTCGGCCTTGGTGGTTGGTACATGACCAGCAATCGCAGCACGACCACTGTCGCCTTTCCTGATGCGCCCCTGCCTGGTGCCGCTAATGCGCAGACGACTACCGGTGATGTCGATATCTCTTTAATCCCCGACATGATTTCTGGTAACCCTGATGCGACAGTTGAAGTGATTGAATACGCCTCATTCACCTGTCCGCATTGTGCCACTTTCCACACGGGCGCATATAAAAAATTAAAAACCGAATACATCGACACAGGTAAGATCAAGTTCATCTACCGCGAAGTGTATTTTGACCGCTTCGGTCTCTGGGCTTCGTTGATCGCGCGTTGTGGCGGGGAAGAGAAGTTCTTTGGCATTGCTGATTTGATCTACGCCGATCAGGAGGGCTGGAGCCGTGCGGGTGATCCCGCCGCGATTGTAGAAGAGCTTCGGAAAATAGGCCGTTTGGCGGGCCTGGACAACGAGACCCTTGAAGCCTGTTTGCAGGATGGTGATCGCGCCCAATCCCTTGTCGCATGGTATCAGGAAAATGCAAAAGCGGACGGGATCGACAGCACACCCAGCTTTGTCATCAATGGCAAAAAGCACTCCAACATGTCCTTCGAGGACATGAAGGTGATCATCGACGAAGCGTTGGCTGGCTGATGGCCGCGCCGCTCACAGGGCTCAAAGTGATCGAGTTGGCGCGCGTTCTGGCAGGTCCATGGGCGGGTCAGACCCTGGCCGATCTGGGCGCAGAAGTGATCAAAGTGGAAAGCCCTGCTGGCGATGATACGCGCCAGTGGGGTCCTCCTTTTATTGACCGCGACGATGACCGTTCCGCCTCGTACTTCCACTCCGCCAACCGCGGCAAGGCGTCCGTGATTGTCGATCTGCGCACCGCCGAGGGGCAGGCAAAAATGCATGCGCTGCTGGAAGATGCAGATATTCTGATCGAGAATTTCAAGACTGGCGGCCTTGCGAAATACGGCATGGACTACGACACATTGAAGGAGCGGTTTCCGGAGCTCATTTATTGCTCGATCACCGGATTTGGCCACACAGGCCCTTATGCGCATCGCGCGGGATATGATTTCATCATTCAGGGGATATCAGGCCTGATGTCGATTACGGGGGAGCCGGATCGCCAACCACAAAAGCACGGCACCGCAATTACTGATGTATTTACAGGGATATATTCAGTCACAGCGATCCTTGCAGCTTTGCATCAGCGAAACACTACAGGTGTAGGTCAGCACATCGATATGTCGCTGTTGGATACAGCGGTCGCAATCACTGGCAACCAAGGGATGAACTATCTCACCACGGGCATCTCGCCAAATCGTATGGGGAATGCCCATCCAAATCTAACGCCCTATGAAGTGTTTGAGACTTCTGACGGGCACCTCATCATTGCGACGGGCAATGACGGCCAATACCAGCGCTTGTGTGATCTACTTGGCCTTGAGGGAATGGGAGACGATCCCGATTACGCCAAAAACGCAGACCGCGTTGCAAACCGTCCCGCAATGAACGCGCGGATTGAGGGCGCTACACGGTTGCGCACCCGCGATGATCTGCTGGCAAGTTGCGAGGCGCATAACGTTCCCGCAGGGCCAATCAACAACATGGAGGATATGTTCAACGATCCTCAGGTGAAAGCGCGCGGTATGCAGATTGAGCTGGACGGTGTGCCTGGTATAAGATCGCCCTTCAAGTTTTCAGGAGCTGAACTGAAACTGTTGCGCCCTTCGCCTAAACTGGGCGAAGACGACTGAGGCGGGAGCAATTTTTTCTCAAAAAATTGGGCCAGAATTTTATTGAAAAAGTCTACTCTACTCTGCAGATGTTGTGACCCTTTTTAGAACGTCCCATAGCGGGCTCGGTTCCTCGACTTTCAATCGGACAGGCAAGGTAATGACTTTTGACCGAAACGCAGGTGGTAAGCGCACAGCGTCTTTCTCGGTCGTGACAAGCTGTGCTCCTTTTGCACGGGCATCTGCTTCCAACCGTCCCAGCAATGCAGTCGTCAAAGGTTGGTGATCTTCCAGCGGTTCGGCATGAACCAAAGTCGCGCCCAACCCCCGCAAAGTGGCAAAGAACTTCTCGGGGTGTGCGATGCCCGCAAAGGCAAGAAGCGGTGTATCTGTCCAGTCCATCCCCGTCTGTAATGGCGCAAGTGAGGCGCGCGCATGTGGCAGCGTCGGGGGCACCTGTGTTGTGTCAAACGCTTCCTGCGCCGCTATATCGCCGATTGACAACAGCAGATCGGCACGCGCCAGGCCAACTGTGACAGGTTCACGAAGCGGCCCCGCAGGTAGGCACAAGCCGTTCCCAAAACCCTTTTGTGCATCAACAACCACTATGCTCAGATCATAGTCGAGGGCAGGGTTCTGGAACCCGTCATCTAGCACAATCACTTTCGCGCCCGCTTCCTGCGCAGCGGCGGCCCCAGCCGCACGGTCCCGCGCAATCCAGACTTCGGCGAAGGCGGCCAACAACAAGGGCTCGTCGCCCACTTGTGCAGCCGTATGGCGTGCAGGGTCCACGCGCACCGGACCTTCCAGCGTGCCGCCATACCCACGCGAAACGATATGGGGTTCAAGATAAAGGTCGCGCAAATGCTCGACTATGGCGATCACCGTGGGCGTCTTTCCCGTGCCCCCCGCGTTGATATTGCCGACGCAAATCACGGGCACATCCATACGTGCCCTTGGTCCCTGCGCCAGTCTGCGGGCGGTTGCCTGCGCGTACAGCGCGCCGAGCGGTTGCAGCAGGCGCGCGCGCAGCCCTGCACGGGAATGATGCCAGAAATCCGGTGCGCGCATCAATTCACTCCCTGCTGAGTGTCCAGCGTATCTTGGACCAGATCGGTAATCCGGTCTGTGAGGGCGGCCCCTTCTGTCACGACATCCCAACCCGCATGCGCCATGATCGCTGCCTGATCGGGGGTGACCAGCCGCGACACCGCCATCCCAAGGGCGGAGCTGTCGTTGATAATGCGGGCTGCCCCCGCCGTGGCAAGCCGGGAATAACTTTGCAGGTGTTTGCCGACACGCGGACCATAGAGCACTGCAGACCCCAAAGCCGCCGCTTCCAGCGGATCAACTCCTTGCCGGCCTGCCACCAAAGACCCCCCAAGGAATGAGACAGGGGCCACACGGTAGAACAGACCCGCATCGCGCGCATCATCACTTATCAGGACTTGGGTGGTCTCATCGGGATAGTTTCCATCATCCCAACTTAGAACTCTGAATTCCTGCTTTCGCGCTTCTCCAAGGGCGTCTTGTGCGGTCAGATTTCCAGCAGGACGAAGTACCAGCAACAAGCGGTGCGAAAGGCGTAGCGCTTGCCTATGGGCCGCCAGAACGGTCTGCAACTCTTCGGCCTGAACCCCGTTGGCAAACCAGATAGCCCGCCCGATGCAGGTGGCAGCCAGATCGGCAAGATCTGCCTCGTTACATCCCAACGCCTGACTGCCTGCTTGCAAGGCGGATGTGATTTCAATGTCATCTTTGCCCAGCCCTAGTTGCATCAGCCGCCGCGCTGTGGCGGGTGTGCGAACCATCACCGCAGCAAACAAGGGCAGTAGGCTACGGGCGACATCAGGCAACCATCTGTCGCGCCGCCCGTCAAACCCCGAGGTATCGGCATTTATCAAAAACAGGGGGCAATTCCGCTCGGCAGCAGACAGGATAAGATTGGGGCGCAACCCGCCCCAAATCCAGACACAGCAATCGGGGGTCCAATGATCCAGAAATGCCTTCACGCTGTTTGGATGATCGTCATATATTTGCGCCACATGGATACCCGCCGGAATGCTGGCTCTTTCCTCATCAAGGTCTCTTGGTGCCTCGACCATAGTAATCAGAACATTAAGCTTGGGTCTGCTGATTATTTGACGCACCGCAAGGTCCTGAACCGCCAGAAACGCATCCCCCTCGGCACAGTGAATCCAGAGCAATTCCCCGTCAGGGCGGGGCGAGTTCAAGGCTGGCTGCCGTGCCTCACCACGCCGCGCAAGGGCGCGGTACGCTGTAAGACCAAGCGAGACAGCCATAACGCCTTAGCCCAGCTCTTCGGTAGATGAAGCAGGTGTTTCCTCATCGCGGAGGCGGTGAAGGTGGGCGATGAAATAACGCATATGCGCATTATCGACCGTGCGCTGTGCCTCGTTCTTCCATGCGACATAGGCTGCGGCATAGTTCGGGAAAATACCGACAATATGCAGATCGTCCACGTTCTTGAACGTATTCTCGCTGGGGGTTACCAGCTCACCGCCGAAAACAAGGTGCAGGCGTTGGGTCATGGGAGTGTATCCTTTGAATTTGCTTGGGTTGTGTTAGCACGTGGCAGGGGCATGGCGTCAAGCAGTCGCAGGGTTAAGTTAAGGCATCCATAAGCGCTGCGTGGATCGCGCCACCACCTGCGACGACACCGTCGAGACGAGGATCGGCACTATTGAACTGCAAAGGTGCACCGCGCTGGTTGGTGATCGTGCCGCCTGCTTCTGCGATGATCAATGCGCCTGCCGCGATATCCCATTCCCAGCTGGGGCGCAGGGTCAACATCCCGTCAAACCGTGCCTGAGCCACAAGGCCTAAGCGGTATGCTAGTGACGGGCGGTACGCGCATTTAAATGGAGGACAGGCACCGCTGCGCCACACGGGACCAGCAAGGGCGGGTTTCGCGGCAAGGATCGTTGACTGCTCGAACTGTGAAATGCCAGAGGCGCGAATGGGTGCGCCATTAAGGTATGCACCCTGTCCAAGGGCGGCAGTATAGAGCAGACCTCGCAACGGAAGATATACGACAGCCGAAGTAACCTGACCATGTTCTGCCACAGCAATCGCATGGGCCCAAGTGTTGGCACCCTCGGTAAAGCTGCGGGTGCCATCAATCGGATCAACGATAAACACACGGTCATGAGTCAGCCGCTTTGTGCCGTCCTCGGTCTCCTCCGACAGCCAGCCATAATCGGGGCGCGCCAGAAGAAGCTGCTGTTTGAGCATATCGTTCACCGCGAGATCGGCTTCGGTCACAGGACCTGCGCCGCCTGCCTTGTCCCACCGCTTGGCCGTTTTGCCAACAAAGCTGGTCGCGACACGGCCAGCCATGCGCACGGTATCAATCAGGAGGGGAAGGTCAGATGCCGGCAATGGTCATGCCCGGAATGAGGAGGGAAGGGACGACACGGCTTAGGTGCGTGCGTGCATCATTGGCAGTAACCATAGCGCGCAACATGTCGCGCAAATTGCCCGCAATAGTACATTCATTCACCGCATAGGTGACTTCGCCATTCTCGACCCACAGGCCCGCTGCCCCGCGCGAATAATCCCCTGTGTTGGGATTGATAGTCGATCCGATCATGGAAGTGACAAGCAGGCCTGTCCCCATATCGCGGATCAAATCTGCGCGACTGGCTTCCCCTTGGGTCAGCGCCATGTTCCACGGGCTGGGCGAGGGGCCAGAACTTGTTCCGCGTGCCGCATTCCCTGTGGAGGGCAGGCCCAGTTGACGTCCTGTACCCAGATCGAGAGTCCAGCTTTTTAGAACACCGTCCTCAACCACTTCCCGCTTGGATGTTGTAAGGAATTCGCCGTCAAATGGGCGGCTGCCCGTAACGCGTGGACGGTGCGGATCTTCAATGAGCGAGATGCCTTTCGGCAAAACCTGCTCCCCCATCGCATCGCGCAGGAAGGACGCGCCGCGCGTGATCGCACTGCCGTTAATCGCGCTCAGCAAATGCCCGATGAGCGAACTTGAGATACGCTCGTCAAACAAAACGGGGTAGGTGCCCGTCGGCGGCTTGCGGGGGCTGATCCGTGCCAATGTTCGCTCGGCGGCGATGCGGCCAATCTCAGTGGCACTGCGCAGATCACTTTGGAAAATGCGGCTGTCCCCGTCATAGTCACGCTCCATCGCGGTGCCGGTTCCCGCAATCGCAACACAGCTCAGGCCACGATCAGAGCGGTGGTAGCCCCCTGAAAACCCGTTGGAACCCGCCAGATGAACTTCCCGTGCTCCATATCCTGCGCTGGCAGACTGCACTTGGCTAATGCCCTCCACGGCGAGGGCGGCAGCTTCTGCCTCGGCAGCGTCGTTTTGGAGGGCTGCGGGATCCGGCTCTGGTGTTGGGTCAAACAGCTCAAGCGTGTCTGCATCCCAATCTGTTGTAATCTGGTCAGGATCGGCAAGCCCTGCATAGGGATTTTCGGGCGCCTCACGGGCCATGGCGACTGCACGCTCTGCCATCTCTGACAGGGTGCGCGACGAAGTATCGGAGGCGGATACAATCGCACTGCGCTGGCCCACAAAAACCCGCAAGCCGATGTCGGTGCCCTCTTCGCGCTGGGCCTCTTCGAGAACACCCGCCCGCACATCTACCGACAGGGATGTCCCGCGCACGGCCATGGCATCGCCACTATCTGCACCCGCAGTTTTTGCAACTTCCAACAACTGCGCAGTTAGCGCATCAAGGGCTTGAGTCATCATACTCTCCTGATCAGGGGCTAGAGGTAGCTGTGCAGACCTGTTCCCGCAAGGGCGCAGACCAAAAGAAAAGCGGCCCGCAGGGTGCCGCCTCGGTTAACCGTATATGTGGCGTAGTCTATTTAATCCGCTGGCCATTGGCGAGGATTTGTCCCGCATCGTTGAACTCGATCTTTGACGTAAGCGTGTCG
>CAWVWS010000116.1:0-10169 GCA_963933905.1 uncultured Sulfitobacter sp.
CTTAAACTCAATCCCACACACACGCCCGTCACAACAGCTGGAAGTTCCCACCAACGCCCGCCACAAACGCCACTAATGAAACCATGCGTCAGCATGACCGCTGGATCACCAGCATCCGCCCTTGACGCCCCACAACCAATGGCACAACGTGCCCCGATGTTCCCAATCCGTGATCATAACCCTTCGGGCCGCGTGCCATATGTCACCTACGCGCTCATGGCCGCCAATATCGGCATTTTCCTGTCGATGCTGCCCATCGCAGGGGATGAACGTGCGCTGGCCCAAGTCTACTACAACTATGCCCTGCTGCCCCGCCGCGTGATGGAGGGGGACGGATATAACGCCTTGCTCAGTTCCCAGTTCCTGCATGCAGGCTGGGCGCATATCGCAGGAAACATGCTCTTCCTGTGGATCTTCGGCGATAACATCGAGGACGAGATGGGCCATGCTCCCTTCCTTGGCTTCTACTTGCTAGCAGGCGCGCTGTCGGGCTACGCCCATGTCCTCGCCGACCCCAGCTCCTACATCCCCACTGTGGGCGCATCAGGTGCCATCGCAGGGGTCATGGGCGCATACCTGCTGCTATTCCCCAAAGCCCGCGTCGACATTCTGTTTTTTGTCAGGATTTTCCCAATCCCCGCATGGATCATGCTGATGGTCTGGTTTGCCATGCAATTCGTCGGCGGTCTCGGCGCACAACCCGAAACAGGCGGCGTCGCCTATTGGGCCCATTCAGGCGGCTTTATCGCAGGTCTCCTGCTCGCCCTGCCCCTCTGGCTCAAACGCGGCGGACCAAAGTTCTGGAAAGCAACCCACGGCCATCCACCCCATCCCCCCGCCCGCTACGAGATGCCAAAGGTGAAGCGCAAATGAGCCTCCAGATCACCGCCACCTGCCATTGCGGCGCAATCGAGATCACAGGCGAGGCCCCGAACGGCTACGCAGATGCCGCGCGCTGCAACTGTTCGTTCTGCAAACGCCGACAGGCCGCCAACATCGGCGTCACGTCATCCACGCTCAAAATCACCAAAGGCGCGGAGAACCTCGGCCTCTACAGCTTTGGTACCCACACGGCACAACATTATTTTTGTAAAATCTGCGGCATCTACACCCACCACCAAACTCGGTCCAACCCGTTGATGAGTGGCGTAAACCTCGGCTGCATCGACGCAACGCATTCCATGGATCACGAGCCGATCCCGTGGCGCGATGGCATCAACCACCCGTCCGACCGCAAGTAAATCTTAGCCGCGCACCAGCTTCGAGAAACCGGTAAAGATCGCTTCATTCGCCGCAATAATCTCACCATCTTGCAAGACATCACCACGCGGATTTATCGGCTCGACCAGACCACCCGCCTCTTTGACGATGATCACACCCGCGGCCAAATCCCACGAATTCAAGCGACGCTCCCAGAACCCTTCATAGCGGCCAGCAGCCACATAAGCCAAATCGAGCGAGGCTGCACCCCAGCGCCGAATACCCGCACAAGAGGGCGCAATACGCGCCATATCCTGCAAAGTCGCTGGCAGATCGGAACGCCCGCCAAATGGAATACCCGTGGCAAAGATCGACTCGATCATCTTGTTGCGCCCAGACACCCGCAAACGGCTCTCGTTCATCCAAGCGCCCGCACCTTTTTCGGCGAAAAACATCTCTTCCTTGGCCGCATCAAACACAACACCGGCCACAACCTGCCCTTTATGCTCAAGCGCGATAGATATCGCCCAATGCGGCAAACCGTGCAGAAAATTCGTCGTCCCGTCCAGCGGATCAACGATCCAGCGGCGCGTGGGGTCTTCACCTTCTTCCGCACGACTTTCCTCACCGACCCAGCCATAGGTCGGGCGCGCGGTGCGCAACTCGTCCTTGATGATCTTCTCGGCATTGATATCGGCACGGCTCACAAAATCGCCCGCACCCTTCATGGAAACCTGAAGCTGCTCGACTTCGCGAAAGTCCTTCACCAACGCGCGCCCCGCTTTGCGCGCAGCCTTGATCATGATGTTAAGATTTGCACTGCCAACCATGTCATACGGCCTTTATCTGAGAGGATTTCCGCCCTCTTAGGCCGTAGCGTCCCGATTGCCAATAGCCAGTGACGCAGCGTGCCACTTGTACCACCATCCAACTGCGATACCGTGCCCCCAAATCAAAGCAAAACCAAAGGGAGACCACCATGTCAGAGACAATGAAACAAATCGTCCTCGCCAGCCGCCCCGACGGCGCCCCCACCCCCGCCAACTTCCGCCTTGAAGAGGCACCGATCCCAACACCTGCCGAAGGCGAAGTCCTCGTGCGCGTCCACTACATGTCGCTGGACCCCTATATGCGCGGCCGCATGGATGACGCAAAATCCTACGCCGCCAACATCCCCGTTGATGGCAAAATGGAAGGCGGCTCCGTAGGCGAGATCATCGCTTCCAACGCAAAAGGTTTTGAAGTCGGCGAATTCGTCATGGGCGGCTTTGGCTGGGCCACACACTCGGTCGCCCCCGCTGCAGGCCTCGCCAAAATCGACCCCAACACTGCCCCCATCACCTATGCGCTGGGTGTCCTCGGCATGCCGGGCCTCACAGGCTGGTACGGCCTCACGGAACTCGGCAAACCAAAATCCGGCGAAACCCTCGTCGTCGCCGCTGCCACTGGCCCCGTAGGCTCCATGGTTGGACAGTTGGCAAAAGCTCGCGGGTTGCACACCGTCGGCATCGCGGGCGGCCCTGAGAAATGCAAAACAGCCGTTGAGCATTTCGGCTTTGACGTCTGCCTCGACCACCGTGCCTACGCCACCGCCTCCGAACTGCGCAAAGCCATCAAAGACGCCGCCCCCAAAGGCGTCGATATCTACTTCGAGAACGTCGGCGGCAAAGTCCTCGAGGCTGTCATGCCCCTGATGAACCAACACGGCCGCATCCCGATCTGCGGCATGATCTCATGGTACAACGAAGGCGGCTTGGGCGCAGACGCCATCGAGAAAACCCTCACCGCTCCAAAACTCTGGCGCACGATCCTCGTCAATTTCCTGAGCGTGAACGGCTTCATCATCTCCAACCACTGGAACCGCATGCCTGAGTTCCACAAAGAGGTCGGCCCGATGATCGCCAACAGCTCTGTCAAAGTACAAGAAGACATCACCGAAGGCCTAGAGAACGCACCCGACGCCTTCATCAAACTCCTGACAGGCGGCAACACCGGCAAAGCCATCGTCAAGGTCATCTAACCCAACTCCCGCGCCGCCTGAGCAGGTGGCGCGGGAACTTCTTTGCAGCCGAAGGTAGCGACAGCTTCAGGCCCATCCTACATCTTTTTCGTTTTTGCCGCGAACGGCGGCTTCTGGGAAATCCTAGATCGCGCACATCATGCAAGGTAATCAATAATCGGACAGTCAGGCAAATGGTCTCCACGGCAGGATGTCACCAGATGCGCTAACTCGTCATGCAGGGACTGAAGTTCGCGCTGCTTCTCTTCAATCTCCTCCAACCGCTTAGATGCTATACGTTTCACCTCCGAACTGGTGCGGTCCTGATCTTGATACAAGCTCAGAAGTTCGCGACATCCCTCAATGCTGAATCCAAAAGCTCGTGATCGCCTGACGAACACCAGCTTGCGAACAGCTACATCATCATAGGTGCGGTATCCCGCCTCTGATCGCGACGGTGCTTCAACCAAACCGATGTCGGCGTAATAACGCACAGTTTTTACGGGTAGACCCGCAGCCTTTGATGCAGCAGAGATATTCATAGAACTCACCCTTGACCTTCCAGTTACAGGAAAGATTAGGTTGGAGATGAACGAGTTTCAAGGGTGCCATTCTGATGGATACCTGCACCCGCATAAGGATTTGATATATGCCCAAGGATACCGCCGCGAAGACCGCCACCCTCTATCGGATGGTGATGACCGATCACATGTGTCCTTACGGGTTGAAGTCAAAAGACCTGTTAGAGCGGCAGGGCTTTCAGGTGGCTGATCGTCATCTCACCAGCCGGGAGGAGGTTGACGCATTCAAAGCCAAGCATGAAGTGAAAACTACGCCACAAACGTATCTAGGAGAAAAACGCATCGGTGGTTTCGATGACCTGAGCGCATATTTGGGAAAAGCCACCAAGTTCAAAGATGCCACGACCTACAAGCCTGTCATCGCTTTGTTCTTGGTCGCATTGTTGATGGCCATCGCTGTTACTTGGGTGGCGTTCGGCACCGTCTTCACAGGACGGACAGTGGAATGGTTCATCTCGATTTCTATGGTGCTGTTGGGTCTGCAAAAGCTGCAAGACGTGGAGCGGTTCGCCACGATGTTCCTGAACTATGATTTGTTGGCACAGCGGTGGGTTCGCTACGGGTATGTCTATCCGTTCGTTGAGACGGGAGCGGGGCTGCTCATGATAGCGGGTGTTCTTACGTGGCTATCAGCACCTGCCGCGCTGTTCGTGGCCAGCATTGGCGCAATCAGCGTGTTCAAGGCGGTCTACATCGACAAACGTGACCTCAAATGTGCCTGCGTTGGAGGTGACAGCAGAGTGCCATTGGGGTTTGTATCGCTTACCGAGAACCTGATGATGATCGGCATGGCGATCTGGATGCTCTCGAAGCTGTGATGAGAAAGGGATTGACCCTCCACCTACAGGAAGGCTTATCAATACCCAAAAGACAGAAGGTTCAGTGCATCCGATGAAATCGAATATCGCTATCGTTGCCGTTTTGATTGCAGGTGCCGTGGGCTACGTGATGTGGCCCACAGCACCACAAACAGCCTCGACTGACAGTGCTATCAGCATGGAAGACAGAGTTCTTGCCAATGTCCTGCTGCCTGAAACGCTGTCGCAGAATGCCAAGATCGGGAAAATCGGCTTTGAAGCTAAATGTGCGGCTTGCCACGGGATAAATGCAGCAGGCCAGGATGGCGTGGCACCACCGCTGGTCCACATCATTTATGAACCAGGCCACCATGGCGACGAAGCGTTCCAACGGGCTGCTGCTGTGGGTGTTCGCGCGCATCACTGGTGGTTTGGTGACATGCCTCCGGTTGAGGGTGTAACACGGGCCGATGTCACCATGATCGTCGCTTACATTCGTGAATTACAACGTGCCAACGGGATTAACTGATCCCCAACAACACTGGAAACAACAATGAAGACTTTTTTACGCGCAGGCATGATAGGGATTTGGGCAACGGGCGCGATAGCGCACTCCCCTCTCGATGGAACGACCCCTACCAATGAGGCAATTGTAACGGAGATGCCGACTGAAGTCTTGATGGACTTCAAAGGCAACATCCGCCTGACGCGCGTTTCAATCACCCATGCTAACAAACACAGCATGGATATGGACCTTGGCGAACAATCGGCCTTCACGCAGGAGTTTGCGTTGCCGATGCACGACATGGGTGCGGGTGTTTACGTGGTTGAATGGCGCGGACTTGGAAATGATGGCCATGCCCTGAACGGCACCTTCAGCTTTACTGTCGAATAACCATGCCTGATGCGTTCGGTCTTGCTGAAATCATCACCAAGTTTGCACTTTATCTTGGTGTCATGACTGCGGCAGGGACAGTTATGAGCGCACTGATTTTTCGGTTGGATCGCACACGTGGTCTGGAAGCTAAATTTGCAGTTATTGGGTTGGGTGCGACTGTCCTCGCTTTCACACTGCGCGGGGCCAATTTGACGGGGGATGTCAGCGGTATGACCGATCCTGAAATGTTGGGCCTTTTGTGGACCACACCTGTCGGCACTGCTTTCCTGTTACGCCTCGCGGGCCTTGGTTTGCTGATTGCTGGGCTACTCATGGGCCGCGTTGGAGCTTGGGTTTCGGTGCTGGGTGGGATCATGGCGATATGGTCATTCAATCACGTCGGCCATGTTTCTGGTCGCGAAACCATACTCCTCGACATTGCTTTGATTTTGCATTTGCTGGCTGTTGCCCTTTGGATTGGGGTTCTTACGCCGCTAAAGCGCTTGGCGTCGTCGCCAGTCACCTACGCCGCGGCAGCGGATGTTGGACATCGGTTTGGGGTTGTTGCTACTGTTACCGTCCCCGCGCTGATTGTCGTGGGTGGCTACATGGGCTATCAACTGGTTGGTTCGTTCTCTGCGCTCATTGGCACCGGATACGGGCAGGCCTTGATCATTAAGGTGCTGCTGGTCGGGTTGCTGCTGGGGCTGGCCGCTGCCAACAAACTTCGGTTCATACCTGCGCTGCGCAGCGGTGATCCAGCAGCGGCTGGTCATCTCTCCAAATCCATATCAGTCGAATGGCTGGTCATCCTTGTCGTGTTGGGAATGACTGCTGTTTTGACAACAAACCTTACTCTGCCAACATGAGGCACCACATGAACAGACGACACTTCTTGGCCACCGTTTCAGCCACAGCGATTTTACCAATGCCCACATTTGCAGCCCAAGACACGCTGCGCCTGAAGGCCGAAACAGTGACGCAGCAGATCCTGCCGTTGGGCGATGGTGCAACGTCGATGCTGGGCTTCAACGGGTCAATGCCAGGACCAGAACTGCGGGTGCGTCGTGGTGAACGGGCACACATCGAAGTCGAGAACGATCTTGAGGAAGGTACCGCAGTGCATTGGCACGGCATCAGGTTAGAGAACCGGATGGACGGGGTGCCGATGTTGACGCAAGAGTTGATCGAGCCCGCGCAGACCAAAACCTACAGCTTTATCCCGCCTGATGAGGGCACCTATTGGTATCATTCGCATTACATTTCTCATGAGCAAGTCGCGCGCGGCATGATGGGGGCTTTGATTGTCGAAGACGCCACGCCCCCGGATGTGGATCACGATATCACCGTGCTGATGGCGGACTGGCGGCTAGCAGAAGATGGTACGCTGTCTGACGAATTTACAGATATGCACAGTGTCGCCCACGGCGGTTACATGGGCAACTTCGCCCGTGCATTCCTGTCCCAAGATCAGGTGAAGACTGGGGATCGGGTTAGGTTTCGGTTGATCAATGCTGCGACGAACCGCATTTTTCCTGTAGCGGTAAGCGGTGTCAGCGGCTCAGTCGTTGCCTTGGATGGCATGGCATTGCCCGCGCCACGCCCCATAGCAGCACTTACCCTCGCCCCTGCACAACGGGTGGACTTGATTGTTGATATCACTGGCCCCGTTGGGTTTGATATGTTGAGCCGTCAGGGACCATATCGATTGGCTGATCTGGCTCTGAGCGGCACCAATACGGTCAGGCAGACTGGACCGATCATGGCTCTGTCATCGCCCGACCTGCCCGCACCAACCGAACCCACGCAACACCTGACGCTGACCATGATGGGCGGAGCAATGGGCGGACGACATGGTGGCGACAACATCTGGGCTTTCAACAACGTCTCGGACTTGCAAGCCGACCCATTCGGCTCCTTCAAAAATGGCGAAACGGTGCGGATCACATTTGCAAACGACACATCATTCCCCCATGGCATCCACCTTCACGGTCACCACTTTTATGAAGTTGACGAAAACGGGTCTTTGGGCGACCTGCGCGACACAACTCTGGTGAACGCAGGCGAAAGCCGCGATATCATTTGTGTATTTGACAACCCTGGTCGCTGGCTGCTGCACTGTCACATGCTCAGCCACGCTGTTGGCGGAATGCGCACGTGGGTGGACGTGGCAGAAAAGTGATACCATGAATACAAAACGCTTCCTGCGAATGCCACCTGTCGCGCAGATGCTGTTTGTATCAGGTCTAATTTACATCCTGTCGATTATCGCAGGTCCACAGGAAATTCCCTTCGCAGTCCGCTATACCGTTGCGCTCACATCAGGTGTAACAGGTGCAATATTGCTTGTCCTCTCGATTGCCAGTTTTCGAAAACACAAGACAACAGTCGATCCCTTACACCCTGAACAAGCCCAGACATTGGTCACTACTGGTGTTTTCAGGATAACGCGGAACCCGATGTATGTGGCAATGGCGCTATGGCTTATCGCAGTTTGTATGATCGCCGATAGCTTGCTTGGCCTGATGTTGGTGCCATTTTTCGTGATCAACTTGACGTTCAATCAAATTCGCATGGAAGAAGCAGCGATGGAGGACCTGTTTGGGCAAGACTACCAAGAGTACCTAGGCAGGACTCCGCGATGGCTACTGCTCTAAGTATAAAAACCGAACCAAGACTGGTTCATTTCAATTGATATATGCCCCGCGCGACACGAACCATACGACCATCATCGCACAAAGAGCGAAGTCCTCGATAACAGGCTTCATGGCTAAGATTGATGCGGGTCGCCAGTTCGGTGACTGTTGCGTCGAAGTACCCTGCCTGAACCGCAGCCAGGATGCGTTCCTTGGCTGACGGGATTGCCAGCAACTCGATATGGGCGCGGTATCGCTGAACCTGAAGGGCAAGCAACCTTGTGAAGTCCTGTGAAAACGTGGGGTTGGATTGCATCGTTGTAACGACATCTGCCTTTGCAATCCTCACGACGCTCCCGGCTTCGGTGCAAATCGCATCGCAGTGGTAGGTCTCTGAGAATACTGACGCTTCCGCAAAAAGGCCGCCCGACATCGCCCTGTGCAAGGTCAAGGTATCGCCACTCATCCCGGTTCGTTGAAGCGTCACGCATCCGGAGAGTACACGGTAAAGCCCCGATGTAGTCTGGTTCTGGCGAAACAGTACGTCGCCCTTGTCCATGTCAATTGTGCGACAAGCGGTATCATGCAGATGAGAAAAGGGATCAGGAAACATGTGATCCAAATCATATACGATCAGGATGAAGTTGCATAGAATGATCAAGAAACAGGAGTGTGAAATGAAACTAGGTCTTTTATCAGCAGCGATGATGTTGGTCGCATCCAACGCCACGGCACAACACGCATATACGTCGGGGTCACCCGTTGAGACGGGCCAGTCCCAGTTCGCATCGATTGCCGAGATCGTCACATTACTGCGTGACGATCCCGAAACGGACTGGGCGCGGGTCGATATAAAAGCTCTGCGCGATCATCTCGTAGATATGGACAACGTAACGACCAAGGCGTCGATTGAACGAACGGTCGATGGCATGAGTGTGACATTCATGATTACGGGAGATGAGGTGGTGGCAGCGTCCATCAAACGCATGGTGTTGGCACACAGCCCGATGTTGCAGGGGTCCTCTGACTGGACAGTTCTTTCAGAAGTGCGGGAGGACGGAGCAAAGATGCTGATACAGGTCAGTTCTGCGGATGAAATGGACCAAGTATTGGGTCTTGGTTTCTTCGGATTGATGACAATCGGCGCGCATCATCAGCAGCATCACTTTATGATCGCAACAGGGCGGTCCCCGCATTGACCAAGTGTCACAAAGCAGCCCTTCGTGATGAAAAGCCCAAGGAGCGCTGTGTCACTCTTGGCGCACCATGCGGCTGAGGTTCGGACCAAGCTTCCTGTGATCCGCGCTGCTGTCCGAGCGCATATCGGATTGAGGTCTCGAAGAGGTATCGTGGTCACCCACCCGCCTTTGCGCAGTTGACGAAATGGGAGCATCACTCGCTACGAACGATTCCGCTGTAATCACCACGCAGTTGCAGCGTTATAGTGATGTCAGCCTTATCACGGTTCCGCCAGAACCAGCCGTGATCGCCCGCGAACGGGGTCTCGAAGCTGCCTTCGCCGGATGTTTTGCCACGACCTCGCTCGTAGGTTACATCCTCACCACCCGCATGCGCGTGAAGGTCAAAGTTGATCCGCCCCCCAGTCGCAGACCACGCATAGGTCAGGGAGGCCCCTTCCTCCATGGTCGCCTTGACCTCGGTGGACGCGCCGGGTGCGAGTGTGAAGGTGATTTCGTCCTGCCATGCTTCTTGTGCGTGGGCCGCCCCGACAAACAGGCCAAAGATGTCATTCATCAAGGATGAGGATTCATCGCTACCATGGAGCGCCTCGTCCGCTGCGGCCTCTGCGGCAAGCTGCTGCTTGATTTCACCCATTTTTGTTAGCCCAAGGACACTGCCCACGCCTGTTGGGTCCGTCCCGTATTCTGCGGGGAGGTAGACCATCAGTCCCATCGCCACGGCCCCAATGCCCGCGATGAGTGCGGAGCAGCGAAGGTGCGCCTTCGTCGGCAAATCGTCGATATTGGGTTTTGGTGCGTTGTGCATTGTTCTCTCCAATCTTTATGTGCTGGCGATGTAAACTGCGATCTGCTGATAGGTCAGCAGAAGGCCGAGGCC
>CAWVWS010000117.1:0-9760 GCA_963933905.1 uncultured Sulfitobacter sp.
TTGATCGCGCCTGCACGGGCTCAAAGCTTTGCGCCGACGCCCACCATGCGGGGCGGGGCCAATAATTATCAGGCGGGCGCACCTGTTGTGGAGAGGATCGGGGGCGGCGGTTTCTGGATGACGGGCCGTGTGAGACGGGCAGGGGATGGCGCACCGCTTGCGGGTCAGCGCATCCAGATATGGGCGCATACAACCGAAGCAAGCGAGCGGGACCCTGAAAGCCATGGCGCAACCCTGACCGATGAGAACGGGATGTTCCGTTTGGAGATGCCACAGATTGTGCCAGCCTTTGGTCAGGCGCATGGGCATCTGGCCTGTGATAACGCGGCGTTCGAGACTGTCTTCTTGCGGCCCATTTTGCGTGATCCCAGTGTGATGAACCTGAACGTAGATTTTATTCTCAAACCTGTTTGAGCCTTGTGAAGACGCCATATGCCAGTCGGGTAAGAAGCATTGCGGTTTGGGGCGGCGTGCTCCTTCTCAGTGTCCTGCCTGTTGTGGCGGCCGCCAACAGCCCGCTGCTCGCGTGGCGTGATCCTGTTTATATCCTCAGCGGGTTTGCGGGCATCATTGCTCTGGCGTTCTTGTTGGTTCAGCCGCTGCTGGCTGCGGGGCTGTTACCTTGGATACCGCTTGGAAGTGCGCGGGGGCTGCACCGCGTTGTCGGTGCTGCATTATTGGTGAGTGTGGTGCTGCATGTGGGCGGCCTGTGGATCACCAGCCCCCCTGACGTGATTGATGCGCTGCTCTTTGCCTCCCCGACTGCGTTTTCCGTTTGGGGCGTGGTTGCGATGTGGGCGGTTTTTGCTGCGGCGGGTTTGGCCTTGATGCGGCGACGCATCGGTTTGCGGCTGTGGCGCAAAGGGCATACTGCTTTGGCGCTCATCATCGTTGTGGGCAGTGTTGTGCATGCGATGCTGATTGACGGCACGATGGAGATCGTCTCGAAGGCAGTGTTATGCGCTGGGGTCGTTGCCGTGACCTTGTTTGTCATACTGCGTTTACAAGGCAGCATTTTCCGCCGCCGCAAAACCTAGGCAGGCCGCACAAAAGACGGGCGTACATGCGCCGAGCATCCAGTGATCTGAAAAACAGCCCTTGGCGAAAATGGCGCGGCGGTGTTAGGCAGTCGCGGAACCATGCGTGCTGCCGCACCGAAAATAAACGCCAAACCAGCCAAACCTGCGCCAAGGTGTATGTTTGAGACATCAGGAGTTTCCATGCCCCGTCACACATGCCTTATCTGGGCCGCCGCTTTCATCCTCGCTGCGCAGTCGGTCGCGGCGCAGGAAAGTGATATTGAGGGCCGCCTGTCGATTGAATTGAACGCGGCGGAGACAGTGGGCGAAGCTTGCAAGCTGTCTTTTTTGATTACCAACGGGATGGAGGTGGCGATCGACAAAGTCGTCTTTGAGACAGTTCTATTTGACAGTGATGGTCAGGTTGAGCGTTTGACGCTGTTTGATTTCGGTACACTGCCACTAGCGCGTCCGCGTGTGCGCCAGTTTGTGATCCCGCAAACCACCTGTGAGCAGTTGGGCCGTATTCTGTTCAACAGCGCAAATACCTGTGAAGGCGCGGGTCTGGACTCAAGCCTGTGCGAAAGCGGTTTATTGCCCTCCTCACGGACGGCGATTGAGGTATTGGGCTGATGGAAATGCTCCTCTCCTTTGTGGAACCTTTGCGCCAGATTGCGCAGATGGGTGGTCCTGTTGTTGTGATCCTGATGGGGGTTGCCGTGCTGGCCCTTGCTGTTGCCCTTTATAAGGCGTGGCAGTTCCAGCGCGCAGGTGTCGGGCGGCACACTGCCCTGTCCGACGCCGTACGCGCTTGGGATACTGGCGACAGGGACGCGGCTCAAGTGGCATTACAGCGCTCCACCAGCTATCTGGTGCATGTTGTGAAGATGGCGATGTCTGGCCCCGATCAGGAGATCGCCCGCTTGCAGGCAGAGGCTGAAGCGGAATTTGCCAAGCTGGAGACAGGGTTCAGATTGCTCGATTCTGTGGCCCAGCTTGCCCCGCTGCTGGGTCTTTTCGGGACGGTTCTGGGTATGATCGAAGCGTTTCAGGCCTTGCAAGCTGTTGGCTCCCAAGTGGACCCCTCTATTCTGGCAGGGGGCATCTGGGTCGCGTTGCTTACCACTGCGGTGGGCCTTGTTGTTGCGATGCCTACGGCCCTGATCCTGAGCTGGTTCGAGCAGCGGATGGAGGCGGAGCGGGTGATTGCGGACAAGGCGCTGTTGACGATTTTGCATCCCGCTGGTGCGCGTGCGGTGCTGCAGGCAGATGCGATAACGCTCCATGGCTAAAGCGCGGGCAAGACGGCGGCGGCTCCAGATGACGTCCCTGATCGACGTGATCTTCTTGCTGTTGTTGTTCTTCATGCTGACCTCGACATTCTCCAAATACGCCGAGATCGAGCTGGCGGCGGCTGGCGCAGGCACGGTTGTCAGCAGTGATGTGAAACCTCTGTTTCTGGAACTCGGCGTGCAGAGTTTGCGCTTGAACGGTGATGATCTGGCACTGGATGATTTGTCGCGCTCCTCCTTGGCGCAGGCCGTTGAAGGCACGCCACTGCTTGTCTCGCTCGGGGCAGATGTTGACGCGCAGCGGCTTGCCGATTTGCTGGTGGCATTGCGCCGTTTGCCTGCCTTGCAGATCTCGGTTTTGGGGGGCTAGGAATGCGCCGTCTTGCCAAAACGAAACCCCAGCGTGAGCCGACAATCGCCCTCATCAACATCGTGTTTCTAATGCTGGTGTTTTTTATAGTTGCTGGCACGCTGGCGCAGCCGCTTGATCCCGCGCTCAAGCTGGTGGAGACAGGGGCGCTCGACGATCAGGCGCCGCCTGATGCGTTGGTGATCTATCCGGACGGACGGATTAGTTTCGAGGGGCAAGAGCAGAGCGATGCGACCGCGTTTATGGCCAGCCTGCCCGAGGAGGACCGCGCCGTTGTGCGTTTGGTGCCTGATCGTGACCTGCCTGCAAAAACACTTGTCGCGCTGACGCGGGAGTTGCGCAGCGCTGGGGCGGGACGGGTGATGCTTGTGACGCAAAGGGCGCTGCAATGATCCCGCGCTCGGCCATCGCGAAGCTGGTGTCATTGGCCCTTGCCGCGGGTGTGGTGACGGGTGCGGCGCAGTTTGGCTCCTCCGCATCGCACCTCGAGATCGAGGGTGGTGGCCCACCTGTCGAAGCGCGCATGGGATCGCGGTTTGAGGATATGGCAGTGGGGACGCTCACCGCGCTCACTCCTGATGAGGCAGGGGTTACGCCTGCGGAAGTTGTGACTGCGGTTGCGGAGGTAAGCCCCGTTCAACCTTTGCAGACAATCACGGCTTCCACAGTAACGACAGCCGAGCCTGCGGTGCCAGCACCTGCTTTTACGGTGACAGCATTGTCGCCCGTTGCGCCAGTCGCTGCGGAAACTCCCGCAGTGCTCTCTCCGAGTATTGTGGCCCAAACGCCCGACAGTGACGCGCCTGTTTTGTCAAAGCGGCCATTGGTCAAAAACCCTGTGTTGGCTGCGAAAGTCGCCCAAGAGCAGGAGCGAAAAAAGGCGGAGCGCGTCGAGACGCGTGCCGAACCGCAGAAGGCTGCGCGTGGCAATGCACAGCGCAACAATACCAAAGGCACGCAAAGCGGGACCTCCAAGACGGCGAAGACGCAAACATCAGGCAAAAGCAAAAAGAAGGCGACGCAGGCGGGCAATGCCGCCGCCAGCAAATATCCCGAACAGGTGATGCGCCGTATCGCGCGTCAGTCCAAGCCGCGTTTGCGCTCCACGGGTACAGCAGTCGTCGCCTTTACAATCTCGTCGGGCGGCGGGTTGGCGCGTGTCTCCATCGCGCGCAGTTCAGGCTCTGCCGCGCTCGACAAGGCCGCAGTAGGGTTGATCCGCAAAGCCACCCCTTTCCCGCGTCCTCCCGCAGGGGCGCAGCGGAAGTTTTCGATCAGGATCAAAGGGCGCTAGCCTCGCGCTGAAACTGCAGTTTTAAAACGAATCCTCTTCCAATGCACTCTGGTTTGCCTTAGGCCTAAAGGTGCTTTGGTTCCGGCGGCCTGTTCGTCGGATAATAGGGAACGTGGTGCGTGCGCCGAGAGGTGCCAAATCCACGACTGCCCCCGCAACTGTGAGCGGCGAGTGACGTCGGAATATACCACTGGTGCATGCGTGCATTGGGAAGGTCTGGCGAAACGTTGACCCGCGAGTCAGGAGACCTGCCAAAGTGTTCACCCTGTCCGGGCGCGTGGGGCGTCAGGGCTGCGGATCTTCCGCGTGTGGTGTTTTCACCGTCTGCGGGGGCATGCCCCTCATCTGACACATACGTCTATTGGCCCTGTTTAGGGTCCAACCCGAGGGATATTTATGATCCGTTCTTCACTTCTGGCTTCTGTGGCTTTGTCACCGCTTATGCTGAGCCCTGCCTTTGCGCAGGGAACATTTGATCTGGGCACAATTGCCCTGTCTTCCAGCCTTGTACCCGTTGAGTTGGGCCGCACAGGCGCCACCGTTGAGGTGCTTGAGGGGGAGGATACAGGCAGCAATGATACGACCGTACTCAAACGTCTCGACCGCTTGCCCGGTGTCAACTCGACCTCGAACGGTGGCTTGGGCCATTCGGGCAGCATCCAGATCAGGGCGCTTTCGTCGCGCTATGTTGGGGTGCGTGTGAACGGGATCGACGTGACCGACCCCTCCAGCGTGCAGACCCAGTTCAACTTTGGTGGGCTGACGTCTTCGGGCATTGACCGTGTGGAAGTCCTCAAAGGATCGCAATCGGCGCTCTACGGCTCGGAGGCGATTGCGGGTGTGGTGAATATCAGCACATTCACGCCCGAAGAGATGGGATTTTCTGGCAACCTGCATGGCGAGGCAGGCACCTATGATACCTATACCAGCGGTATGAATATCGGTCACCGCTCCGAGAATGGCTTTGTGGCGTTCTCCTACGGGCGGATCAAAACGGACGGATTTTCCGCCCAAAGCTTCAACGACGAGAATGACGGCTTTGACCAGACGACCATTGACGCCACTGCCGAATATGACGCGACAGACCGCCTGACATTCGGTGCGGCCCTGCGCTACCGCGATGGCGAGGTCGATATTGACCGCAGCAGTTTCAGCAGTGATGCCACTGGTACGAACCTGTTTACCGAGAAGGGTGCGCGCGTTTTTGCACGGTTGGAGACGGGGGCCGTGACCCATACCCTCAGCTACAGCTATTTCGAGATCGACCGCGAAGACCCGTTGGGTTTTACCCAACTGTTCAACGGCCAACGCAACAGCCTGACCTATCAGGGCACCGCAGAACTGGGTGCGCGGACCACGCTGACCTTTGGGGCGGATTATACCGAGGAAGAGGCATTGCTGGATGCGGTGGTAGCCTCTGAGGATAACACCTCGATTAATGCAGAATTGCTGTTCGCAGCGAGTGACAGTGTCGATCTTTCGGCGGCACTGCGCTATGATGATAACTCCACCTTTGGCGGACAAGCGACAGGGCGTCTGGCAGGTGTCTGGCGTGCGCGTGAGGATTTACTGTTCCGCGCCGTGATCGGGACAGGCTACCGTGCGCCGTCGCTGTTCGAGCGGTTCAGCCTGTATGGCGATGCCGCTTTGGAGCCCGAAGACAGCACCAGTTTCGAGCTGGGTGTCGAGAAAACATATGGTGATCTTGGCGGGGTAAAAGCCACATTGTTCTATACCGAAGTGGATAACCGGATCGAATTTGACGGGGCTTCAACAGCCTGTGCATCTGGCTTTGGCTGCTACAACCAGGTGCCGGGAACCACTGTGTCCAAAGGCTTGGAATTGTCGGGGGAATATGTGCTGCGCGAGGGCACCAGTTTTTATGGTGCCTATACCTATACCGATGCCAAGACCGAAGGCGTGCGCCAGACCCGCACCCCGCGGCATGATCTGGTACTTGGTCTGTCCAACGACTTTTCCGATCGTCTGAGCGGCTATGTCGATGTGCGTTATGTGGCCGATGTTGTGCCGAGTGCCTTTGCGCCTGCCGACAACCTTATGGGGGATTATACGCTGGTCGGCATGGGGCTGTCTTATGACATGACCGACACCACCGAGGCGTATCTGCGTGTCGAGAACCTGTTTGACGAGAAGTACGAGACCGCAGGCGGTTTTAACCAGCCGGGCCGTGCGGTCTATCTGGGGCTGCGCGCTGAATTTTGATGGCATAAAGCAACTTGCGGCGGCGGCCTGTTTGGCTGTTGCCGCTTGGGCGCCTGCTTATGCAGATGCGCCTGCACGTGTTGTGTCGATGAACCTATGCACGGACCAGCTTGCGATGTTGCTTGCCGCGCCTGAGCAGTTGGTCTCGGTCAGCCGCATCGCGCTTGACCGTCGCGTGTCTGCCATGGCGGATGAGGCGGCGCAGTATCCAATCAATGCCGGTCGCGCCGAGGAGGTGCATGTGCTGCGCCCCGATCTGGTGGTAGCCGGCGCTTATTCCAACCGTGAGACCATTGCGCTGCTGCGGCGGCTGGGGATCAAGGTTGTGCAATTCGATATCGTAAATTCGCTGGCGGATGTGCGTGCGCGGATGCGCCAGATGGGCGATGCCTTGGGCCGTGAGGCACAGGCGGAAGCCCTGATCGCCAAGTTTGACGCCGACCTTGCCGCCCTGCGCGTTGATCCTGCCACGGCGCTGCCAAAGGGTGAGATGCCGCGCGCCGCGCTCTATTATGCCAATGGATATACCTCGGGGAATGGGTCGTTGGCGGGTGAGATTTTGGCCGTCGCAGGTCTGCGCAATGCACCTGCGGAGGAGGGATATGTCTGGGGCAAGCTCCCGCTTGAGATGCTGGCAATGATTGCGCCCGATCTGATGATAACTGCACAGCGCTATCCTGGGGGTAGCCGTGCCGAAGAGATCATGGACCATCCCGTTATAGGTGAATTGCGCGGAGAGGACGGCACAGCAGCACTGACCGATCATGACTGGATCTGCGGGACGCCGTTTGTGGCCCGTGCGATTAGCGACATGGCCCATGCGCGGCGCGAATTTGAGGCGCGGAACTGATGCGCCTGATGCTCTCGCTTTGCGCTGGTGTCTGTGTGCTGTTTGTCGCCTCGTTGCTTATTGGCCCTGCGGAAGTGGCTCTGGGTGAGAGCATCATGGCGCTGTTTCAGGGCGGCGACAGCCCTATCGCCATGGTGATGCGCGAAATCCGTCTGCCCCGTGCGCTGCTGGCGCTTATGATAGGCGGCAGCCTTGGCGTGGCGGGGGCAGCGATGCAGGGATATTTGCGTAATCCTCTGGCCGAACCCGGTTTGCTCGGTGTGTCAGGCTCGGCGGCACTTGGCGCGGTTTTGTCTATTCAAACGGGCATTGCAGGGGTCGTTGCCTTTGCACTCCCTGCGTTTGCATTGGCGGGTGCATTGATTGGTGTCTTTGTTGTAATGGCCCTTGCAGGACCGCGTGGATCGTCGCTCACCCTCATCCTTGCGGGGATTGCGATTTCAGCTTTGGCAGGGGCGCTGACCTCTTTGGTGCTGAACCTGTCGCCAAACCCCTTTGCCGCCAATGAGATTGTATTCTGGATGATGGGCTCGCTCGCCGACCGCTCGATGGTGCATGTCTGGATTGCTTTGCCGCTGATCGTGATCGGCTGTTTCATGCTGCTGCGCACCGCGCGTGGCCTTGATGCGCTCACCTTGGGGGAAGATGCGGCGGTGGCGATGGGCATTAACCTCACCCGCCTGCGTCTCACGCTTATTTTTGGCACGGCCGCCGTGGTCGGGACATCAACGGCCGTGGCGGGTGCCATTGGCTTTGTCGGGTTGGTTGTGCCGCATATTTTGCGCCCCTTTGTCGGCGCGCGCCCCGGTGCGCTCTTGTGGGCTTCGGGACTGGGCGGAGCGATCATGCTTTTGGCGGCTGACATCGCGGTGCGGATGATCCTGCCCGAGCGTGATTTGAAGCTCGGTGTGCTGACCGCAATCGTGGGGGCGCCGCTGTTTTTGCACCTCATCTACCGCACGCGGCGGGAGGGGTTATGAGCCTGTTGTCTGTCACGAACCTCAGCGTCGCCTTGCGCGGCAGGCCCGTTCTAAACGGGATTAGCTTTGATGTGGCAAAGGGTGAAATGGTCGGATTGATCGGTCCGAACGGGGCGGGCAAGACAACACTGATGCGTGCGATCCTTGGGTTGATCCCCTGTGCGGGGACATCTTCCCTTGCCGAGATTGCGCCTGCGACGCGCGGCAAACACGCCGCATGGATGCCTCAAGCGCGTGAGATTGCATGGCCTGTTGATGTGCGCACGCTGGTCGCCTTGGGGCGTATCCCGCATCTGGGGCAGGGGGCCGCTGTCGGTGCACAGGACGCGGCGGCGATCGACCGTGCTCTGGCGCATATGGGGCTGACCGAATTTGCCGCGCGCACGGCCACGCGGTTGTCGGGCGGGGAACAGGCGCGGGTGTTGATTGCGCGTGCACTGGCCCAGGAAACGCCGCTGTTGATGACGGACGAGCCTGTTGCAGGGCTTGATCCCGCGCATCAGATTTCGACCATGGCCTGTTTTGGGGGATTGGCGAAAAGCGGCTCGTCGGTAATTGTCTCGCTCCATGATCTTGGGCTGGCGGCGCGGCATTGTACGCGTTTGCTGGTGGTGCATGACGGTAGGTTGGTCGCTGACGGGACGCCGAAAGATGTGCTTACGCCCGAAATCCTGCGTGATGTTTTTGGAATTTCAGCCTTCACGGCGCTGACACCCGATGGATTTATCCTGCAACCGCTGGAGGCGTTATGACCGTGGCCGTTACGCTTGAGCGTCCGTGGCTGTGTTTTGATTTGGGCCGTGAGGTGCAGGTGCTGAGCTGGGCGATAAACAGGCCGGGGTTTGTAATGGCAAACCGCATCTTATGGCGCGAAGTGCGCAATGCCGATCTGCCCCGCGATATGGATGTGCATCGATGGCTCAAGGATACGCTGGCAGAGCGTGGAGACTGCGACGCGGTCTGCTTTCTCACCTCACGCGATGTCGATTTTTATACCCAAGCGAAGGCGACCACGGAAGGCGAGACCGCGCAATGTGTGGCCACTGTGGGCCTGTTGAATGCAGAGCGCGTTGGCGCCCGCGTTGACCGCAGCCAGATGGATTGGGGAACGATTAACATTGCCGTTTCACTCCAAAACGGTCTTAGCCAGACAGGTTTGATTGAGGCGATGACCATTGCGGCGCAAGCACGGACCGCTGCGATCATGGATATCGGTCTGGGTCTTCCGACAGGTATTGCCACGGGAACGGGTACAGATTGCATCGCAATCGCTGCACCGATTGGCACCTCGGATTATGCAGGGTTGCACACTGCCATTGGTGAAGTGGTTGGCAACGCTGTCTATGACGCGACGCTTAGGGGCGCGAAGGAGTGGATGGAAACTGTGAAAGACAAGTTAGGTTTGTAGCGTGTTGTGTACTTCGGAGAGTCCCTACAAGGCGCCATTTGGTCCTGATCTGGCGCGGTGAAGCGTGACGTTCCTTTGGCGCATATCAAAGAGGACTACGGGAACTTTGACCAACGGATTGGATACCAAAATCTGTGCTTTATTGTCGCTTGTCTGACACGATCCGACCGTCCTCCAACGTTATGATCCGGTCAGCCATTTCAAGGATTCTGGGATCATGGGTTACGATCACAGTTGTTGTCCCCCGTGTTTGGCAAAGGCTATTTGTGCAACAAAGCCGGCATGGGACGGACAGGCCACCTGTTTGCCTGCGTCGAGGACGGC
>CAWVWS010000118.1:0-9548 GCA_963933905.1 uncultured Sulfitobacter sp.
GATGCGGCCCTGTGGGCAGGTCCAGACGCGCGGATAGTGCAGAGCCGTCATGACCGGGGAAGGTGATACGCTGGGGGGCCATTATGAATGCTCCTTGGATTGCCCTCAAGGTGGCGCAGCAAGGGCAGGGGGACAAGGGGCTGTCATCTGCCTCACGAGGGCGTGACGGAACGTTTGCACAGGTGCTGCGCGCCGCCTAAACGTAAGTCAGTTCAATATCACAGCCCAATGCGGAGCCGCGCCATGTCCCACAACCCCAAGTCAACGTTTCAACCCGCCACCATCGCAGCGCAGGCAGGGGGGCTTTTGGATGCGGATACGGGCGGTGTTGTTCCGCCAATCCATCCCGCCACCACATTTGTGCGCGGTGAAGACTATGCGCCTGTGGTAGAGGGGAATGTCTATTCCCGCACGGCTGCGCCCAACGGGCGGATGGTCGAAGGGGTCTTGGCCGAGCTGGAAGGCGCACAGGGCTCGATGGTCTTTCCCTCGGGTATGGCGGCAGTTGCGGCGGTGTTCCGCACACTTCCCGCAGGGGCCTGTGTGGTGGTGCAAAGCCAGATTTACTGGGGCACAACGGCATGGATCCGCGATTTCTGTACCCGCCGTAGTATTACATTGATCGAAGTGGAGGCCTCCGACACAGATGCTTTTTCGGCTGCTTGCGTCGCGCATAAACCTGCGCTGGCGTGGATCGAGACACCCTCGAATCCGTGGCTGCGCATCGTCGATATAAGCGCCTGCGCGCAGGCTGTGCATGCGGTAGGGGGCGTTCTGGTTGTAGATATGACCACTTGCACACCGATCCTGACACGGGCGCTGGATTTTGGTGCCGATATTGTCATGCACTCGGCCACCAAAGGGTTGAACGGTCACTCCGATGTGCTGGCGGGTGCGCTGAGCGTTGCTGACGCCAGCAGTGCCATCTGGCAGGCGATCCGTATGGATCGCGATATGGCGGGCGCCGTCCTTGGCCCCTTTGAGGCGTGGCTGCTGTTGCGCGGTATGCGCACGCTGCCGCTGCGCGTAGAGCGGATGTCATCCAATGCACAAAAGCTGGCCGAATACCTGTCGGACCATCCCGCAGTCGAAGCTGTCCTCTATCCTGGTCTGCCAACCCATGCGGGTCATGCGTTGGCCGTGGAACAGATGAAAGGCGGCTTTGGTCCGCTGCTGTCATTTGTTGTGAAGGGAGAGGCAAAGGCCGCTCTTGCAGCTGTCGCGCGGCTCAAGCTTTTTCACCGTGCAACATCGCTGGGGGGTGTAGAGAGCCTTGTGGAGCACCGCCACACGATCGAGCCGCATACCGGCATTCCCGAAGGGTTGCTGCGCCTGTCTGTTGGCATTGAGGATGCTGGTGATCTGACTGAGGATCTGGGTCAAGCGCTGGGCCAATAGGACACTCCACAAACGCAAAAGCGCGGGAGGATGCTCCCGCGCTTTCGTTTTTCGGTATGACTTTGGACTTAGGCGTTTGGAATGCGCAGACGCTGGCCTACGCGGATATCATTCGGCTGTGAAATCTGGTTCCGGTTCGCTTCATAGATGCGGGTAAAGTCGTTTGTATTACCGTAGAATTGCAGCGCGATATAGGCAAGGCTGTCACCAGGTTCGACCACATAGAACTTTTCGCCTTGGGCATTTTCAGGCTCGCCCACGACCACGTCTTTGGCCAACATTTCTTTTGCTTTGCGCAACATTTCGGCGCCAGCGCGTTGCTCTTCCAAAGTGCCGTTTTCTAAGGCGCGTTCAACCAGATCAAAGAGCAGGATATGGCCGTTGACGCGGCCATTGCCGTCCACAACCGCATCGGAATGCTTCACAATGCCTGTCTCGGCAGCATTGGCCAGAAAACGCTCAAGCTCGGTCTGGTCCTCTTCATGGCCGACAAAGGCAAAGTGAATGCGGCCAGAGAAATCATCATCTTCATAGTTGGTGTGGATGTCGTATTTGCCGTTCACCACAGCGGTTACCAGCTCTTGAACACCTGCCCGAATAATGGCGAGGGTTTCGAACTTGCGCGCATTTGCGAGCGTTTGGGCATCAAGGCCCGTTGCATCGGTTTGTGGTGCGACGGCGACATTCACCAAAGAGCGGATTTTATCAGCGGTACTGTCGGGCGCCATGGCAGCAGTCACGGCTTGGGGCACGGCAGGAACCGCTTGCACAGCAGCAGTTGTCGTGCCGGTTGAAACGGCCTGTTGCAACAGTTCAGCGGGTGAAGTGGGTTGTGGCTGCGGCGCGGGGGCGGTTGCTACCACAGGTGTGGTTGGGGCAGGTGCTTGGGCCGTAACACTCAGGAAATCTGTCGCTACTGTGCGTGTCACATCCTGCTCCGCATCGCGCTGCTGCGCCATCTGGGCAACCATTTCGTTCATCTGGGCGATCTGCGCTTTTTGCGCGTTCAGCTGTACCAGACCCAGTGTAATCACAATGCCCAGTGCAAAGGCGCCGATGCCAAGTCCTGCAATGAGCGCGATGCGCGATGTCTCCGATTGCCGTGGAGGTGTGTTCATAGATCCGTTGAGCATGTTCGCTGTCCTTCTGATTGAGGGGGCGGGAACGCAGCTAGCGCGGTATCCGGTCCGTAAGAATAACCTGGGGCGGCGGTGCGGTCTGATCTGGGAATGGAGGGTAACGGTCCTGCATGGAACGTGCCGCGCAATGCGCTTTTGGGACGGCTCAACTTTGCCGACATCGCCTGAGGGCGATACGCAAGGTTGTAAACTCAGACGCATCCCGAAAAATGGGCAGCACTTTGCTCCATGGTCAAATGATCCCCCAGATCATAATACTATATATCGCTCAAAGGGCTGGCAGGCCCGCAATCAATAGTAGTGAAACATATTGCAGTGATGTGGTTTTACGTCAACTTGGAATCTGCTCTTTTCAGCCGATCACCTCCCAAAACAGCTAAAAAACCACGATTTCGAGGCGATGGTCTAAGGTGCGCCCACACAACCTTAAGTATTCTAAGGGACGCCCTTCGTTGAGCTATTCACCCATGAGTGCTGGATCAAACGGGTATTTGGTCAGGTTCTCGTATCCGTCCTCGGTGATTAGTACCTGATCCTCCAACTTGATCGAGAAATTGCCACCCTCGGGGCTGACCAATGCTTCGACGCAAAGAACCATTCCTGCTTCCAGCGGATAGTCATATGCTCCTGCAACCGCGTGATCGGGGTAGGCGACTAAAGGCCATTCGTCACACAGGCCAACCCCGTGCATAAGGCAGCCGTATTTCAACTTCTGGAATTGAGGGTCAAGCACGTGGGTGTTCGCCGACAACTCTGGGATCATCACACCGGGTTTGAGCATCTGCATGTTCTGCTGGATGTGCTCGACCCCGTGCTGCATGGCATAGACCATATTGGGGGGCGGTTTTTGATCGCCGATCCACCAGCTGCGCGAGATGTCGACGCAAATGCCGTAAGAGCCGACAAGGTCGGTATCAAAGCTGATGATCTCGTTGTTCTGGGTGATGCGCGGGCCACATTCCTGAAACCAAGGGTTTGTTCGGGGACCCGACGACAGCAACCGCGTCTCGATCCACTCCCCACCACGACGGATATTCTCGGCGTGCATCACGGCCCAGATGTCATCCTCGGAGGTCTCGCCAAAAGGCACGTTTGCGCGGGCAAAATCCTCCATCAGCTTCACAGATGCCTCACACGCATGGTTGGCACAGCGCATGGCGAGGATTTCATCGGGGCCTTTGATGCTGCGCGATTTCTCGGTAACTTCTTCACCGTCCATCACTTCAAAGCCTGCACGCTCAAGCGAGCGCAACCCGTGCAACATGATCTTATCCACAGCGATGCGCATTTCGCCGCCGCCATGCTCCATGATCAAATCACGGATTTCCCCTGCCAGAGCGTCAGCGGCCACCCCGACTTTGTCGCCGCGATCAAAGTAGAACAGATCCGCACCCGAGCGTTGTTCGCGTACCAGCGGGTTGAACTCACTGAGGAAAGGCGAGTTTTTATAGTCCCACATAACCATGTAGCCATCAGCGCAGAGCAACACTGCGCGGAACGGGTTATGCGTGTTCCAAAGCTGCATATTGGTGCTGTCGGTGGCATAGCGGATGTTGAGCGGATCAAACATCAGCAGCCCGCCATACCCGCGCTCCACCACATGGCGGGTGAGGCGCTCCCAACGGTAGCGGCGCATATTTGCAAGGTTGGGCAGGACCAGCCCTGCCGCTTCCCATTCGCGAAACGCGAGTTGCGTGGGGCCAATTTCGACGCGGTCGGCATCGTTCGGAGAGCCGTCGGGCAGGGTCGCGCCCTTTGTGGGATCAATCTTGCGCGTCTCGCGGTAGTGCTGGTTCATATCTGGCCCTCCCTTTGCTCCAACGTGGCGCAAAAATGAGCATGCGCATGGTGATCTGCGACATATGCAGGGTCGCTTTTGCCTCTGGCGTGAAGTCGTCGTATGAGAGGGGATGAGCGAGATTCTCCAAGACGCCTTGCCGCCAGAAATGCGTGGCGAGACAGGATTGCCCGGTATGGCCCCTGCCGCAGCCCATGACTGGCTGCGTGTGGATGAGGCTTATGCCGCGCAAATGCAGCGACGGTTGGCACTGCTGCACGATCAGCGCTGCGATGTGCTATGGATGGATGCGCAGGCGCTGGGCGCGGCTCAAGAGGTAGTAGCGCAGGTGATGGACCTCCTGCCTGCGATGGGGTTTGAGGTGGTGGGGGATCGTGTCGGTTGTCCTGATGGCCGCAGTGTCGCGATTGATCGCGACACCCCGTTGCTCACGCTGGGACAGATTGTGCAGGAGGACATCTGCCTGTTGCAAAAGCGTGGGGATGAACATGTGTTGATAGGCGCTGTCCTGTGCTTTCCCGCAAGTTGGCGGTTGGCGGAAAAGGCGGGCAGGCCGCTTATCGGGATACATGAACCCGTTGAGGAGTATGACGCCGATCTTGCCCGCCGCGTGCAGCGTCTGTTTGACGGGGTGCGGGCAAGGCGGCCTTTGTGGCGTTTCAACAAGCTTTGGTATGATGATCCCGAATTGCACCAGCCCCGATCGGCGACCGAACCGCGCCGGATCAGTCCTGACCGCGAGGCTTCACCCTACATCAGGTCGGAGCGCCAATGCGTCGTGCGCATGCCCGTCAGCAATGTCGTGGTCTTCTCCATCCACACTTATGTGGTCGCGACATGAAACCGCGTCCGACAGAGGTTCCGTCGGACGCGTTCAGATCATTCAGGGCCAACAATCATATGTGGTTGGCCGTTCGAGGTCTTTTGCGGCGACTCGCCCAGTGCGTTGATCGTCACGTTGATCTGCTGGCGCAGGGAGGTGAAGTGCTCTGATTCCACCACATCAACAGGCTCGTCAAACCGCACAGTGAGCGACCAAAAACCTGAGGAAGCCAGTTGTGCCGCCTTGATCACCCCCTTGAACGGATGGCCCAGATAGCGGCCCGCGGCACGTTGGCCAGGATACCATTGAACCGCACTCACATCCGCTTTGGCCGCCAGCGTATTCCAGTCGCGCATGCCCCATTGGTGCGCCACAGTCTCGAGTGCGCTTGCATGGCTCATTTGCGTGCCTTTGTCGCCGAGATCGGCGCGCAGGCGTTTTGCTTGTGCTTTGAGCACATCACGGGAAGGTATTTGTGTCATTGTCCATCACTCCATATGCGTGGCGTCAGAGGGGTCCGCGTTGCCATCTTTCCACGTATCGGTGTGGTTGAGGACGAATGTTTGTTGAACAGGACTTCACCAGTTTGCGGACGGCAGGGGCCTGACCCTTGTCGACCACTTAGGAATGCCACCAAACAAAGACAAGCCCCCGAGGCGAAGGGGCATCGGGGGCTGTGACATTTCGGTTCGTAGGGTGAGGGCTGCTTAGCCGTCGATCTTGGCACCCATGATCGCAATCGCCTGCTGGTACACAGTTGCTGCGTTCCATTGCTTGATCACGGCAAAGTTGGGCTGGCCTTCCTGATATCCCTGACCGGGCTTCCAGCCCTTTTTACGCAGGAAGTTAGCTGTGGAGGCCATGGCATCCGTCAGGTTGTAAAGGTCCACGCGCCCGTCGCCATTGCCATCTACGCCATAGCGTTTCGCATTGCCGGGCAGGAACTGTGTATGCCCCAATTCGCCATGAGCAGCCCCTTTGGTATTGCCGTCAATCGTGCCCTGATCGACTAGCAAAAGCGCGCCAATCGCATGGGGTTTGAAGAAGTCCGCGCGGCGGCAGTCATAGGCCAGAGTGGTGATGGCCGAGACAACGCGGCTGTTGCCCATAAACCCGCCAAATCCTGTCTCCATCCCGTGGATGGCCAGCAAGACGCCCGTAGGGACGCCGTATTGACGCTCCAACTCGCTGTAAAAAAACGCATTTCTTGCCTTACGCTTGCGCCCTTGGCTCACGATGGTGTTGACACCGCGGACCTGCATGAATTTGTCGAGCGTGAATTTAAATGACTTCTGGTTGCGATCCGCTTTGATCGTGGCGTTGGCATATTGCGCATTGGCCAGTGCGTTTAGGCCACGCTGGCCCACGCCTGCCTTTTGCGCCTCGCCTGCAAAGGCCGCTTTCCATGCGTTAAAGCCATTGGCGTTGCTGCCGCATTGGGCCGCAATCGCAGGCGCAGCAACGGTGGCAGAAAGTGCCAGTGAAATCGCGATGGTCTTGATGGAACGCATGATATCTACCTCTGGTGATGGGTTTGTGGCAGATTAGCTAACCCGAGGGACGTTGCAAACCCCTTGCTTGTTGTATGATCGCGCTATTCCAAAGGCGGCACGAGGTATCGGTCCATTTGAATTGCGATGCTCTTTGCCGTTGCACCATTCCGGTCAATCCCTTGGATTGGCTGCCCTTGATTTGGCTGACTGTCAGGGTTTCCGTATTTGGCGACTTGCTCTGGGTGTAGCTGCCCGAATGATGCCATCAAAGCAGAAGGCGGGTTTTGCGCCACGTCAAGTGCTGTGAGCTTGTCCCTGCGGTCTTCCTCCGCCTGATCCAGCGCACGTTCGCTCATTGTAGTGATAACTGCCAATTTAGTTTCAGTCAGCTGACGGGAGATAGAGTCTGCGAAAAAACCCAATATCAGGCTGAACACCAAGCCAAGGCCACAAAGAACCAACACTGGACCCCTCCCTGACCTTTTGGCTTGACGCAATTCTTTTTGCTTCATTGAACCAAGCGGATCGTTGGGTCGGATGGGTTGTGGCGATTGGGTTCTTGTTCGCTTTCGCTCTTCAAGTGTGTGAGGCGTTCGTTAAAGCACTGTTGGTTGTCGTTCATGCAGCTGTCTTTTCTTGCTGTTTTTCAGATCATGATCTTAGCGATCAAAGCGTCACAAACCGGACTAAGAAGCGCAAAAAAAGGGCACCCCGGAGGGCGCCCTTTGTCTGGTATCGTCTGATGCCTTAGCAGCTATAGTACATGCCGAACTCGACAGGGTGGGGTGTGTGCTCATAAGTGTGCACTTCTTCCATCTTGAGGCCGACATATCCTTCGATCTGGTCACGGGTGAACACATCACCAGCCAACAGATAATCCATGTCTTTTTCCAGCTCCTCAAGTGCTTCACGCAAGCTGCCACAGACAGTCGGGATACCAGCCAGCTCTTCTGCGGGCAAATCATAGAGGTTCTTGTCCATCGCCTCGCCGGGATCAATCTTGTTCTTGATACCGTCAAGGCCGGCCATCAGGAGCGCTGCAAAGCACAGGTAAGGGTTTGCCGCTGGATCGGGGAAACGTGCCTCGACGCGCTTTGCCTTGGGAGATTCTGTCCATGGAATACGGACACAGCCAGAGCGGTTGCGTGCGGAATAGGCGCGCAGAACAGGTGCTTCAAAGCCCGGGATCAGACGCTTGTAGCTGTTTGTCGCAGGGTTGGTGAACGCATTGAGCGACTTTGCGTGTGTCAGGATGCCGCCGATGAAATACAGCGCTTCCTGCGAAAGGTCTGCGTATTTGTCGCCAGCAAACAACGGCTTGCCGTCTTTCCAGATGGACATGTTCACGTGCATGCCAGAACCGTTATCGCCGTAAATCGGCTTTGGCATAAAGGTGGCTGACTTGCCGTAGGCATGTGCTGTGTTGTGGATGATGTATTTGAACTTCTGGAGCTCGTCCGCCTGCTCGGTCAACGACCCAAAGATGAGGCCAAGCTCGTGCTGGCAGGACGCCACTTCGTGGTGGTGCTTGTCCACTTTCATGCCCAGACGCTTCATTGTAGATAGCATCTCGCCACGCAGGTCTTGCGCTTCGTCGATCGGGTTGACGGGGAAGTAGCCGCCTTTGAGACCAGGGCGGTGGCCCATGTTGCCCATCTCGTAATCAGTATCAGTGTTCCAAGAGCCGTCGGATGCGTCGACCTCATAAGATACTTTGTTGATGCTGTTGGAGTATTTCACATTATCAAACAGGAAGAACTCCGCCTCGGGACCGAAATAGGCCACATCGCCGATACCAGAGGATTTCAGGTATGCTTCGGCTTTTTGCGCTGTGCCGCGTGGGTCACGCTCATATGCTTCGCCTGTGTCAGGCTCGACGATGGAGCAGTGAATGCAGAGTGTTTTCTCTGCATAGAACGGGTCGATGTATGCTGTTGAGACATCTGGCATCAGCTTCATGTCGGACGCTTCAATAGATTTCCAACCCGCGATAGAGGAGCCGTCAAACATGAAGCCTTCCTCAAGGAAGTCCTCATCCACAAGATCGTTCACCAACGTGACGTGCTGTACTTTGCCGCGTGTGTCGGTGAAGCGGATATCGACGTATTCGATATCCTCGTCTTTGATGCGTTTGATCAGGTCTGCATTGGCGCTCATGGCGATATCCTTTTACTGATGTCTTATCTTGATTGTGTGTTGTTACAGCGCGTCCGAGCCGGTCTCACCGGTGCGGATGCGGATTGTTTGCTCAACCGGTGAGACAAAGATTTTGCCGTCCCCGATTTTTTCTGTTTTCGCAGCATTAACGATCGCTTCGATTGCCGCGTCTACCTGATCATCGTCCAGAACGATCTCGACTTTGACCTTGGGCAGGAAGTCGACAACATATTCGGCACCGCGGTAAAGCTCAGTATGACCTTTTTGGCGGCCGAAGCCTTTGACCTCGATCACAGAGAGACCCTGAACGCCGACGTCCTGAAGGGCTTCCTTCACCTCGTCGAGCTTGAATGGTTTGATGATCGCTTCGATCTTTTTCACGGGCGTGCCTCCCAACAGCTAAATTCTGCTGTCGTGATTTCACTCTGTGAGGGGGGAATCCATGTGTGTGTGGAAAAGGGGCGATACTGGTCTGTCGATTTCGGCCATACTGCTGAAATTTCAATCGTAGAGCACAAAAAATAGACGAAACTGAATCTTACGTTTTTGCTGACACGCGGGTGTAGCTCATCGGCTCAAAACTGTGTGAGTTAGTCCAGCACGAAGAGTGGTGTTCTGGAAGCAGCTAAAGGCCCGGTCGAAACCGAGGCTCGCTGAGTTAGGCAAGAAACTGTCGTGCTAGGCGGCGTGAAGAACCTGTCCGCGGGCGCGTGCGCCGTCTGCGGTGCTGATCTCAAGAC
>CAWVWS010000119.1:0-9517 GCA_963933905.1 uncultured Sulfitobacter sp.
GGTCGGTGCTGTGCTCATGGGTTTTGGCAGCATGCTGGCGGGCGGTTGCACCGTGGGGGCAGGCATGTCGGGCGGGTCCATCTTTGCGCTAACTGCTTGGGTGGCGCTGTTTTCCATGTGGATTGGTGCGATGGTCACACATTTGGGGCTGTCGCAGTTTATGCTGCGCAGAACTGCAACAGCCTGAACCTTATTCGAATTCCATCTGCTCATAAACGCGCCCTGCGTTTTTGGTCGCCAGCTCTTCAAATGTATCGAGATGGGTGTAGGGCGACTGGTCGACGTAATAGGCTTCAGCCAAGCCATCGCCATTCTCGATCAGCGCTCCGACTTGCTCACGCAGATACACCAGATAGTCGTGGGTATAGCGGCGGACCTGATCCATATTGGTCGGGTGGCCGTGACCCGGAATTACATAAGTCGCACCCAGAGGCTCGAACGCGGTTTCCCATGTCTCGACCCAATCGGCGGTCATGGTATCCTCGAAAATCGGCAGCATGCGTTCGTGAAAGGCCATATCGCCTGAAATCACCATGCTTTGCTCGGGCAGCCAGACCACGATATCGCCCGGACTGTGCGCAGGGCCGAGGTAGCGGGCCTCGATCCGCATATCGCCCATCTCGACGATGTATTTATCTTCAAAGGTGATGGTCGGGCCTGCGATCTCGGTCTTGTCCGCACGCTCTTTTACCCGCGCGATGGCTGCGCGGAGCGACATCCCGCCATTATCCTCAAAAGCGGCAGCGGCATCCACATGGGCCACCACGTCAACGCCCTGTGCGGTCCAGTAAGAATTGCCCAGCATGGCATGGCCCTGACCGTTCTCGTTGAAGACCAGTTTCACGGGCTGGTCGGTGATCGCCTTGATCTCTGCATGCAATGCTTCGGCCAGTTGATAGGAGGCCCCCGCATTCACCACGACGACACCGTCACCTGTGATGATAAAGCTCAAGTTATTGTTATGGCCGGCATTTTCATAGGTTGGTGGTGCTGTGGCGCCGATTGCGGAAAAGACATGAGGGATGACTTCGACGGGTTTGGAGTAGAGCACGGATGCGGGGTATTGGTCCGCGATGTCTTCGCTGGCCACTGCAGGGAATGCCAAAAGGGCAAGGGCGAGGGGTGCGTATTTCATGCTCATGCCTCCGTCACAAATCTATAGCCGTCGGTGGCTTTCTCTATATAGCCCAAGCCGTCACCTGTCAGGTGAAAGCCGATGACCCGTGTCTTTTCGGCGCTGAGTTGGTCCATTAGTGACAACCGTGTCTTGGCCGCCATTTCGGGGTCCTGATCCGAACCTGACAGCCATTCAGGGCGCGCAAAAGCGATGTGGTCATTGCCAATGCAGTCCCCGAGGATCATCACGGCATCATTGCCTTGCCGTACTTCAATCGCCATATGACCAGGCGTATGGCCATGGGTGGCACGGGCGGCGACACCCGGCATGATCTCGTCCCCGTCGTTGAAGAAGTCGATCTGGTCCTCGATTAACTCCAACCGCCGTTTTGCGCCCACGGCGAAAGAGGCGCGTGCCTCGCCAATCTCGTCCACGGTGTTGGGGTTCATCCAATAGTCCCACTCGGTCTTGCCAATCATGAATTTCGCGTTTGCGAAGAGCGGATCGTCAAAATCATCCAAAAGGCCCCAAAGGTGGTCGGGATGCGCATGGGTAAAGACAACGTCGGTGATATCCTCGGCAGTGACGCCAAGTGCATCAAGAGAGTCGAGCAAGATACCGGAATTAGGGGAAAAATCAGAACTGGAGCCTGCATCGAAAAGGACGGTGCGATCCCCTTGGCGCATGAGGGTCACATTGCAGGGTGGTTCGAGGACCTCGGCGGATTGGCCCAGCCGTTTCAGGATGGGCAATAGCTCATCTTGCGGCATGGCCTCAAAGATAAAGCTGCCCGGCAGCGTGAGAGAGCCGTCACTGACCACGTCCAGCGTGATATCGCCCAAGGCGACTTGGGCATGGGCAGGACGGAATTGCAGGCCGTATGCTGCGCCGAGGCCAAGAGCGGCAGCGCCTGAAATGAAGTTTCTACGGGGAAGTCTCATCACACTCTCCAATTATTCTACTATTTGAATGTGATTGATTGTCGCATAGGGTGCAAGAGGTCTATTTGGGCTTTTAACCTGCTATTGCATGGGGAAGTCTCCTGCTGCAACCTGAGCGGCGAGCGTTGCAAAGACTGCTTTGATCTCGGCAGGCGGGGTGCGGTCAAGGATGTTACCTGCGATTTCCTTATCGCTCCAGATCACGGTTTTTGCGGGATCATGCAGCATCGCCCAATCCCCAAACAGCCGTGTATCGCTTTGCTCTGACAGGAGAACTTGCATGCTCACGTGACGGTCATCGCGGCTGATCCGCTCGATCGTGGAGTCCACTTTGTCCTGCGGCCCTTCGAGCATTTGCAGATAGATATCATGCCTGCAAATTAGTGCTCCTGTAATCCCGTCGCGTTTATTATGCTTGCGTGCGTCCAACAGGATGCCGCTGAGCAAAGACATGTCATATCCGAAAGGCTGGGAGGAATAGATCACTTGGATGAGGTCAGTGATGATGCAGGCTCCTAAGTGAGACCCCGCAGGTTGCGGGTTTGGGGCAAGCCTAGGGGGATATCGGGCTGATGTCTTGTGCCAAGTTGCGGGCAGGGCAAAATAAATCGCCCGCGCAAAAGTAAAAGGCCGCGCACCAGGTGTCTGATGCGCGGCCCATTCATGCTCTGGTGTAGCTTAGCAGATGATGGCGTTAAACGTCGCCGAGGGACGCATTACCGCAGCAGTTTTGGCCGCATCCGTGTGAAAGTATCCGCCCAGATCAGCAGGAGGCCCTTGGACCGCTGCCAACTCGGAGAGTATCGCTTCTTCGCCTTCAGCCAGAGCCGTGGCAACAGGTGCGAAATGGGCTGCCAGATCGGCATCGCTGTTTTGTGCGGCCAATGCTTCGGCCCAATAGCGGGCAAACCAGTAGTGGCTGGCGCGGTTGTCGGGCTCACCCACTTTGCGCGAGGGCGAGTGGGAGTTGTCGAGGATGCCCTGGGTTGCGGCATCAACCGCTTGACCCAACACGCGGGCTTTCTCGTTTCCTTTGGCATCGGCAAGGAACTGGAGGCTTTCCCCCAGCGCGCAGAACTCGCCAAGGCTGTCCCAGCGCAGGTGGTTCTCTTCTTGCAACTGCTGCACGTGCTTGGGGGCGGAACCGCCAGCACCTGTCTCAAACAATCCACCACCATTCATCAGCTTCACGATCGAGAGCATCTTGGCCGAGGTCGCCAGCTCAAGGATCGGGAACAGATCCGTGAGGTAGTCGCGCAGCACGTTGCCTGTGATCGCAATGGTATTCTCGCCGCGTGTGATGATCTCAAGCGATGCGCGGGTGGCTTCGCGGGGGGCCATGATCTGGAACTTGTCGGCGACGCCTTTGGCTTCGAGGATCGGCGTCACATAGGCGATCAGCTCTGCGTCATGGGCGCGGTCCGCATCGAGCCAGAAGATCGCACTACAGCCTTCGGCCTTTTGGCGATCAATCGCGAGGTTTACCCAATCCTGAATGGGCGCCATGCGCGCAGAGGCGGAGCGCCAGATGTCACCAACTTCGACCTTATGTTCGTGCAGGACCGTGCCATCGTCGAGGATCATCTTGACGGTGCCAGCCTCGGCAATCTCGAATGTGGTGGGATGGGAGCCGTATTCCTCAGCTTTTTGCGCCATTAGGCCCACGTTTTGCACTGTACCGGCTGTGGCGGGATTGAGTTTTCCGTTCTCTTTAAAGAACAAAATCGTTTCGTCATAAACGGGCGCATAGGAGTTGTCGGGGATCACGCAGTTTGCGTCATGCTCTTTGCCATCAGGCCCCCAACCTTTGCCTCCAGCGCGGATCAGCGCGGGCATAGAAGCGTCGATGATCACATCGGAGGAGACATGCAGGTTGGTGATGCCCTTATCGCTGTCCACCATATACATCGGTGGACGGTCGGCCATGCAAGCCTCGATGTCGGCCATGATATCGGCATTACCTTCAACACGGGCCAGTAGATCGCCAAGGCCAGAGTTCGGGTTCACACCCAGATCGGCCATGGCATCGCCATGCTTTTCGAATACTGGCGCAAGGAAGGCTTTGACTGCGTGGCCAAAGATGATCGGGTCGGAGACCTTCATCATCGTTGCTTTCATGTGCAGAGAGAAGAGTGTGCCTTCGGCTTTGGTCTGTTTGATCTGCTCTTTGAGGAAAGATTGCAGGGCGGCAGCACTCATGTAGGTGGCATCGACCACAGTCCCTGCGGGATATGCCACGGCGTCTTTGAGGACAGTTTTGCCTGCGTCCGTGACAAGCACGATTGTCGCAGTGGCATCTCTATCCAGCGTCGCGGAGACTTCATTGGAGAAGAAATCGCCACCCGACATGGCTGAAACCTTGGTTTTGCTGTCAGCGGTCCAGTCGCCCATGCGGTGGGGGTTGTTCTGGGCAAAGCTTTTAACTGCTTTGGCCGCGCGGCGATCTGAGTTGCCTTCACGCAGCACAGGGTTCACGGCTGAGCCTTTGAGGCCGTCGTATTTTGCACGCACGGCTTTGTCGGCTTCTGTGCTGGGTGCTTCGGGATAGTCGGGCAGAGCATAGCCTTGGGATTGAAGCTCTTTAATTGCGGCGACAAGCTGTGGCACGGAGGCGGAAATGTTCGGCAGCTTGATTACATTGGCATCAGGGGTTTTGACCAGCTTGCCCAGTTCGGCAAGGTCATCGGACTGGCGCTGTGCCTCGGTCAGATGCTCGGGGAAGGCGGCAAGAATGCGGCCTACAAGGCTGATGTCTTTTGTTCCGACAGAGACACCTGCGGCGGCGGCGAATTTCTGAATGACAGGCAAGAAGGAGGCCGAGGCCAGCTCGGGTGCTTCGTCTACTTTTGTGTAAATGATGTCGGACATAATGGACCCCTATGAAGTGTTGACTTGGATTTGGCCGTTATCTAACGCATGGCTGCCTGCGCGTCGAGTGCATACCGTAGTATACCGTTTGAAATTTCATCGAAAAATATTGATATATCGTGATGCTGCGGAGGTGATCTAGAAGGATTGTGACAGCGTTGCCCCGCCAAAATATCTGAACATAAAAAAAGCGCCCCTTGAGGCGCTTGATCTTCTGTATGGGAGCGGTGTTACCGACCCCAAGTGCGAACTGTGCCGCAATCCATATGGACAAAGTTGGAACCTGAGTAGCGACCAACACCGCCACCGCGACATACTGCTGCCGCTTTTGCGACCTGCTGTACAGAGCTTCCAGAAAGACGCAAATCGGCAGCTTGTCCACGCATGTGGAGCGATTTCTTTGCCACCGCACCGGAACGCGCACGTAACATCGCATTCGTCTTGGGGCTGCGGTAGCCGGAGAGCAACATATAAGGTTCGTTGGCATCCAGCAGATTGTGTGCTGCTGCCATGATATCGATGTTGCGCAGATCCATCTTGTAGACGTCATTTGTGCGCCAGTCGCGCATGAAGTAGTTCACTTCTTTAACAGCGTCTTTGATGTAGTTGCCTTCGATCCAGTAGATCATGTCGATCCGCTCACCGGTGCGGCCAGAATACATTTTAATTCGGCGAATATCACCGCCACCACGCAAAAAGCCTGCGGCGTTTGAATATGTCGGGGCGGCTGAGACGACTGTTGCTGCGAATGCACCAAGGATGCCGCGCCGTGTCATACCGTTTGAGCTGTTGCCTGTCATACTGTCTGTCCCGTTTCTTGCCAACGTTGGCGTGCCTGTGGATCTGCCTCTGTGCCCGTGATGTTACACGTGCCTTACTATCATCTCCCCAGATGCCTTATCTCTATTGCATAGGCCAAAAAAGGAACCAAGAGGTGAATTGACTTCCCTATGGATAGGTGGGATTTTAGGCAATTTCTTGCGCATACAAGAGCAAGTCCAAGGCAATCATGTAATTTCAGGTGCTAATTTCGCACCAGCGCGACCGAAATTATCAATATTCCCTTGATTGTGAGTGGACATGATCAGGTCCATTGATGAAAAAGGCTTAATAAGAAAAAAACGTCTATTTCAGGGGATTTTTGATGTTGCCAAGACTGCCATCTTTCAACGCACCTAAATCGGTCGCACTTGCGCTGGCGCTTGGCGCTTTGTTTTTGACACCGCCACAGCAAGCAAACGCACAGGTCACAGCATTCAAACAAGCTGTTGCCGAGACGGGCTCGCGTGACGATGATATTGCCAAATTCTACCGAGCCCAGAACTTTGAAGGGGTGTGGACCGGATCTGACGAGATCCATCAGGCACGCCGCGCGGCCCTTCTGGATGCGCTGCGCCGTGCAGGCGACCACGGTCTGCCGGTTGCCCGATATGATGCGGTTGCCCTTGAACAGCAGATGAAAAACGCACGCTCGGCGCGCGATCTGGGCCTGATCGAAGTCGAGATGACACGCATGTTCCTGCAATATGCCCGCGATATCCAGAGCGGCGCGTTGATCCCGGCCAAGGTCGTGAGCGAGATCAAGCGTGAAGTAGAATATACTGACCGCGCGGAGCTGATCTCGGGCTTTCTCTCCTCACAGCCTTCAACTTATTTGCGCAACCTTGCGCCCAAGACGCTGGAATACACGTCTTTGATGAAGCAAAAGATGTTGCTTCAGGAGCAATCGACACGCGGCGAATGGGGCCCAACGGTTAATGCGTCTTCTCTCAAGCCTGGTGCATCTGGACCGGCGGTTCTGGCGCTGCGAAACCGTTTGATGGTGATGGGCTATCTTGAACGCTCCAACGCTAAAACCTACGATAAAGCGATGAGCGAAGCGGTGACAGTGTTCCAGAAGGCCCATGGCCTCGAAGCGGACGGCGTTGCAGACAGCGGCACGATCAAGGAGATCAACGAGAGCATCGAGACACGTCTCAAATCAGTTCTTGTCGCCATGGAGCGCGAGCGTTGGCTGAACAAAAAACGTGGCTATCGTCATATCCTTGTGAATATCCCCGATTTCACAGCCAAGATTGTCGACAATGGCCGTATCACCTTTGAGACACGTTCCGTTGTCGGGGCCAATCGCGGTGATCGTCCAACGCCGGAATTCTCCGATGTCATGGATCATATGGTGATTAACCCAAGCTGGTATGTCCCGCGCTCTATCATTGTGGGTGAATACTTGCCTGCGCTGCGCAATAATCCCAACGCGGTCCGCCACATCGAGATTACCGACAGCCGTGGCCGTGTCGTAAACCGCTCAAGCGCGAATTTCGCCAAATATACCGCGCGCAACTTCCCGTATTCCATGCGCCAACCTCCCAGCAACCGCAATGCGCTGGGGCTGGTGAAGTTCATGTTCCCGAACAAATACAACATCTATCTACATGATACGCCTTCCAAAAACCTGTTCAGCCGTGAAGTGCGCGCGTTCAGCCATGGCTGTATCCGCCTCGCTGATCCGTTTGATTTCGCCGAAGCTTTGCTGGCCAAGCAGGAAGCGGACCCGATGGGTTTCTTCAAATCGCAGCTTCGCACAGGGCGCGAAAGCCGTGTGAACCTTGTCGATCCGGTGCCCGTGCACATCATCTACCGCACGGCCTATACTGATGCGCGGGGCCAGTTGAACTTTCGCAAGGATATCTACGGTCGCGATGCCAAGATTTGGAACGCGCTGCAAAAGGCAGGGGTGGAACTCAACCGCGTTCAGGGGTAAATCTGCGCGCAACCTCAGGGGAGCGCGACATGACCCACTATACCGTTAAAGAGATTGCAGTGGCGTTAGGGGCAAAAGCCTTTGGCGCCACTGATATTTTGATTGCGCGCGCAGCAGAGCCTGCAAATGCAAGCCGCGATGATCTTGCCCTCGCGATGAACCCCAAATACGCCGAGAGCCTGGGACAGGGTGCTGCCCGTGCCGCGATGCTTTGGGAAGGGGCTGATTGGGAAGCGTTGGGGCTGGAGGCGGCCATCATCGCACCGAGACCCCGCTATGCAATGTCCGGCCTTACAAAGATACTGGATGCGGGGCAGGGGTTTGAGGCGGGTATTCATCCGACCGCGTTTGTTGATCCCGAAGCAGAATTAGGCGCAGGTGTGAGTGTCGGTCCTTTGGCCGTGATCTCGAAGGGGGCCAAGATTGGCGCGGGAAGCGTTATTGGGCCACAGTGTTTTATTGGCTGGAACGCGACTTTGGGTGAAGGTGCCTACTTGCGCGAGGCCGTCAGCATTGGTGCGCGGGTTACCATCGGCGCGCGGTTCATCGCACAACCCGGTGCGCGGATTGGTGGCGACGGGTTTTCCTTTGTGACTGCAGAGCCTTCCAGCGTCGAGAGCGTGCGCAAGACCCTAGGCGATCAGGGTGAGACAAAGGAGCAGGACTGGACCCGTATCCACTCACTCGGCTCTGTCACCATTGGCGATGATGTCGAGATCGGTATGGGCGCTACGATCGACTACGGCACCATCCGCGATACTGTGATCGGCGACGGCACTAAACTCGATAATCAGGTACACATGGGTCACAATGTGGTCATCGGGCGCAACAGCCTGATCTGCGGACAGGTGGGTATCGCAGGCTCGGCCACCATTGGTGACAACGTTGTGCTGGCAGGGCAATGTGGTGTGAACGACAACATCTTTGTCGGCGATGGTGTGATCGCGGGGGGGGGCACCAAACTGATGTCGAATGTACCTGCGGGACGCACGATGCTGGGCTATCCCGCTACGCAGATGGACAAACAGGTTGAGGGCTACAAAGCGCTGCGCCGCTTGCCGCGCCTCATGCGCGAAGTTGCGGAATTGAAAAAGGCGGTTTTCAAGAGCGACAAGGATGCCTAAATGCCCAACATGGGCAGCCTTAAAGGAATACCTACCATGGACGTCAAAGATCAGGTCATCGCCATTATCGCGGAACAGGCCCTGCTGGAGCCTGAGGACGTGACGCTGGAGAGCACGTTGGAAAGCCTTGGCATCGACAGTCTCGGGCTGGTCGAGAGCATTTTTGCGATTGAAGAAGCCTTTGATATCACAGTGCCGTTCAACGCGAACGCACCCAAAGAGTCCGATTTTGACATCTCGACAGTGGCAAGTATCGTGGCGGGGATCAATCGGCTGCGCGCGGAACAGAGCATCTGATGAAACGGGTTGTCATTACGGGGGCGGGAACGATCAATCCGCTGGGGCACAGTGTTGATGCCACCATGGCCGCCATGCGCGAAGGCGTCTGCGGGATTGGACCGCTCAACATCCGTGATGTGGAGCGTCTACAAATCCAGATCGGCGGACAGGTCAAAGGGTTTGAGGCCGAAGGGCGCTATAACCGTCAGCAAATGTCGCTCTATGACCGCTTTACCCAGTTCACTTTGGCCGCTGCACGCGAAGCAATCGAGCAGTCGGGCCTGACCTTCGCGGGCGAGCTAGCTGCGCGTTCTGGCGTGGTGCTTGGCACTGCTGGCGGAGGAGTGAGCACTTGGGATGACAATTACCGCGCCGTCTATGAAGAGGGTAAGAACCGTGTGCATCCCTTTGTGGTGCCGAAACTGAT
>CAWVWS010000120.1:0-9456 GCA_963933905.1 uncultured Sulfitobacter sp.
CCCATCGAACTGGAATGCTGATTACAGCGATCCACGGGTCAGTGCGGTCTTTGCGATTGACCCCGCGTTGATGTGGGACATGAGCGCCGAAAACGCTGCCACTATGGTGGATGATGTTACGTTGCTGTCTTTAGGCGAAGGAGAGAACCGTCTGCTTGCCACCAACTTTGATCTTGCAGAACTGCCTGCCGCTCTACCTGACGCGGGGATTGTACGGATAACGCCTGCCGCGCATTTCTCGGTTCTGCCCCTGTGCAAACCGCAGGGTGCTGCAATCCTTGAAGAGGAAAAGGATGGTCCGGTTTGCACTGATCCTGAAGGAACAGACCGCGCCGCCGTGCATGAGCAGATCATCGAAGTGATGGCGGCTAAAATCGGCCTCTGAGGCTCCTCCCCCCAAGCGGTGCGCACGGCATCGCTTGGGGGGGACCTTCAAACTTATGCCATAAACCACGGACGACCCAGACCACCGATCCGCTCTTTGGCGACCCGCATCCCGATCCAGAGCGACAGAAGCAATCCCGTTGCCACACCTGCGGCAATGCCCAAACGAACGCCCGTCAGGCCGCCGTCTATCACATAGGCAAACAACCAGATGAAAAGGGCGATGCCGATCCATTGGCGGTAAATCCCGATCCACATGGTCCACGCCGCCTTCTTGAGCGCTTGCAACAGAGAGTTGATCGAGAAGAGCACCACATAGATGGGCAGTATCGCTGCCTCTACTTTGAGAAACAGCGCCGATATGCGGATCACTTCGGGATCGCTGGAAAAGACGCTCGCTGCTAATCCGCCCCCGAACCACAAAACTGGAAATGCCAGTGTCGTCCCGATCACGCCAAGGATCCAGCAGCGGTGAAACGCTTCGCGCACCCGCGCATCATTCCCTGCGCCAAAGTTCTGCGCCGCAATCGGCACAAGCGAGATTGTGATCCCAAGGGCAGGCAACAAAAAGAGTTGCTCGATCCGCATGGTAATCCCGTAGGCCGCCAGTGACGCCTCGCCGTACTCCTTGAGCGCATATTGTACGATGAACCCGCTGGAAAAGGTCACGAGCAGAGCAAAACCCGCGGGGAATGCCTGAGCGATGATTTCATAGTATTTCGAAGGCACGGGTCTGAACTCCGCCCATTTGAGGTCCTGCATCATCGCGCGGCCAAACACGCGCCACAGGATAAAGGCCGCGACGCCTGTCTGGCTCAGGATTGTAGCGAGTGCGATACCGTTGAACCCCATCCCGCCGATGACCCCGGGGATGCCAAACATCAGCAGCGGGTTCAGCCCGACATTCACAAAGAACGCTACCACCAGCGCACGCTGCATCGTGCGTGTATCACCGCGCGCTTGAAGGATACCGTTTGCCGCAGGCCCAATGATAAACCCCGGCAAGGCGAAGATAAGCCAATAGAAATACCCCAGACCCGCATCGCGGTATCCTCCCGGCTCTGACACCACTGCGATGAGCGCGGGGCCAGAGAAAGTGGCGATGGCAAACATCACCGCTGTCATCATCAAAGCAAGGCCGATCCCCTGCACTGCCAGATGACGTGCGTCAGCATCGTCCTTGCGGCCCTTTGCATTGCCCACAAGTGCGCTCATCGCAGAGCTGAGGCCAAAGCCTACGGCAACAAGGATAAAGAATGCCTGAAACCCGACAGCCAACCCGGCCTGCGCTTGGGTACCAAAGTAGCCCGCATAGAAAGTATCCGCCACGTTATAGAGCGTGCTGAACAGCATCCCCACAGCCGCAGGGATTGCGAGGCGGCGGAAATGGCCCCCAAGAGGTCCTTGTGTGAGGTCATGTTCAATCATCGCAAACGCCTTGAAAAAAGAGGGGCCAAAATGGATAAGGGCGCCCGAAGGCGCCCAAATCATAGCTTATGCAACGGGGCTTAGAGTCCCCATTTCAAAGCGACTTCTTCAAAGAAACCTTGGGTTTTTTTCAGCTCGATCCAGCTGTTTACATAGTTGATCCAAACCTGATCGGTTTGCGGCAGCAGCATCGCGATTGGTGTTGGTGCGCGCGGTGTATCCACTTCGATATGGCGCACATTCGAGAACTTCTCAAGCAGTGTGGAGCCTTCGATGTTGGAGGTCACAAAAACATCCGCACGGCCCGACAATACTTCTTGGAAACCGCGAGCAGGGGCTTCAACCACAACGATCTCTGCGTTGGGGAACCAATCCTTCACCATCTTCTCGAACGACGTGCCCAGAGTGGTGGCGACTTTTACGCCCGCTTGGTTGACGCTTTCCCACCCGTCGAAACCATCGACTTTATCATCGGTGGTGAAAGGGAACATCTCAACCGCAATGTAGCTGTGCGAATAACCAGCCGCCTTGAGGCGCGCAGGACTGATGGAGGCGGAGCCTGTCATGTGATAGTTGCCGGCAACAACACCGTTCACCAACGTCTTCCAATCGGTCGGCACCATCTCAAGCTCGACACCCAGATCGGCGGCCAGTTGAGTCATGATGTCGATGTCATAGCCGACGTATTCATTGGTCGCCGTGTCGCGTACCGACATCGGGTTCCAGTCGCCTGTTGTGCCGACTTTCAGCACGCCTTCGCTGAGGATTTCATTCAGCGCAGATTGCGCCATTACTGGCGCTGCCGCGACGGATACGGCAAAACCAAATGCTAGGCCGATGGTTTTCATAAAATTCATGTGTCTTCCTTCTTGGATTGGACTATGTCGTCGCAGACGCGACTTGTTAACTTGTGCAGCAACTTAATGCCAGTTGCGCCCATGGCAACTGTCACCTTTACTATACATTCCGAAAGGGAGACGTCCATGGCAGATCAGGCAAGCGCTCATCACGCAAACGCGATTGAAATCAAAGGCCTCAACAAATGGTATGACGCCTATCACGCGCTAAAAGATATTGACCTGACCGTGGCCCACGGCGAACGAATTGTCGTTTGCGGCCCATCGGGATCCGGAAAGTCGACGCTCATCCGCTGCGTCAACTCGCTTGAGGCGCATGACAACGGGCAGATAAGCGTGGACGGAACCGTCATGGGCGATGCGGCCTCTATCGAGGCGATCCGCGCCGAGGTCGGCATGGTATTCCAGCAGTTCAACCTGTTTCCCCACCTCACGATCATGCAGAATCTTACCCTTGGCCCAATGAAAGCACGTGGCCTGAGCCGCCGTGATGCAGAGGAACGCGCCATGAAATATCTGGAACGTGTGCAAATTCCCGAACAGGCGGACAAGAAACCCGCCGCACTTTCCGGCGGCCAGCAGCAGCGCGTGGCGATTGCACGGTCCTTATGCATGGAGCCGAAAATTATGCTCTTTGACGAGCCTACTTCGGCACTCGACCCCGAAATGATCTCGGAGGTGTTGGACGTGATTGTTGATCTGGCCGAGAGCGGCATGACCATGATCGTGGTCACGCACGAGATGGGATTTGCCCGACGCGCCGCCGATCGCATGGTGTTCATGGATCACGGCAACATCGTGGAAACAGGAACCCCCACCGAGTTTTTTGAGAACCCCAAAACCGAGCGCTGCCGTACCTTCCTCAACCAGATCCTGAAGCATTGAGAGCGCCCATGAAAAATCTATTCGCTTTGGCAGCACTGACGCTGCTTGCTGGTTGTGGCAGTGGCGGGAACTGGGGCTGGTACGTCATTGACCCCACGACCAAGCAGGGCTGGAACAACATCACTTTCCTGCTCGACGGGTTTGGTGCGACGATCCTTCTCTCAGTGATCGCCGCAGTGATGTCGATGGTGATCGGCATGATGGTTGCCCTGCCCGGCATGTCGTCGAACCGCTGGATCAGATTGCCCAGCCGCATCTACATCGAATTTGTGCGCGCTATCCCCTTACTGCCGATGTTGTTCTGGGTGTTCTACGGCCTGCCCGTGGTGCTGAAATCCATGGGAATTTCCGTGAGCATCGATGCCTTTTGGGGCGCGGTGATCACACTGGCGATCTCGGATTCAGCCTTCACCGCCGAGATATACCGCTCCGGCATACAGAGCATCGCACGCGGCCAGACGGAGGCCGCCAAGACCATCGGCCTGACCTATACGCAAACCATGCGCTATGTGATCCTTCCCCAAGCGATCCGCCGCATTCTGCCCCCCTTGGCCAACCAATTTATCTACATCGTGAAGATGAGCGCATTTGCTTCTGTCATCGGGATGCAGGAACTCACCCGCCGCGCAAACGAGTTGGTGGTGACCGAATACCGCCCGCTTGAAATCTACAGCCTGCTGATCCTCGAATACCTCGTGCTGGTGTTGATCATCAGTTTCTTTGTACGCTGGCTGGAACGTAAAATGGGCGCGGACGAGAGCCGCTAAAAAAGGATAAACATATGAGCTGGAACAAATTTCTAGACGAGACAATGGGCCGTATCGGCACCTTGCAGGCGCAGACACCCAAGATGTTCGAGGGTTTCAACACCATGGGCAAGGCCGCCAAGAAGAACGGTGCACTGGACGAGAAAACCAAAGAGTTCATAGCACTTGGCATCGGCATCTCGACCCGCTGTGACAGTTGCATCGGGTTTCACGTTAAATCACTGGTCCGCCTAGAGACCACCCGTGAAGAGCTGTGCGAAGCGCTGGAAATGATTGGCTATATGGGCGGGGGTCCATCGATTGCCTATAGCGCCAAGGCGCTTGAGGCGTTTGACGAGTTCACAGCAGCCTGATGTACCGCCGTTTTGCGATCTATTTTACGCCTGAGGGGGCCTTGGCCGAAATGGGATCTGCGTGGCTGGGATGGGACATCTCACAAGGCTGCCGCGTCCCGCATCCGCGCATCGACGGCTTGAATCTGGCCGCGCTCACCAAGCGCCCCCGCAAATACGGAATGCATGCAACGATCAAACCGCCTATGACCCTCGCAGATGGCTCCCGCCCCGAGGAGTTTATAGAAGCTGCCAGCGAAATCGTGAAAGGCCTTCCTCTGGTTGCGCTCACAGGCTTGCGGGTAAGCCAGATCGGGCACTTTCTGGCCCTTACTGTTGAGGGGGATCAAACCGCCCTCAATGCAATGGCAGCGCAGGTGGTCGCGCAACTTGACCCGTTTCGCGCGGCCCCTACCTCCGAGGAGACCAACCGCCGCCGTCAGGGGCATCTGACGCCGTCCCAAGGGCGCAACTTGGCCCGCTGGGGGTATCCGCATGTGATGGAGGACTTCAATTTTCACATCACACTTACCAGTCCTGTGAAAAACGCCAACGAAGTCTTGCCAACGGCAGCCGCATATTTTGCACCGGTACTACCGACACCATTTGTGATTGGCGCCTTAACGGTCGCTGGCGAAGATGTTGACGGGATGTTTCATGCCTTCGCACGTCTCCCCCTAGGCGGCTGAGGTACGCATATCGACGCCGCCACCAATCGCGGCATTAATCAACGCACGGGCATCCGGCACCAGTTTTTCAAGCTGGGGCAGATCGTTGACGCATAGGAATCTGATACCTGCCAAGGCTTCAGGCTGTAAAAGGCTGCGCACAGAATGGGGAGCCCCCCCGTTTCCCTGACCGCTCTTGATATGTAGATGGTCCACCTCCTGTGCTATCACTGCCTGTTCCGTGGCAATGCAGTGGTGATTGTGTGCGCCTTGGGGCAAAAACTGGCTTATATCGCGGAAACGGTGGGCAATATTGGCCTCAAAGCTCTCGCGGTGAACGTCAAAAAGATGTGCCATAACGCTGCGCCGAAAAGGATGCACGACATGCGCCGCTGCAAACACCCGCCCCGCATCCACACCACACAGCGCTGCTGCGTTGAGTTGCATGAAGTGGTTGAACAGCGCGGGATCATCGCGGGCTTGGGCGTCATCCGCCAGCGCAGCATAGTCCCGCCATGTGCCGCGCAAAACAGGTCGATCGCCTTGGAACATATCGGCTGGCTCGATCCTTGTCGTCAGAAAAACATCGTCATTGAAATACAAGAACCGCTCGCTCAGTCCCTCGATCCGCCACATCACGCTTTCAATTGCCAGCGAATTAAAAGTCGGCAGGACATCCTCGTAGCCTCTGAAGATTTCGGCATGCGCGGCAATGCGCACTTTTGACTGCAACACCTCTGGCAAGGGACCGAGGTCGGGCCCGTCTTGTTCCACCACAATCCAGATATACCGCAGCCACGGAGCATTGTTGTGGATCGATTGCAGGCAAAAATATATTTCGTCACTGGATTCCCAGCGGTGCGGATTACGCGCGTTCTCGTTCAGTGTCGTGTCTGTCTGCTCCATAAATTGCGCACGGCGCGCACGGTGGGCGTCACAGGTGCCATCGACCCATGTGATTACAGCGTCAATCGGTTCGGGAAATTCGGTGTTAGTCACGGGTCTATCTGCACTCTGCTGGAGGTCTTTTTGTCAAACCTAGTGCGCGGCGGGAGAAAGGGCAGGAGATATCTGCGCATAACGACAGCTTGACGCGGGGCGCGGGCCGTTTGACATTGCACCATGAACCCGCCGCAGGAGTGTTTATGCAGCCTACAAAAGACCCCGATATTTTGCGCCAGTGGATCGGTAAGCAGGAAATTTTGCACGATATACTACACTTGGGGCCCGCGAACTTGATGGAAATGACCCTTGACCGTGCGCCTGCCCTCACGCTTGGCGATGCGCTGCCGCCGCTGTGGCATTGGCTTTATTTTCTACGCTCCGCCCCGCTGAGCGCCTTGGGGCGTGACGGGCATCCCGCGCGTGGCGGGTTTCTTCCGCCTGTGGCTTTGCCGCGCCGCATGTGGGCAGGAGGGCGCTTTGGTTTTAGCGCCCCATTGAAACTGGGCGCACAGGTCGAAAAATGTTCAACGATCAAGGACGTGGCGCTCAAGACTGGTCGCTCCGGCGCTCTCTGCTTTGTCACTGTGCGCCACGAGGTGAGGAGTGCAGGCACGCCCGCGTTTTGGGAAGAGCATGACATCGTCTACCGTGAGGACCCCTCCGAAGGGACCACGCCAGCCCTGACCCTGCTCATCGGCGAGGGGTGGGATCATGTCGAAGAAGTCGTGCCCACCGAAGTGATGCTGTTTCGCTATTCCGCGCTCACATTCAATGGCCACCGCATCCATTATGATCGCGACTATGCCCGTCAGGTTGAAGGGCACGCAGGCCTTGTGGTTCACGGCCCTTTGATTGCGACAATGCTCATCGACATGGCCCAGCGCGTCGCGGTCGGTACCCCGCCGCGCAGTTTCGAGTTTCGCGCAGCAAGTCCGATCTTTGACGGTGCAACATTTACCCTCAACGCAAAGCAAGATGGCGATACTGTTGCCCTCGCCGCTGCGACGCCACAGGGGCGTCTGGCGATGCAAGCCACAGCTGTTTTTTGAACGGCATAGATTGGAAAGCTTTAAGCGATGACACAGGACACTCGGAGCGGGCGCATGGCGGTGATAACTTGGCCAGTACCCACCGCAATCGGCAACGTTGACCAAACGTCATCGGATCAGTGCGCTATGCTGCCCCCGCGCGGCGCATCATTGGTTGCGGACAAACATCTGCCTCATCTTGCAGCAGCCTTCGACGCATTTAGCATCGGGGACGGGGCGGTGCTGTCCTTCCACCACCACTACCGCAATGGGGATCGCCTGATGAACGCGGTTCTGGCAGAAGCGGCAAGGCGCGGCCTGCGCGGCCTGACCATTGCCCCAAGCTCGTTGTTTCCCGTCCATGCGCCATTAGCAGACCACATTCGCAGTGGTGTAATCGGCGATGTTGTGACGGATTACGCCAAAGGTCCCGTTGCAGATGCGATGCTGTCAGGCGACTTGCGCACTCCCACGCTACTGCAAAGCCATGGTGGCCGCGCGCGCGCCTTGTGCACTGGCGAACTCAAAGTGGATGTCGCCTTTGTTGGTGCATCGCTGGCGACTGTGCAGGGTGCCTGTACCGGACGGGCTGGTGCGGTGCCGTGCGGCCCGCTGGGCTATGCGATGGTAGATGCGGCTTATGCCACTCATACGGTCGTCTGCGCGCATCAGATTACCCATGACCCCCTGCCCCACATCGACATACCGCCAGACTATGTTGATGCGGTTATCCCATTCCCTCACCCCGGTGACGTGAGCGGCATCGCCAGCGATACAACCCTGCCAGCGCAGACCCCCGAAGCGAAGCAGATTGGCAGTCTGGTGGCTGAAGTCATTGCCGCTGCAGGGCTGATGCGCGACGGGATGTCCCTGCAAACAGGGGCGGGCGGCTATTCGCTGTCCGCAGTGCCGTTCATCGGGTCCGCTATGGCGCAGGCAGGCGTGCGCGGCAGCTTCATTTCTGGCGGAATCACAGGGGCGCACGTTGCCCTACAACAGGCAGGACTGTTCGAGCGTATCCATGATGTGCAATGTTTTGACGGCGCTGCTGTCGCCTCCTCCTGCACCAACCCCGATCATCATGCGATGAGCGCCTCGGACTACGCCAATCCCCTCAACCCCGATGCCATCGTTGAAGGATTGTCGGTTATGGTGTTGGGAGCGGTGGAGATCGACCGCGCATTCAATGTGAACGTAACCATCGGCGGCAATGGAAAGCTGATCGGCGGTCCGGGCGGGCATCCTGACGCCGCACAGGGTGCCACCTTGACGATTGTCACTACGGGCCTCACCGCTGGCGGCTATGCCAAGCTGGTGGAGCATGCCAGATGCGTCACTACCGCAGGCGAGGATGTCGATGTGCTGGTGAGCGATCACGGCATCGCTGTGAACCCTGCCCGACAGGACCTTGCGACAGCGCTGGAACAAGCGGGCCTGCCCGTAACCTCTTTTGACGCCCTCATCAAAGTGGCACGGCAAAATGCCACAAAGTCGAGAGTGCCAACTGCCCTCCAACCAAGGGTGTATCTGGAGCACCGTACGGGAGCGATTTTCGATTGGGCGTGATCCGCGCGCCTTCCCCAAAGCGCCCGCATATCGCCAAGAGCAATTGCATGCTTCGCAGGTTGCCCCCACAATCGCCCATTCTGCCCCTCACATAAGGACACTGCGATGTATCTGGCTATGAACCGTTTTACCGTTACCACCGACAATGCCGAAGCATTCGAGGCCCTGTGGCTGGGCCGCGACAGCCACCTCAAAGAGATGGAAGGATTTGTCGAGTTTCACATGCTCAAGGGCCCCGAAGTAGACGGCAGGATTATCTATGCCTCCCACACAGTATGGTCCTCGGAAGACGCCTTTCGCGGGTGGACCAAAAGTGACGCATTCCGAAGTGCGCACAAAGGCGCGAAAGAGACGGCCAAACTCTATGAAGGCACACCGACATTTGAAGGCTTCACCGCGATCCAGCACATCGCATAATATTCACCATAAATGCGAGATAGTTAGCGAAAGTTTCGCCATATTTTCGTAGCATTATGCCCATAGCTACTTGTCCAACCATATTGCAGGACAATAGCATGAGCATCTTCTTTAGACCCGGTGCTGGCGGACGGGCCAGCGCGGACCCGAACGCCACGGTGGCCCATATCCACGACTAT
>CAWVWS010000121.1:0-9428 GCA_963933905.1 uncultured Sulfitobacter sp.
GATCGCCGCCTTCGGTCGCTTTGATGAAGGCGAAGTTTACGCCGTTGCAGCGTGCGTTGGACCAGTTGATGCTTTTTGAAACCGTGCGGCGTCGATGCCGTGAACAGGAAAACTGGTGGGGCGTTGCCCTTTGAAATCAAAGGGTTTTGCATCATCAAAGTTGGGGGCGACAGGCGCGCCGACGGGGATCACAGGGCCACTATTGTCCGAGCCGCCACAGGCAGTGAGCAGGAAAATCAGCAGGATCGAGAAGGTAGCGCGCAGGTTCACGTCGGTGTCCGTTTCGCAATAAAGGCAAGGTTGTTGGCGGGCATTTCCCTTACGCTAAGGCTTAGGCCCGCGGATGTCAGCACCTCATTGATCCATTGGTCGTCCTTGTAACCGATGGCGGGGTTGGCGGTGGACAGCTCGGTGTGAAACTGCGCATCGCCATCGGAGGTGAGCGCGCCATTGCGCATGAAGGGACCGTAGAGAGTGAGGGTGCCTTTCGGGGGCAGGGCAAGTGAGGCTTCGGTCAAGAGTGTATGGGCTGCGGGTTGTGAGATTAGGTGCAGCAGGTTGCCAAGATGGATGAGGTCGAAGGGCGCGTGCAGCGCTGACCACCCTTGTTTTGTGGCGTCTAATGCAATGGCGGTGTGTATGTTGGAGAGCTGTGCAGAGGCCGCATAGGCGTTGATGCTGGCCATGCGTTCAGGGGCAATTTCGGAGGGGAACCAGTCGATATTGGGGAGGGCTGTGGCGAGTGCTACGATGTGTTGGCCTGTGCCCGAGGCGATCTCAAGTGCGCGCCCTTGAGGTGGTGCGACTTCGCTAAGGAAGGCCGTGATGACGGGCAGGTTACGCTCGGCGGAGGGGGCGAAAAGCTTGGCCCCCTCGGAGGGAGTAGCGATGCTGGCGTTGGGGGGCAGGGCGCTCATGGGCGCAGGCGGTCGGGGCGCAGGGCGGCGACAGAGACCGCGTCGAGCGACGGTGTGCGGCCTGTGACCAGATCGGCGACAAGCGCGGATGCAGCGGGGGAGGTTTGGAAGCCGTAACCCCCTTGGCCTGCGCACCAGACGAACTCTGGAACTTCAGGATCGCGGCCCAGAACGAGGGTGCGATCGGGGGCAAAACTACGCAATCCTGCCCATGTTGCGATGGGGCGTGTGACAGGCTCAACCACCATATTTTCATAGCGATCAAGGCCTTCAGCGAGGGTCATATCGTCGGCGTAGGCGTCGTGGGGGTGGGTGGCTACTTCCTCGGCGGGAGAGACAAGGAGCGCGCCTGCGTCTGGCTTGGCGTACCAGCTCTCGTTGACGCCAAAGAACATGGGCCAGCATGAGGTCTCATGGCCGCCCGGTGCGGCAAGGCGGGCCATGGAGCGGCGATGGGGGACGATGCCGAGTGGGGTGACACCAGCGATTCCTGCGATCAGATCGGCCCAAGCGCCAGCGGCGTTCACGAGGGTTTTGGCGGTGTATTCGGCCCCTGCCGTGACGTGCCAGCCGTGGCTGTCCTGACGGATTTGGGTTACGGTGGCATCGGTGATGACATGGCCGCCATTGGCGCGGATGGTGCGGATGAAATCCTGCATTAAGCGGTCGGTGTCGATGTCGAAGGCAGGGGCGTGATAGGCGGCGAGGGCAACTTGGGCGGGGTCGAGAATTGGAACAAAATCAATCGCTTCTGCGGGGGTGATGGGATGCACACCCATGTTTGCAACGTCCGCTTTGAAGGCGTCTTTCTCGGTCGCTTTGGCCACGACGAGTAGGCCGCGTTGGGTCAGGTATCCACCTTGCTGGAAGTACTCCATGCTGGCGCGGTTGAGCGCTTGGACCGAAGGCGCGCCGTAGTTTTCCTCAATCAATGCGGCGGAGCGACCGGAGGTGTGGTAGCCTGTGGCGCTCTCCATTTCCAAGACGGTAACTTGGGCGTCAGCACTGAGGTGGGCGGCGGCGGAGAGGCCTGCGATGCCACCGCCGATGATGAGGATGTCGGTCATATTGGTCTGCCTTGAATGATGCGCTGTCGCCCGAATTTCTGGCACGGAGGGGGCGGGGGCGCAACGGAGAACGGGCAGATCAGAGGCCGCGTGCCGAGTCGTGGATTAACGATCTTGTTTTATGGGTTTTGGCGGGGGTGTCATGCGTACATTTTCCGTACACTCCCTGTACACCCCCCTGTGCGCCATTCGGGCATCGGGGGGTGGTTAACTGGGCGGACGCTGGCAAAGGTTAAGCGGGTGTTAAACGCCGCCTTTGTCCACGGCACGCTGGTAGGCGGGGCGCGCCTCTATTGCGTCTACGAAAGCCGCGAGCTTGGGATATTTTGCGCGGCGCTCAAGACGCATGGCGATCTGGGCGGGAAAGCTGAGCATGATGTCGGCGGCGCTCAGGTCGTCGAGAACGAAGTGACCCGAGGGGCGCAGGATGCTTTCCATATAAGCGAAGTGGTTGTCGAGTTCGGACTGGATGCGCGGGTGCAGAGGCGCGCCAGCCTCGCCCAGTTTGCTCACGTAGAGATTGAGCAGAACGGGTGTCATGGCGGACCCTTCGGCAAAGTGCATCGCCTCAAGGTGGCGGATATGGGCGGGGGTGCCAGCCTTGGGGATCATCTGGGGCGCATATTTGGCACAGAGGATTTCGGTGATGGCGGCACTCTCGATGATAGTCTCGCCGTCCATCTCGATCATGGGTGATTTACCCAAGGGGTGAAGTGCCAGCAGTTCTGGCGGGGCGAGATTGGTCTTCTCATCGCGTTGGTGAACCACGAATTCATAGGGTGTGCCGATCTCTTCCAAGAGCCAGAGAATGCGGAGCGAGCGGGACCTGTTGAGGTGATGGAGTTTTATCATGAGCAGAGCTTAGGGGGTTTGTGTGGGTCTGCAAAGCGGGGCAATGTGGGCGTGACGTAACGGGAGAGTGGCGATGATTATTGCGGATAGGGCGGAGTTGCAGGGTACGGCACGGGATGCCAGCGGCGAGGGCTGGACAAGTTTGCGCCTGCTCGTGCGCTCTGACGGGATGGGGTTTTCGATGACGGAAACGCGTGTGCTGCCTGGCGCGGTGCTGCGCTTGCAGTACAAGCATCACATTGAGGCGTGTTACTGCATTGGGGGTGCAGGCGAAGCTGTGGAACTTGCCTCTGGCAAGGTGCATGCGATCTCGGCTGGCGTGCTTTATGCGCCTGACAGCCACGACCTGCATGAGGTGCGCGTGCCTGAGGGAGGTGAAGCGCTGCACCTGATCTGTGTGTTTTCGCCGGGGTTGGAGGGGACGGAAGTGCATGGGCCTGACGGGAGTTATCCGGCGGGGTGAAGCAGGACAGCTCAAGCTGTAGGTGCTTGTTTCTGTACAGTTCAGTCCATACTGAGAGAGGGTGGGTGCTTTCCCATCGGTATTATTTGGGGCAAGTCCTATGTTCAGTCGTCCATCCCCCACTGTCACAGGTTTTGCCGCTGCGTGGAGCATCGTATTTGTCTGGTCCTTCTGGCTGATCGTGAGCCGCGTGGCGCAGGGCAGCGGGCTGACGGTCTATGATCTGGCAGCGATGCGCTATGGCTTGGCCTCGATCATCGCGCTGCCCTTGTGCCTTTATTACAAGCCGTGGCGGGGGCTGCGCCTTGTCCAGATTGCGGTGCTGTCGTTCATCTTGGGGCCTGTCTATATCCTCGCGGTCTTTTCGGCATTTCTGTATGCGCCTGCGGCCCACGGCGGGATTTTCATGAACGGGGTTTTGCCGCTCATCAGTATCCTGTTCGGGTTCATGCTGTTTCGTAGCAGCCCTAGTATGCGGCAGGGCGTGGGCGCGGTGCTGATCCTGATTTCGGCCATTGTCCTTGCGTGGGATGGCAGTGTCGCGAGCGATGCGGATACGTGGATTGGCGATTCGCTGTTTATCGTGGGCGCGTTGTTTTTCGCGACCTATGTGATCCTGTCGGAGCGTTGGCAGCTTGGGGCGATGCAGATTATTTTCTGTGGGACGATTGTGAATGTGGTGATTTATCTGCCGATCTGGGCGATCTGGCTGCCTTCGGGATTGGCGGAGGCGCCTATGGGGCCGCTGTTGTTGCAGGCGGTCTATCAGGGGTTTGTGCCGAACCTGATCGGGTTGTTGTTTATTGCGCATGCGTCGCGGTCTATCGGGACGGCCAATACCTCGGCGATCCTAGCGGCGGTTCCGGGGGGCGGGGCATTGTTGGGATTCTTGATCTTGGGCGAAGCGTTCAGCCTGACCAGTATCATGGCGATTGTTTTGTTGACGGTGGGTTTGCTGATTACGGTGCGGCGCAGAGCGGTGCCGCCCGTTTGAGGCTGTGCAATAAAAAACGCCCCGCCGATTTGGCAGGGCCTTCTGTTATTCCAAACTAGTCCAGCTTACTGCGGGATTTCGCCCTCGATGCCTTCAACGTAGAAGTTCATGCCGGCCAATGTGCCGTCATCTGCTGTCTCGCCATCGGCGAGGAACGGTGTGCCGTCCTGCTTGTTCAGGGGACCTGTGAAGGCGTGGTAGGAGCCGTCGGCGAGGGATGCTTTGAGCGCCAGTGCCTGCTCTTTTACGTCTGCGGGAACTGCGTCGGAGATTTCACCGATGCCGACCATGCCTGCGCCGATACCGTCCCATGTGTCTGTTGAGGACCATGTGCCGTCCATGACTGCTTTGGTACGGGCGATGTAGTAGGGTGCCCAGTCGTCAATGATCGACGAGACGCGCGGGAACGGGGCGTATTGGCCCATGTCAGACGCTTGGCCGAATGTGATGACGTTGCCTGCTTCTTGGGCTGCGGCCTGTGGTGCGGTGGAGTCTGTGTGTTGCAGAACCACGTCAGCGCCTTGCTCGATCAGGACCTTGGCGGCGTCCGCTTCTTTTGCGGGGTCGAACCATGTGTAGGCCCAGACGATTTTGAACTGGACGTCAGGGTTTACTTTGCGCGCGTGGATGAAGGCAGAGTTGATGCCGCGGATCACTTCGGGGATCGGATAGGAACCGATGTAGCCCACGATGTTGGATTTGGTCATGGAGCCCGCGATGTGGCCCTGAATGGCGCGACCTTCATAGAAGCGTGCGGAGTAGGTGGAGACGTTGTCGGCGCGTTTGTAGCCTGTGGCGTGCTCGAACTTTACGTCTGGAAACTTGGCTGCGACATTGATGGTCGGGTCCATGTAGCCGAAGGACGTGGTGAAGATCAGGTCCGCGCCGTCAAGCGCCATCTGGGTCATCACACGCTCGGAATCGGGGCCTTCTGCCACGCTCTCTACGTATACAGTCTCAACGCTGTCGCCGAATTCGGCTTCAACGGCAAGGCGGCCTTTGTCGTGCTCGTAGGTCCAGCCACCGTCGCCGATGGGGCCAACGTAGACGAAGCCTACTTTTGTTTTTGCGTGGCCGTCGGCAAAGGCGGTTGTGCCCATGGATGCGACGAGTGCGGTGCTGAGCAGCAGCTTGGCCGCGGCGCGTTTGGTGAATGTCATGTGAGAGGTCTCCCCAGAGTGTTGATCAAGTAGATGCCTCAGGACGAGGCGTGGAAAATGCGTCCCAGTGATCCTGGTGCGGCGCTGCGCGAGCGCGACAGAAACACAAGGACGATAATGGTTATGACGTAGGGCGACATTGCCAGATATTCGACGGGAATGGCAACGCCTGCGCCTTGAAGATTCAGCTGTAATTGCACCAGACCGCCAAAAAGATAGGCACCCGCCAGCACGCGCAGGGGCCGCCATGAGGCGAATACCACCAACGCGAGTGCGATCCAGCCGATGCCAGCGGTCATGCCTTCGGTCCATTGTGGCACGCGAATGAGGCTGATGTAGGCGCCACCAACCCCTGCGCAGGCACCCCCGAACATGATGGCCAGTGTGCGGATACGCTTTACCTTGAACCCCAGCGCATGGGCGGCATCGTGGTTTTCGCCCACGGCGCGCAGGGTCAGGCCGAGCCGCGTAAATTTCAGCATGGCCCAGACGGCGACGACGAGGGCAAGCCCGAGATAGACGATGATATCATGGCTGAGCAGGATCGGCCCAATAACGGGAATATCGGCGAGCGGGCCGAAGTTCACATCGCCCAAGCGTGGCGGTTTGATGCCCACATAGCTTTGCCCCAGCAGCGCGGAAAAGCCGAGGCCGAAAAGGGTGAGGGCAAGGCCAGAGGCGACCTGATTGGCAAGCATGACTTGGGTCAAGAAGGCGAACAGCAAGCTGAGAACCGCCCCCCCCACGGCAGCGGCCACAAACCCCAGCAGGGGTGAGCCTGTCTCGACCGCGGTGGCGAAGCCGCAGATCGCACCCATGATCATCATGCCCTCAACCCCGAGGTTGAGCACGCCCGTCTTCTCGACCACCAATTCGCCAATGGCGGCAAAGATGAGCGGGGTCGCCGCGACGAAGAAGCCTGCGATGAACAGGATCGGATTGATTGCGGACAGGTCCATTACGCCACCTCTGTACGGCCAAATTTCAGCCGGTAGTTTGTAAAGAGATCAAAGGCGAGCAGGAAGAACAGCAGCATCCCCTGGAATACCTGAATGGCGGCGGCGGGCAGGCCCATTTTCGATTGGGCAATGTCGCCGCCAATATAGGTGAGCGCCATGAGGCCGCCAGCAAGCAGGATACCGACGGGATGCAAGCGGCCCAGAAACGCGACGATGATCGCCGTAAAGCCGTAACCTACGTTGAAGTCGATGGTGACTTGGCCAGCGGGGCCGGAGACTTCGAACATGCCTGCGAGACCTGCCAGCAGTCCTGACATGCCCAGACAAAACAGCACAAGCCGTGCGGGGTTCACGCCTGAAAAAGCGGCAGCGCGGGGAGCATCCCCTGTGACGCGAATGGCAAAGCCAAGGCGGTGACGCGCCAGCAGGACATAGGCAAAGATCACGGCAATGAAGGCCGCAACCACACCCCAATGCATGCCCGATCCTGCGATCAGGTCGGCGTTATGGGCGCTGGCGTATTGCTGGAGGTTGCGCGATCCGGGAAAGCCGAACCCTTCAGGGTTTTTGAGCAGACCCAGCGACATGGAGGCCAGAAACTGCTCGGCCACATAAACCAGCATGAGCGACACAAGGATTTCGTTGGTGCCGAATTTTACGCGCAGGACAGCGGGGATCATCGCCCAGAGCCAGCCGCCGAACGCCCCTGAGATCACCATGAGCGGGAAGATGAATGCGCTCTCCATCGGGTAAAAGGCAAGCCCCACGCCCGCGCCGAACAGTGCGCCCATGATGTACTGGCCCTCTGCGCCGATGTTCCAGATGCCCGCCTTGAACCCGAGGCTCAAACCAATTGCGATGAGGACCAAAGGCGCGCCTTTTATCAGCAGTTGGGGGCGGTAGAAGAAAGCAAATTCGCCAAACAGTGGCTCCCAGAAAATCGTACGGATCGCTTCGAACGGGTCCTTGCCGAGGGCCATAAACAGCAGCCCGCCAAAAGCCATCGTCGCCAGAACCGCGAGCAAAGGGGCCGCGAGCGAGAAGGCGCGACTTGCCTCGGGGCGTTTGACGAGGGCGATCATGCGATGCTCCCTCCGACAAGGCTTATCTTCATTTGGCCTTTAAACTCAAATCCCGCAGCCTCAAACATGCGCCACCTCCATATCATGAGCGCCACCCATCATCAGGCCAATCTCTTCTACTGTGATCCCCTGTGCGGGACGCGGTGCGGTGAGGCGCCCCTCATTCAGCGCGGCAAAGCGGTCGGAGATTTCCATCAGCTCGTCGAGGTCTTGGGATATGACGATAAGGGCGGCACCGTTTTTCGCGAGATCAAGCAGTGCTTGGCGGATGTCGGCAGCGGCGGAGGCATCGACGCCCCATGTGGGCTGGTTCACGACAAAGACGTCGGGGTCTTGCATGACTTCGCGGCCGATGACGAATTTTTGCAGGTTGCCGCCGGAGAGGGACCGTGCAGCGGAGGCGGCGCTGGGCGTGCGGACGTCGAATTTTGCAATGACTTTTTCGGCGAATGTGCGGGCGGCGGGCCAGTCGAGAAAGCCGCCTTTGTCCAGCTCCATGCGGGCGGCCCCTGTCAGCATCGCGTTTTCGGTGAGGGACATATCGGGCGCGGCGGCGTGGCCCATGCGCTCTTCCGGGGCGGCGAGCAGACCTGCCTTTCGCCGTGGCGTTGGGCCGTGGGGGCCGATATCGGTGCCTTTGTAGCTGATCATACCGCGTGCCACGGGGCGCTCGCCCGAGAGGGCGGCGAGTAGTTCGTCCTGTCCGTTGCCTGCAACACCGCCAATGCCGAGGATTTCGCCGCTGCGCAGATCAAGTGAGATATCCTTGAGCGCCATGCCGAAGGCGTTGGGCGCAGGGGCGCTGAGGTTTGTGAGGGTGAGGACAGTGTCGCCTGCGGTCTGGCCCGCGCGGGTGGGGGTTTGCAGCAGCTTGCCGACCATCATCTCCGCCATCTCGCGCGCAGTTGTATCGCGGGGCGTGCATTCGCCAACGACTTTGCCTAGTCGCAGAATGGTGGCGTGATCGCAGAGCGTTCTGATCTCTTCGAGTTTGTGAGAGATGTAGAGGATTGCGGTGCCTTCCGCGCTGAGTTTGCGCAGGGTTTTGAACAGGATTTCGACTTCTTGCGGGGTGAGGACCGAAGTCGGCTCATCCATAATCAGCAGTTTGGGTTCTTGCAGCAGGCAGCGGATAATCTCGACGCGCTGGCGTTCGCCTGCGGAGAGGTCGCCTACGATGCGGTCGGGCGACAGCGGCAGGCCATAGGCTTCGGAGACTTGCGTGATCCGGGCTGAGAGGGCGCCGATCTTGGGGGCGTTCTCCATGCCGAGGGCGATGTTTTCGGCGACTGTCATTGCGTCAAAGAGGGAGAAGTGCTGGAACACCATGCCGACACCTGCGGCACGGGCGGCGCGAGGCTCGGACAGGGTGAAGGGTACGCCGTTCATCTGCATCGTGCCTGTGTCGGGTTTGACGAGGCCGTATATCATTTTGACCAATGTTGATTTGCCCGCGCCGTTTTCACCCAAGAGGGCGTGGACTTGCCCTGTGCCAATCTCCAGCGAGACGGAATCATTGGCGACCACGCCAGGGTAGGCTTTGGTCAGGGCAGACAGGGACAGCAGCGGTTGGGTCATCAGGAAACCTTGGCTTGGGAGTCGCAGAGTAATGCGCGGACGGTTCCATGTGCAATCTGATCGGGGTGTTTGCCAAGGGATTTATCCCCGATTGGGCAGATTATGGGCATCGGATCGAGGTTCATGTCGCGCAGACGCTTGGAAAACCGCGCCCATTTCGTCTCCGAGCCGATGAGGCCGATGCTGGCCGCGCCGCGTTTGAGGAGGGCGGCGCACAGCGCGAGGTCGATCTCGTGGGAGTAGGTGAAGATCAGGTGGTGGGCGTAGGTCGGGGCGCGGGAAGCCAGCAGGGGCATGTCGGCGGCGGGGGTTTTGGTGGCGTGTTGAGGGATGCGATCGGGGAAGCGGTCAGGGGC